>NZ_JBAGJZ010000033.1:0-88195 GCF_037034285.1 Streptomyces tyrfis | reverse complement strand
GGGGCGTGACGGCGAACATCGCACCAAGGGCGGCGTCGGCTCCGTCCGCGACACGGTCCCGCTGGACCTCCAGCAGACGCGGGGCCAGGGTCGCGTCCGTGGCTCCGACCCTGCGGGCCAGCTTCCACGAGCGCTTCTCCGCCTCCTCCTGAACCTTGGCGTCGGGGTGGTTGGCGGCGACGGCCCGGTGATAGGCCAGCGCCTGGACCACCGCCGCGGCCCTGGCCTCCGCCTCGGCGTCACGGCCGTCGGTATGGACGACGATCCGGCGGGCCAGGAACGCCATGCCTTCCGCCGACACACACATACCCATCGGCGTCACCGCGTAGATCACGGTGCGACCAGCATCCGGACCGGCCATGGCCGCCATGACGGACGCGGCGGCCGGCAGGGCCCACAGCCCCACTCGGATGACCCGGGGTGAGGACTGGCCCAGCATCGTCAGGCCGAGCAGCACCAGAGCCAGAACAGCGGTCGCGCCCTCACCGGCCGCCACCGCGCCCAGCGCCGTACCCGAGCCGTACGCGTGGCTGATGTTGCTGTACGTGCCCACACCACCAGCGACACCGGTCGCCAGCATCGGCACGAACGCAGCCGCCAGAACGGCCCGCTGCGCAGTGCTCAGAGTTCGTCGCGTCCTCATCAGGCCACCTCCGCCGAAACGAGCGGCTCGGCGGTCTCTTCGGAGCGATCCACCGGGACGTGCCCGTAGCCGACCAGGTGAACGGCGACACCGTCCACGACGGCGTCGGCGCACAACCACATCAGAGGGCCGCCCCCGAACTCCGTTCCCAGGACCACGTCGGCGGGGCTGACGCCCAGAGCGGACCGCCACGTCTCGAACTGGCCCAGGTCGTAGACGGACAGAGACACCCGGTCGGGGTAGATCCTGGAGACCGACGCGTCGGCGGCCGGCAGATCAGAGAACCGCTCCGTCAGCGACGCCAAGACCTTGATTGCAGAGGACAGACGGCTCATCGTCGACGCGGTCACGCGGCACCGCCCGCCTGCGCCAGACCGGCGCGGTTCGCGATGGTGCGGCGGGCGGCCAGGACCCGGTTTCGGGCCCTCCGGATACGCCGCTCGTCCAGCGCCATGACCGGACGATCCAGCACCGCGATCTCCACGTCGAGCAAGTCGACCTCCGCCAAGATCAGCGGCATCTCCCGCTCAACCGCGTCCAGCTCCGCGTCCGACGGCTCACCCCCGGACGCGACGGACGTAACGACACGCTGACGTGCAGCGATGGACTTCATTGGGTCGTGCTCCCTTCGAAGAGGAACGGCCCGATGCGGCCCCCGGGATGCGCCCCGGGGGCCGCGCGCCGTTCATGGGCTGTGCGGGTCAGACGGTGGCGATGAGGACCGAGGCGATCAGCAGCCACAGGTGGTGGAAGGACTGGTCCAGGGCGTAGGCGCCGGTCCCGATGTGCGGGTTGTCGTCGTGGCCGGCGCGCGGGGCACCAAGCCTGTAGAACTGGGTCTTGCCGGTGACCTTGGCCAGCCAGGCGAGGGTGCTGCGGCGATCCGCCCACCAGTGCGTCACCGCGTCCACACCCAGACCCGCGACCAGGCCCAGCAGGGACAGGTGCAGGCCCAGCAGCGCGGCCACGGGCAGGAGCAGGGCGAGCTTGGTGGCGGTCAGGGTCGCGACGTGGCGGGCACCGGCCAGACGGCCAGTCCAACCGGGCTTGCCCTTGTCCACGGACTGGCAGGACGTCTGCACCCAGTGGTCCCCCACGCTGTGAGCGACGAACAGGGCAACGAACACGGCGGCGAACGCTGAGGCGGTAGCCATCAGCCCCGACCCCGTGCCCGCGCGTCGTCCTCGCTGCGCTTGTTCTGCTCGGCGTTCTTACGGGACAACTCGTCCCTCTCCGCATCTGTCAGACTCGTCAACACAGGGACCTCCCAGGGGTACCTGTTCAGCGCCGCCCGGAGTAGCCCCTCCGGGCGGCGCACTCGTTTGGAACCGGGGGACTCCGACTCCCCTCAACCCCGCCCGTACAGCGCCGCGAAGGGCTGGACGGGCGGAGGAGGCAATCGGCGCAGCAACCGCTGCGAAGGTGACCCGAACCCGCGAATCACCGGCTATCCCGGTGCGCTCAGCGGCGGATCAGGCAGACGCAAAGGGCGTAGCCGCAGTGCCGGTCCAGCACGATTGGCGCCCAGAGTCTTCGTCGGTACAAATCAACCTCCCGGAGCGGATCGGACATGTGCAGGTGTTGCAGATGTCTCCTTACGGGGCCGCAGAGCGACCCCGGCGAAGGTGTATGGAGACGTGGCCTTTCGGCCTCGAACCCTCCGGTGAATGACAAGGCGCCGGGTCGCCTCCCCCCGACCAACGCGGGGCTCCTGGGTCGTGCAGTTCGAGCAGCCCAAAGAAGGCCCTCTCGACATGGCGGAATCGACCTTCTCCGGAAGTTCCGGATCGGGCGGTGGCCACAACAAGAGACTGGACCGGTGGACCGGTCCAGTCAAGCCGCGAGTTTGCTCGCGACGCTCTCTGTGGGTGCATATTTCCAGGTGGGGAGGCGCCTTTGAGGCACTAAAAAAAGCTGGACCGGTGGACCGGTCCAGCCCCTAGGTTCGTTGACCTACATCGCGTAGGTGTCCACCTGCTCGAAGAGCGAGGATGGCGTGACACCTTCCTCGCAGACCAGCGGGCGGCCCTGCTCGTCGTACGCCGTGTGCAGCAGTACGGCTACCGGCGTATTCGGCGGCACACTCAGGCGGTCTGCCTCCACCTCTGTGGCGAGGCGCACGGTGGTCACGTCCACCCCCTCGGCCGGACCTCGTCCAGTCTGACGCCTGACGTAGCGCGTCGTCCCCTCGGCGATCGGGGCTGTGTCGGCAAGTCGCGGTGATGCCTCTGCGATCTCAGGGGGGAACCAGGCCTCAACGCAACTGTTCGGCGTCCCGTCCGGGAGCTGGAGGATGCGAACGCGCCGGAGTGCCTTCGTTCCGGGGGAGAGTCCGAGTGTGGTGGCGACACGGGCAGGGGGTTCCGCCCAGTCGGGTTCACCGACGCGCAGGAACGGCATCCCGCCCAGGATGCGCGCCGACCCTGCACGGCGGGCGCCGGCGGGGCGTGCCACGGGCGTCTCCGTGACGACGAATCCGGTTCCCTGCTTGGCCACGACCACGCCGTCGTTACGTAGCACGTCGACGGCCTTGATGGCGGTGGCTCGTGACACACCCCACTGCTCGGCCAGCTCGCGGCCCGACGGGATCGTGGCCCCGGGCGCGATCTCGCCAGCGGCAATGCGGGCGCGCAGGAACTCTGCGATCTCTTCGTACTTCAGGACTGCCATGGCTTCCCCTATTTCCTGCGCTGGACTGGTCCACCGGTACACACGATACTGCGACCATGTCGACTTTCGAATTGGCTCCCTCCGTGATGCGGTTCTATGGCGAGACGGTCAACGAGGACAGTCGTCTGCGCAGCTCGGCAGACGGACGGATGGAATTGGTCAGGACCCAAGAACTCCTCCGGCGCTTTCTGCCCCCCGCGCCAGCGCGTGTGCTCGACGTGGGCGGGGGGACCGGGATTCACGCTGAATGGCTCGTGAAGGACGGCTACGACGTCGCTTTGGTGGACCCGGTGCCCCGTCATGTCGAGGCCGCGTCGGCGGTGTGTCCGGCGGTTGTCGGGGACGCGCGCGACCTGCCCGAGCCGGACGGCAGCTTCGACGTCGTGCAGCTCCTCGGGCCGCTCTACCACCTACCCGACCCCGCAGACCGGCACCAGGCTCTGGCGGAAGCCTTCCGTGTGGCCAAGCCCGGCGGGCTGGTCGCCGCCGCTGCGATCAATCGATATGCGTCGCTTTTCGAGCACGTTACGTACGCTCACCTGCACACCGAGCGCATCCATAATTCCGTTTCCAAGATTCTGGAGACGGCGGTTTACGACGGCGCACGAGGGTTCACCCTGTCGTACTTCCACCGGGCCGAAGAGCTGGTGACGGAGCTAGTCGCCTCTGGGCTGGAGGACGTTCAGGTCTTCGGCATCGAGGGCCCCGCCTGGTCGTTGGTGAAGGCGGCGGAACAGCAGCCAGGCGAAGGTCCCACGGATGAGTTGATCGCCTCAGCCATGGACGCGGCCCGCATGGCTGAGCCGTACCCGGAACTCCTTGCCGCCAGCTCGCACCTCTTGGCCGTCGGCACGGTCCCCGCCAGCAGCGTCGACTGACACCCCTGACCTGCGGGCGAAGCCATGGTGCTGGGCCGTCTGTGGGCCGTCGGAGGGCCGCCGACGACGACCCTCAACCACCTTCAACGACCCCCACCGCCCCGGCCCTGGTGGCCGCTGAGCTGGGCGACGGCCCGGTGCACATCGGCGTGTCTGCGACACTGGACGGACCATGCCTAAGCCCGGAGAACTCACTTTCGTCGCGCCGCGCGGAGCCAAGAAGCCCCCGCGGCACCTCGCCGACCTCACGCCCGCCGAGCGCAAGGAGGCGGTCGCCGCGACCGGCGAGAAGCCGTTCCGCGCGCAGCAGCTCTCGCAGCACTACTTCTCGCGGTATGCGCACGACCCGGCGGAGTGGACCAACATCCCGGCCGCCTCGCGGGAGAAGCTCGCGGAGGCGATGTTCCCCGAGCTGATGTCCGTGGTCCGTCACATCAGCTGCGACGACGACACCACCCGCAAGACGCTGTGGCGGCTGCACGACGGGACCCTCGTCGAGTCCGTCCTGATGCGCTATCCGGAGCGGGTGACGATGTGCATCTCGTCACAGGCCGGGTGCGGGATGAACTGCCCGTTCTGCGCCACCGGGCAGGCCGGTCTCGACCGCAATCTGTCGACCGCCGAGATCGTCCACCAGATCGTGGACGGCATGCGCGCGCTGCGCGACGGGGAGGTCCCCGGGGGCCCGGCGCGGCTGTCCAACATCGTCTTCATGGGCATGGGCGAGCCGCTGGCCAACTACAACCGGGTGGTCGGCGCGATCCGCCGGCTGACCGATCCGGAGCCGGACGGACTGGGGCTCTCCCAGCGGGGCATCACGGTGTCCACCGTCGGGCTGGTGCCCGCGATGCTGCGCTTCGCCGACGAGGGCTTCAAGTGCCGCCTCGCCGTCTCGCTGCACGCGCCGGACGACGAGCTGCGCGACACCCTCGTCCCGGTCAACACCCGGTGGAAGGTGCGCGAGGTGCTGGACGCCGCGTGGGAGTACGCGGAGAAGTCCGGCCGCCGGGTCTCCATCGAGTACGCCCTGATCCGGGGCATCAACGACCAGGCGTGGCGCGGCGACCTGCTCGGCCGGCTGCTCAAGGGCAAGCGGGTGCACGTCAACCTCATCCCGCTGAACCCGACGCCCGGCTCCAAGTGGACCGCCTCCCGCCCGGAGGACGAGCGGGCGTTCGTCGAGGCCGTCGCGGCGCACGGGGTGCCGGTGACCGTGCGGGACACCCGGGGCCAGGAGATCGACGGGGCCTGCGGCCAGTTGGCGGCGGCCGAGCGCTGAGCGCCCGGCGGGCCGTCGGGCCCGGTCGGCGCCGGCCGGGTGCGGACGCCCCCGGAGCGACCGGGCGCCGAGGCCCCGGCGACCCGGCCGAGCGGCCCGTGTAGCCTGGGCCGGAAGCCAATTTCATATTCCGACAGGGGAGCGCCACAGCGCTGAGAGTGCGGCACCGGGGGACCGGTCGTCCGCAGACCCTCTGAACCTCGCCCGGGTCATTCCGGGTAGGAAGTTCGGTCATCAACTCTTGCTGTTGCGCCCTGCCCGCTTTCCGCGGGCGGGGCCGCGTCTCTTCCTGGCCAAAACCCAGGAGGAATCCATATGAGCATCACGCGCAGGACCGGCCGGCTCGCGGCCGCGGCCGTCGTCGCCGCGCTCGGCGTCACCGCCCTCGCCGGATGCGGGAGCTCCGACGAGGGGGCCTCCGGCTCCGGCGGCTCGAAGGGCCCGGGCTCCAAGACCGTGACCCTGGTCAGCCACGACTCCTTCAACGCCTCCGACGCGGTGCTGAAGGAGTTCACCCGGCGGACCGGCTACACCGTCAAGGTCCTGAAGAGCGGCGACGCGGGCGTCGCGCTCAACCAGGAGATCCTGACCAAGGGCTCGCCGCGCGGCGACGTGTTCTTCGGCGTCGACAACACCCTGCTCTCCCGCGCGCTCGACAGCGGGCTCTTCACCCCCTACGAGGCGAAGGGCCTCGACCGGGCCGCGGCCGGCACCCGGCTGGACCCGGAGCACCGGGTCACCCCGGTCGACACCGGCGACATCTGCGTCAACTACGACAAGAAGTACTTCGCGGACAAGAAGCTGGACCCGCCGCGCACCTTCGACGACCTCGCGAAGCCCGCGTACAAGAACCTGCTGGTCACCGAGAACGCGGCGACCTCCTCGCCCGGTCTGGGCTTCCTCCTCGGCACCGTCGGCGTCTACGGGGAGAAGGGCTACCAGGACTACTGGAAGAAGCTGAAGGCCAACGGCGTCAAGGTCGTCGACGGCTGGGAGCAGGCGTACAACGAGGAGTTCTCCGGTTCCGCGGGCGGCAGGAAGGCCAAGGCCGACCGGCCCCTCGTCGTCTCGTACGCCTCCAGCCCGCCGGTCGAGGTGCTGTACGCGAAGCCGCAGCCGGCCGAGGCCCCGACCGGGGTCGCCACCGGGACCTGCTTCCGGCAGATCGAGTTCGCGGGGCTGCTGAAGGGCGCGAAGAACGAGGCGGGCGGCAAGGCCCTGCTGGACTTCCTGATCAGCAAGGAGTTCCAGGAGGACATGCCGCTCAACATGTTCGTGAACCCGGTCGTCGGCGACGCGGAACTGCCGGAGCTCTTCACGAAGTTCGGCGCGACCGTGGACAAGCCGACGACCGTCGCCCCGGACCTGATCGCCAAGAACCGTGAGCAGTGGGTCCAGTCGTGGTCCTCGCTCGTCGTGAAGTAGCCGGGACCCCCGCGAACGGGACCTCCGCGAAGGGGACCTCCGCGAAGGGAGCCCCCGCGAACGGGACCCCCGCGAACGGGACTTCCGAGGACGGGACGTTCGCGGAGGGGACGGGCGCGGATGGGGCGGGCGCGGGCGGGGCCGGTTCGCGCCCGCGGACCGGGCCGGCGGGCGCCTCGCGCACCGCGGCGCTGCGCGGGAGCGCGGTGCGGCTGTGCCTGATGGCCGTGCCCGTCGCCTTCTTCGCGGTGTTCTTCGCCTACCCCGTCACCGCGATCGTCGGCCGGGGCCTGAAGCCGGACGGCGTCTGGGGGCTCGGCCGGATCGGCGAGGTGCTGGCCCGTCCGGAGATCCGCGAGGTCCTCTGGTTCACCACCTGGCAGGCGCTGGCCTCGACCGCGCTGACCCTGCTGATCGCGCTGCCCGGGGCGTACGTCTTCGCGCGGTTCGACTTCCCCGGCAAGCAGCTGCTGCGGGCGGTCGTCACCGTGCCGTTCGTGCTGCCGACCGTGGTCGTCGGTACGGCGTTCCTGGCGCTGGTCGGGCGCGGCGGCTTCCTCGACGAGCTGTGGGGCGTACGCCTCGACACCACCGTGTGGGCGATTCTGCTGGCCCATGTCTTCTTCAACTACGCGGTGGTGGTGCGGACCGTCGGCGGGCTGTGGGCGCAGCTGGACCCGAGGCAGGAGGAGGCCGCGCGGGTGCTGGGCGCCGGACGGTTCGCCGCCTGGCGACGGGTCACCCTGCCGGCCCTCGCGCCCGCCGTGGCCGCGGCCGCGCTGATGGTCTTCCTCTTCACCTTCACCTCCTTCGGAGTGGTGCAGATCCTCGGCGGTCCCGGGTTCGCCACCCTGGAGGTGGAGATCTACCGGCAGACCGCCCAGTTCCTCGCCCTGCCGACGGCCGCCGTGCTGACCCTGACGCAGTTCGCCGCGGTGGGCGCGATCCTCGCCGTGCACGCCTGGACCGTGCGCCGCCGGGAGACCGCGTTGAGGCTGGTCGATCCGGCGCAGACCGCCCGCAGGCCGCACGGCGCCGGGCAGTGGGCGCTGCTGGGCGGGGTGCTGCTCAGCGTGCTGCTGCTGATCCTGCTGCCCCTCGGCGTCCTGGTCGAACGCTCGCTGGACACCCCCGGCGGCCACGGCCTCGACTACTACCGTGCCCTGGGGTCCGTGGACGCGGGCGGCGGCGCCTTCCTGGTCGCACCGCTCGAAGCGATCGGCAACTCCCTGCGGTACGCGCTGGTCGCGACCGTGATCGCGCTGGTCGTCGGCGGGCTGGCCGCCGCCGCGCTGACCCGGCGCGCGGGGCGGCTGGTCCGGGGCCTCGACGCGCTGCTGATGCTGCCGCTCGGGGTGTCCGCGGTCACCGTCGGCTTCGGCTTCCTGATCACCCTGGACAAGCCGCCGCTCGACCTGCGGACGTCCTGGATCCTGGTGCCGCTGGCCCAGGCGCTGGTCGGGGTGCCCTTCGTCGTACGGACCATGCTGCCGGTGCTGCGCGCGGTGGACGGGCGGCTGCGGGAGGCGGCCGCCGTGCTCGGGGCGTCGCCGCTGCGGGTCTGGCGGGAGGTCGATCTCCCGCTGGTGCGGCGGGCGCTGCTGGTCGCGGCCGGGTTCGCGTTCGCCGTGTCGCTGGGGGAGTTCGGCGCGACGGTGTTCATCGCGCGGCCCGACCGGCCGACGCTGCCGGTCGCCGTGGCCCGGCTGCTGGGCCGCGCCGGGGAGCTCAACTACGGGCAGGCGATGGCCCTCAGCACCCTGCTGATGGCGGTGTGCGCGGTGTCGCTGCTGCTGCTCGAACGTATTCGCACCGACCGGTCCGGGGAGTTCTGACGATGCTGAGACTGGAGTCGGCCACGGTCCGCTTCGGCGCGCGGGCGGCGCTGGACCGGGTGGACCTGGAGGTCGCCGCGCATGAGACCGTCTGCGTGCTGGGGCCCAGCGGCAGCGGCAAGTCGACCCTGCTGCGGGTCGTCGCCGGGCTGCGGGCGCCGGACGGCGGGCGGGTGCTGCTGGACGGGGCGGACCAGGCGGGGGTGCCGGTGCACCGGCGCGGGCTCGGCCTGATGTTCCAGGACCACCAGCTCTTCCCGCACCGGGACGTCGGCGCCAATGTCGCCTTCGGGCTGCGGATGCGCGGTATGCCGAGGCACGACCGGGAGCGCCGGGTCGGCGAACTCCTGGACCTGGTGGGCCTGCCCGGCGCCGAGCGGCGGGCCGTCGCCGCGCTGTCCGGCGGGGAGCAGCAGCGGGTGGCCCTCGCACGGGCGCTGGCCCCCAGCCCCCGGCTGCTGATGCTGGACGAGCCGCTCGGTCAGCTCGACCGGGGGCTGCGCGAACGCCTGGTGACCGAACTGCGCGCGCTCTTCGGGCGGTTGGGCACGACGGTGCTGGCGGTCACGCACGACCAGGGCGAGGCGTTCGCGCTGGCCGACCGGGTGGTGGTGATGCGGGACGGGCGGATCGCCCAGACCGGCACGCCGCTGGAGGTCTGGCAGCGGCCCGCCTCCGCGTTCGTCGCCCGGTTCCTCGGCTTCGACAACGTGGTGCCGGCGACCGTGTCCGGCGCGTCCGCCGACACGGCGTGGGGCGCGGTGCCGGTGCCCGGCGGCTCCCCGCAGGGGGATCACGACCTGTTGGTGCGCCCGGCCGGGGTGCGGATCGGCGACCCCGGCGAGGGGCTGCGCTGCACGGTCGGGGCGTGCGTCTTCCGGGGCGACCGGGTCGCCGTGCGGCTGGTGCCGGAGCGCGGCCCGGAACTGGAGGCGGAGTGCGCGCCGCGGGACGCCCCCCGGGAGGGCGCGGCGGTCGGAGCCCGCTTCGACGCGGCGGAGTGCGTGGTGCTGCCCGCCGAGCGGTGACGCGCGGGCCACCGATCGGCCGGAGGGCCGGACGCCGGTGGTCCGCGCGGTGGTCTCAGCTCGTCAGCGGCAACGCCGCGAGCGCGGCGATCAGCCAGGTCAGTGGCGCGAACACGAGCACCAGCACGGCGGCGCGCAGCGCCGTCGCACACCGCAGCGCCGAGACCGGGGCGCCGAGCCGGCGCAGCGCCCGCGCCGTCCCCGCCCGGTCCTGCCGCGCCCCCAGCGCCGAGGTCAGCAGCGTCGCCGTCGCGCAGCCGAGGACCAGCACCGCGCCCAGCGACGTGAGCGGGCCGAACGGGCGCGGCCCCGTGCCGTACATCGCGTACGCGGCGACCACCGCGGAGAGCACCGCGCACACCACGCCGAGCGGGCCGCCGATCCGGCGCGCCTCGTCCATCAGCACCCGCCCGGCCAGCAGCCGCACCGCCCCGGGGCGCGCCGCCTGGAGCAGCCGGCCGCAGTGGTACGCCAGGCCGGGGCCCGCCACGGCCAGGCCGACCGCCGTCAGCGTCCACCCCGCCAGCACCCCGGCCGGGCTGTCCGCGAGCCGGCCGGGGAGCGGGAGCAGGCTCTGCCCGTCGCCCCGGCTCATGTACGCCTCGACGGCGAGGCCGACCGCGGTCAGGGCCACCCCCCACGGCAGCCCGGACGGGGGTTTCGCCGGAACGGGGTGCTCCTCCCGGGGGCCGTCCGAGGAGCCCTCCTCCGGCCCCTGGACCATGAGCGGCCTGACGCGCAGCGCCAGCCCGCTCGCGACCGCCGCGGACACCGGGACCACGGCCAGCAGCACCAGCACGGCCATCACGGGCAGCGGGGACTTCGCGTCGAGCAGCCCGGCCGCGGCGCCGTCGAAGGGCAGCCCGGACAGGTCGCCGCGCAGGTGCAGGAAGACCAGCAGCGCCACCGTCGACCCGAGCGCGCAGGACAGGGCGGTGGAGACGGCGGCCAGCACCGTGAGCCGCACCGGCCCCAGGCCCACCGCGGACAGTCCGGAACGCGGCCGGGTGCTGGGATCCGTACGGGCCACCGCGACGGCGAACTGCACGGTGGCGGCGAGCGGCACGAGGCACCACAACAGTCGCAGCACGGCCCCGGCGGACTGGTCCGGATGCCCCGACGCGTAGCCCAGGGCGCACAGCAGCAGGAAGCCGACCCCGGCGGAGGCGGCCGCGACCAGCAGCCTCCGCAGCAGGACCAGCGGATGGGAGCCCCGGGCTAGACGGAGAGCGAGCACGCCGCGCGGCCCTCCGCATCGGATACGGCGGGCAGGGCGACGGTGGCGACGCGGCGGCCGTCCAGCAGCGGGACCGTGCGGTCGGCCAGGGCGGCGACCTCGGGGTCGTGGGTGGCGAGGACCACGGTGATGCGGTGCGACCGGGCGGCGCTGGCGAGGGTGCGCAGCACATGGTTCCGGTCGGTGCGGTGCAGGGTCGCGGTCGGCTCGTCGGCGAAGATCACGGTCGGTGAGCCGACGAGGGCGCGGGCCACGGCGATCCGCTGGCGTTCCCCCTGGAGCAGGGTGTGCGGCCGCTGTCCGGCGCAGGCGCCGATGTCGAGCCGCTCCAGCCACTCCAGGCCGGTCTTCTTCGCCTCCCGGTGGGAGGCGCCGCGCAGCAGCAGCGGGAGCGCCACGTTCTCCCAGGCGTTCAGCTCCGGGACGAGCCGCGGCTCGGGGGCGATCCAGCCGAACCGGTCCCGGCGCAGCCGTTCGCGCAGCCGGGGGCCCATGGTGTGGACGGGGGAGCTGTTGAACCACACCTCGCCCTGTTCGGGCACGACCTGGCCGGACAGGCAGTGCAGCAGGGTCGTCTTGCCGCTGCCCCGGGGACCGGTCACGGCGAGGATCTCGCCGTCGCGGACGCCCATGGAGACTCCGGCGAGCGCGGGCGAGCCGTTGTGGGAGTGATGCAGGGAACGCGCCCAGATCACGTCGTTGTCCGGCGGGGCCACCATGGCGTACACCTCGGTTCAGGTCGTAGTTCCCGTTCCCCCGTACGGGGGAACGAAGAGGGGGCCGATCGGTCACTCGGCACCGTAGGGACCCGAACCGGGGTCTGGGCACAGCACACGGCCCGGGCACCCCCCTTCCCACTCGAATGGGGGCACCCGGGCCGTCGTTCATGGACCGCTCGGGGCGGCCGCCTTCCGCCGGACGGCCGGTCCGTGGCCGGCCGGTCCGGTCGGACCGTGGATCAGAGCTTGGCCCACGCCTGCGTCAGGACGTTGCGCAGGATTCCCTCGATCTCGTCGAACGTCGACTGGTCGGAGATCAGCGGCGGCGCGAGCTGGACGACCGGGTCGCCGCGGTCGTCGGCCCGGCAGTACAGACCGTTGTCGTACAGCGCCTTGGAGAGGAACCCGTACAGGACGCGCTCGGTCTCCTCGTCGCTGAAGGTCTCCTTGGTGGCCTTGTCCTTCACCAGTTCGATGCCGTAGAAGTAGCCGTTGCCGCGGACGTCGCCGACGATCGGCAGGTCGAGCAGCTTCTGCAGCGTGGTGTGGAAGGCGTTCTCGTTGTCCAGGACGTGCTGGTTGAGGCCCTCGCGCTCGAAGATGTCGAGGTTGGCCAGCGCGACCGCGGCGGACACCGGGTGGCCACCGAAGGTGTAGCCGTGGAGGAAGGTGTTGCCGTCCTCGTAGAACGGCGCGGCGATCCGGTCCGAGACGATGCAGGCGCCGATGGGGGAGTAGCCCGAGGTCATGCCCTTGGCGCAGGTGATCATGTCCGGCACGTAGCCGAACTTGTCACAGGCGAACATGGTGCCCAGGCGGCCGAAGGCGCAGATGACCTCGTCGGAGACGAGCAGCACGTCGTACTTGTCGCAGATCTCGCGCACGCGCTGGAAGTATCCGGGCGGCGGCGGGAAGCAGCCGCCGGCGTTCTGCACCGGCTCCAGGAAGACCGCGGCGACGGTGTCCGGGCCCTCGAAGAGGATCTGCTGCTCGATCTGGTCGGCGGCCCAGCGGCCGAAGGCCACCGGGTCGTCGCCGTGGATCGGGGCGCGGTAGATGTTGGTGTTGGGGACCTTGTGCGCGCCGGGGACCAGCGGCTCGAAGGGGGCCTTCAGGGCCGGCAGGCCGGTGATCGACAGAGCGCCCTGCGGGGTGCCGTGGTAGGCGACCGCGCGCGAGATGACCTTGTACTTGGTCGGCTTGCCCTGGAGCTTGAAGTACTGCTTGGCGAGCTTCCAGGCGGTCTCCACCGCCTCGCCGCCGCCGGTGGTGAAGAAGACCTTGTTGAGGTCGCCCGGCGCGTAGTCGGCGAGGCGGTCGGCCAGCTCCACGGCCTTGGGGTGGGCGTAGGACCAGACCGGGAAGAAGCCCAGCTCCTGGCCCTGCTTGTAGGCCGCCTCGGCGAGCTCGTGACGGCCGTGACCGGCGTTGACCACGAACAGGCCGGAGAGGCCGTCGAGGTAGCGCTTGCCCTGGTCGTCGAAGATGTAGGTGCCCTCACCCCGCACGATGGTGGGAACGGGCGCGTTCTCGTAGTCCGACATGCGGGTGAAGTGCATCCACAGGTGGTCGTACGCGGTTCGGCTGAGGTCCTTGCTCACGGCTATCGGGTTCCCCACATATAGGTCTGCTTCTTCAGCTTCAGGTAGACGAAGCTCTCGGTGGAGCGCACGCCGGGGATGGCCCGGATGCGTTTGTTGATCGTTTCCAGCAGGTGGTCGTCGTCCTCGCAGACGATCTCCACCATCAGGTCGAAGGAGCCCGCGGTCATCACCACGTACTCGCACTCGGCCATCGCCGACAGCGCCTCGGCCACCGGGTCGAGGTCGCCTTCGACGGTGATGCCGACCATCGCCTGACGCCGGAACCCCACGGTGAGGGGGTCGGTGACGGCGACGATCTGCATCACGCCCTGGTCGAGCAGCTTCTGGACGCGCTGCCTGACGGCCGCCTCGGACAGGCCGACGGCCTTGCCTATCGCGGCGTACGGGCGACGCCCGTCCTCCTGGAGCTGCTCGATGATCGCGAGGGAGACGGCGTCGACCGTGGGGGACGACCCGTTCCCGTTCCTGGAGTCTGCGCTGCGACTGGCCACGCCCCCACTGTGCACCGGTACTCGTCGGTCTGGCAACCCCAGAGCGATGTAATTCGTTGTCTGGGGGTTCAGATCTCACTGAATCCGAAGTTCCCGGCGGTTAGGCATGTCGAAAGCGACACCTGAGCGTCTAGGCTGGACATCTCACCCATTGACGTGTGTCGACAGGAGGGGTGGTTGTGACCACCGAGGTGCGCCGTCTGCGCAACTACATCAACGGAGAGTTCCGGGACGCCGCTGACGGGCGGACCATCGATGTGATCAACCCGGTCACCGAGGAGGTCTACGCGACCTCGCCGCTCTCCGGCCAGGCCGACGTCGACGCCGCGATGGAGGCCGCCGCCGCGGCCTTCCCCGCCTGGCGCGACACCACGCCCGCCGAGCGCCAGAAGGCCCTGCTGAAGATCGCGGACGCCTTCGAGGAGCGCGCCGAGGACCTCATCGCGGCCGAGTCGGAGAACACGGGCAAGCCGGTCGAGCTCACCCGCACCGAGGAGCTCCCGCCGATGGTGGACCAGATCCGCTTCTTCGCGGGCGCGGCGCGGCTGCTGGAGGGCCGCTCCGCCGGTGAGTACATGGAGGGCCTCACCTCCATCGTCCGGCGCGAGCCGGTCGGCGTCTGCGCGCAGGTCGCGCCATGGAACTACCCGATGATGATGGCCGTCTGGAAGTTCGCCCCGGCGCTCGCCGCGGGCAACACCGTCGTCATCAAGCCGTCCGACACCACCCCGGCGTCGACCGTGCTGATCGCCGAGATCATCGGGCAGATCCTCCCCAAGGGCGTCTTCAACGTCGTCTGCGGCGACCGCGACACCGGCCGCGCGATGGTCGAGCACCCGACCCCGGCGATGGCCTCCATCACCGGTTCGGTGCGGGCCGGCATGCAGGTGGCGGAGTCCGCCGCCAAGGACGTCAAGCGGGTCCACCTGGAGCTCGGCGGCAAGGCCCCCGTCGTCGTCTTCGAGGACACCGACATCGCCAAGGCCGTCGAGGGCATCTCCGTCGCCGGCTACTTCAACGCCGGCCAGGACTGCACGGCCGCGACCCGAGTCCTGGTCCACGAGTCCATCCACGACGAGTTCGTCGCCGCCCTCGCCGAGGCCGCGTCCGGCACGAAGACCGGCGGGCCGGACGACGAGGACGTGCTGTACGGCCCGCTCAACAACGCCAACCAGCTCAAGCAGGTCAGCGGCTTCATCGAGCGGCTCCCCGCCCACGCCAGGGTCGAGGCGGGCGGCCACCGGGTCGGCGACAAGGGCTACTTCTACGCCCCGACCGTCGTCTCCGGCCTGAAGCAGGACGACGAGATCGTCCAGAACGAGGTCTTCGGCCCGGTCATCACCGTGCAGAAGTTCACGGACGAGGCCCAGGCCGTGGAGTACGCCAACGGCGTGGAGTACGCCCTGGCCTCCTCGGTGTGGACCAAGGACCACGCCCGCGCCATGCGGATGTCCAAGGCCCTCGACTTCGGCTGCGTGTGGATCAACACCCACATCCCGCTCGTCGCCGAGATGCCGCACGGCGGCTTCAAGAAGTCCGGCTACGGCAAGGACCTCTCCGCGTACGGCTTCGAGGACTACACGCGCATCAAGCACGTCATGACCTCGCTCGACGGCTGACCCTCCGTCAACCGCCTCCCGCGGCCCCGGGCCCGTGCCCGGGGCCGCGCCCGTGCCCGGCGCCCGTACGCCCGTGCCGCCGGCGCACGACCGGGTGTCACCGCCCGGCGCGCCGACATCGACAGGGTGTGCGGACCGGGCGCGTTCCGCTGGACGGATGGTCCATTGCCCGCGCCGCCGGCGGCGGGCATCCTGCGCGGGTGCGAGCAACCCCGAAGAACCCCATGTCCCGCCGGTCCCTGCTGCGCGCCTTCGGGGCCACGGCGACCGGTGCCGCGCTGGCCGGCTGCGGCGTGCCCGCCGCCTATGTGGAGCCCGGTGCCCGCGCCGGCCGCGACACCTCGGCGCGCGACCACTCCCTGCACTTCGCGAACTGGCCGCTCTACATCGACACCGACGGCAGCGACGCGTCGAAGCGGCCCAGCCTCGACGCGTTCGTCGAACGCACCGGGATCTCCGTCACGTACACCGAGGAGATCAACGACAACGACGAGTTCTTCGGGAAGATCAGCCCCGCGCTGATGAACCATCAGGAGACCGGCCGGGACCTGGTCGTCATCAGCGACTGGATGGCCGCGCGCTTCGTACGGCTCGGCTGGGTGCAGGAGATGGACCGGGCGAAGCAGCCCAACGTCGCCAAGTACCTCGACCCGCAACTGCGTTCGCCCGCCTTCGACCCCGGCCGGACGCACAGCGTCCCCTGGCAGTCCGGGATCACCGGCATCGCGTACAACCGCAAGCGGCTCGGCCGCGAGATCAAGCACCTGAGCGACCTGTGGGCGGACGACCTGCGCGGCCGGGTGACCCTGCTGTCCGGGCTCGACGAGGCCTTCGCGCTGCTGATGCAGGGCAACGGCGTCGACGTCACCCGCTGGCGGCCGGACGACTTCCACCTGATCTGCGACCAGATCGAGAAGCTGGTGCGCCGGAAGCACATCCGCCGCTTCACCGGCAACGACTACATCAAGGACCTCTCGACCGGCGACGTGCTCGCCTGCCAGGCGTACTCGGGCGACGTCATCCAACTCCAGGCCGACAACCCGGACATCGAGTTCGTGGTCCCCGAGGAGGGCGCGGAACTCTGGGCGGAGTCGCTGATGATCCCCAACCTCGCCCGCCACAAGCGCAACGCCGAGAAGCTCATCGACCACTACTACGAGCCGGAGGTCGCCGCCGAGCTGGCGGCCTGGGTCAACTACGTCTGTCCGGTCCCGGCCGCCCGCGACGTCCTGGCGTCGTCGAAGGACGAGGAGACCGCCGCGCTCGCCGAGGACCCGCTGATCTTCCCCGACGACGCGATGCGCGAGCGGCTCGCCATCGCCCGCGACATCACGCCCGAGGAGCGCACCGAGTTCGCCAAGCGGTGGAACGCCGTCGTCGGGCTGTGAGCCGGGCGCGGGCCGACAGGGGCCCGGGCCGGGCTGCACGGGGGGCCTCGCCGCGCGGGGTCCGGGCCGGGCTGTACGGGAACCGCCGCCGGTCGGGGCCCGGGCCGTGCGGGGCCGTCTTCGGTCCGGGTGGGCCGCGCGGGGGAGGGGCGGCCGGATCGCGCGCCGGACGCCGGCCCGACCCGGCGTCGCCGGTACGCTCGCGGTCCACGGACGAGCAGGACCGGTCCGGCGCGCCCGGGGCCTCCGCGCGGGCGGGCCTTCCGCAGGCGGGCCTTTCTGGCGCGGGCGGGCTTTCCGCGCGGGCGGGCCCTCCCCGCGCGGGCGGCCTTTCTGGCGCGGGCGGGCCTTCCCCGCGCGGCGCCGGTGAAGGGGAGACGATGCGATCACCGCAGCCGATCAGCGGCCGCAGGGCCTTCCTGGGGGCCGTCGTCCTGGCGCCGCTGGCCGCGTGCGCCAAGGACCGGACCCCCGCGGAGACCCGCGCGGGCGCGCCCTCCACCGGTGCGACGGCCGGGCCCGGCCCCACCGCGACCGCCGTCGCGGAACGCCGGCACCGCGAGCACTTCGCCGCGCTGGAGCGGAAGTTCGAGGCACGGCTCGGCGTCTTCGCCCTCGACTCCGGCACCGGCGCCACCCTCGCCCACCGCGCCGACGAACGGTTCGCGTTCTGTTCCACGTTCAAGGCGCCGGCGACCGCGGCGGTCCTCGCGCGGCACCCGAATGTCGTACCCGGACACGGTCGTCGGATACTCCGAGGCCGACCTGATGAAGCACGCGCCGATCACGCGCGAGAACCTGGCCACTGGAATGACGATTCGTCAACTGTGCGACGCCGCAGTCCGGTTCAGCGACGGCACGGCCGGTAACCTGCTGCTCCGCGATCTCGGCGGCCCGGCCCGGCTGACGGCGTACGTCCGCGGTCTGGGCGACACGGTCACCCGGATGGACCGGACCGAACCGGCGATCACCGAGGCCACCCCCGGCGACCCCCGCGACACGACCTCGCCCCGGGCGATCGGCCGCACCCTCCGCCGGATCGTCCTGGGCGACGCCCTGCCGCCCGACAAGCGCGCCTTCCTCCACGACCTCCTGGCGCGGGGCGTCACCGGCGACCACCGCATCCGCGCCGGCGTCCCGCGCGGATGGGCCGTGGCCGGCAAGACCGGCACCGGCGACTACGGGACGCTCAACGACATCGCGGTCGTCCAGCCCCCGAAGGGGGCGGCCCCGCTGGTCGTCGCGCTGATGTCGAGCAGGGCCGCCCGGGACGCCCGGGGCGACGAGCGGCTCCTCGCCGAAGCGGCCGCGTACGCGGTGACCGCCCTCTGAACCCGCCCGACGCGACTCCGGTCGGGCCCGGCCGGCCCGTCCGACAGGCCTGTCCGACGGGACCGCCCGGCGCGACCGGCCGCGCTACGGCTTGCGCGCCACCGCGCCGAACTGGGCGACCTGCGCCGCACCCGGCTCGGCACGCCAGCGGGCGCAGGAGACGATGCCCGGCTCGACCAGGTCCAGCCCGGTCAGGAACGAGGCGAACTCGGTGCGGCTGCGCGCGGTGATCGGCGGGGTGGCGTTCTCGTTCCAGAACCGCATCGCCTCCTCGTTGCCCTCGCCGCCCAGCTCCAGCGTGGGGTGGGTGAGCGCCAGGTAGCTGCCCGACGGCACCGCGTCCATCAGCGCCCGGACGATGCGCCGCGCCTCGTCCGTGTCCGTGATGAAGTTCAGGATGCCGAGGAGCATGACCGCGACCGGCTTCCCCAGGTCCAGCGTCGGCGTGACGGCCCGCAGGATCTCCTCCGGACGGTGGGCGTCCGCGTCGATGTAGTCGGTGACGCCCTCCGACGAGCTGGTGAGCAGCGCCCGGGCGTGTGCGAGCACGATCGGGTCGTTGTCGACGTAGACGACGCGGGCGCCGGGCCGTGTGAGCTGGGCGACCTCGTGCGTGTTGTCGGCGGTCGGCAGGCCGGTGCCGATGTCCAGGAACTGGTCGATGCCCGCCTCACCGGCCAGGAACCGGACGGCCCGGCCCAGGAAAGCCCGGTCGGCGCGGGCCACTTCGCCGATGCTCGGGTACATGCCGGTGACCTGGTCGCCGACCGCACGGTCCACCGGATAGTTGTCCTTGCCGCCGAGCCAGTGGTTCCAGACCCGGGCGTTGTGCGCGATGTCGGAACGGATGCGGTCGGAAAGGGGGGTATTCGGTTCGGACACGTCGCTCTCCTCTGGATCCGTGGCCCGCCGTCACGGCGGAGGCGGCCGCGTCCATGATGCCGGACCGGTCAGCGGGCCCGGACGGCAGGGGAGCGGGCCAGCACCCGGCGCAGCACGTCGACCCGGTTGGTGGTGATCGAGTCCACGCCGTCGCGGACGAGGCGGCGCATGGTGCGCCCGGTGTCTGCGGTCCAGGCGGAGACCAGCACCCCGTCCCGGTGCAGACGGTCCGTCAAGTCCCGGCCCACCAGCCCGAACCGGTAGTTGAGCCAGCGCGGCCGCACCGCGTCGAGCAGGGCGGCGGACGGCGGCGCGAGCGTCGTCCGGGTCAGGGCGATCTCGGCGGACGGATCGGCCGCGCGCACCCGCAGCATCGCCCCGGCCCCCGCGCAGTAGTACGCCCGCTCGGCCGCGCCGCACTCGTGGACCACGCCGACGGTCCGGCGCACCGATTCGTCGGTGGAGCCGGGCAGGTCGATCATGACGCGCCGGCCGTCGGCGGCGGCCAGCGCCTCGCGCAGGGTGGGCACGCCGCCCGCCGTCAGCTCGGTGAGCTCGGCCCGGGTGAGCCGGTCCAGCCGCAGGTCGTGGCCCCACAGCCGGTCCAGCGTGGCGTCGTGCAGCAGGACCGGCACGCCGTCGCGGGTGACCCGTACGTCGATCTCCACCGCGTCCGCCCCGCGTGCGAGGGCGGAGCGGATCGAGGCGAGGGTGTTCTCGCGGGCACGGTACGGATCGCCGCGATGCGCCACGGCGACGACGTGACGGGCGGCGGCTGCGGAGCCGGTGGTGTGGGCCATGGGGTCATTGTGGCGAACGGGGCGCCGACGGGCCGGTCGGGGCCGGTCGGCGCCCCGGCATGTCGGCGGCCCCGGCGCGTCGGCACGTCAGCGCGTCGGCACGTCAGCGCGTCGGCCGCCGACGCCCCCGGCATGTCGGCGTATCGGCGGCCCCGGCGCGTCAACGGCCGGTGCGCTCCAGCCAGCCCGCCGTGTAGGCGTCGATCTCGGCCGCCAGGGTCCGCTTGCCCGCCGCGTCCAGGTACGACGCCTCGACCGCGTTCTTCGCCAGCGCCGCGAGCCCCCGCTCGTCCAGGCCGAGGAGTCGGGCGGCCACCCCGTACTCGTTGTTGAGGTCGGTGCCGAACATCGGCGGGTCGTCGCTGTTGACGGTGACCAGCACACCGGCGCGCACCATCTCCTTCACCGGGTGCCGCTCGATGTCGGCCACCGCGCGGGTCGCGATGTTCGAGGTCGGGCAGACCTCCAGCGGGATGCGGTGCTCGGCGAGGTGCGCCAGCAGCCTCGGGTCCTGGGTGGAGCTGGTGCCGTGGCCGATGCGTTCGGCGCGCAGGTGGTTCAGCGCGTCCCAGATCGTCTGCGGCCCGGTGGTCTCCCCGGCGTGCGGGACCGAGTGCAGCCCCTCGGCGATCGCCCGGTCGAAGAACGGCTTGAACTGCGGACGCTCCACCCCGATCTCCGGGCCGCCCAGCCCGAACGAGACGAGTCCTTCGGGGCGCAGGTCCACGGCGAGCCGCACGGTCTCCTCGGCCGCTTCGAGCCCGGCCTCGCCGGGAATGTCGAAGCACCAGCGCAGCACCACGCCGAGCTCCGCCTCGGCGGCCTTGCGGGCGTCCTCTATCGCCTCCATGAAGCCCTGCTCCGGGATGCCGCGCCGGGTCGAGCTGAACGGGGTGACGGTCAGCTCCGCGTAGCGGATGTTCTGCCGGGCCATGTCGCGGGCGACCTCGAAGGTCAGCAGCCGGACGTCCTCCGGGGTGCGGATCAGGTCCACCACGGAGAGGTAGACCTCGATGAAGTGCCGGAAGTCGGTGAACGTGAAGTAGTCGGCCAGCGCCTCGGGGTCGGTGGGCACCTTGGAGTCGGGGTGCCGCGCCGCCAGTTCGGCGACGATGCGGGGCGAGGCGGAACCGACGTGGTGGACATGCAGCTCCGCCTTGGGCAGCCCCGCGATGAAGGGGTGCGGATCGGTCATGCGGACTCTCCGGTGGTGTGGGACGGCAAGCGGTCGCCGGTCAGGAGCGGCCGGGCGCGGGACGGGCATCATCGTAGGCCGCGCCCCGGGGCGGGGGACCGGGCCGTAGCATGACGGGACCACGATGGGGGAGGCCCATGTCAGACAACACACAGCAGCCCGCGGACGGGGCCGCGCCGCACGACCCGTGGGCTCCGCCGGACAAGGGGGTCTCGCTGGGGAAGCCCGCCGAGGCTCCCGTCACGCCCGGTGTGCACGACCAGCCGACGATCATCGCGCCGCAGGGCGTCCCGGACGGCCCCGCGCCCGCCGCCGCACCGGCGCCCGACGCGACGGCGCCGACCGGTCCCGCGCCGGTTCCGGGAGCCGGGTTCGGCCCCGGGACCGTACCACCGCCGCCGATCGCGCCGAACGGGCCGGGGCAGCAGGTCCCGCCCACCGTCGGGCAGTACGGCTACCCGGCCGCGCCCGCCCCGCAGTACGGATATCCGGGCTACCCCGGATACGCGCAGGCGCCCTGGGGCGCCCCGCCCCCGGCCAACGGCATGGGCACGGCGGCCATGGTGCTCGGCATCCTGGCCCTCTGTCTGCTCTGTCTGTACGGGATACCGAGCATCGTCCTCGGCGTGCTCGCCGTGATCTTCGGCGTCCTCGGCCGGAAGCGGGCGCGGCGCGGCGAGGCTAACAACGCGGGCCAGGCGCTCGCCGGGATCATCATGGGGGCCGTCGGCATCGTCCTCGGCGTGGCCTTCATCAGCTTCTTCGTCTGGGTGTTCGCCACGCACAGCGAGGAGTTCGAGGACGACGGCTACGAGGATCCCTTCGCCACCTCCCTGGTCGTCGACGTCACGCGCTGACGCGGGCCGTTTCGGCGTGACGCGCCGAGGCGTGACGCGCCGAGGCGCGACGCACCGGGACCGGGCCGGCCACGGCCGGGCGGGCCGCACTCCGGCCCGCCCGGCCGTCGTGCTTCCGGGGCCCTCCGGGCGGGCCTGGACGGCGGCTCACCCGTCGCGCAGCGTCGTCCGCGCGTCCATCAGCGCGAAACCCAGCAGATTCAGGCCCCGCCAGGTCTCCGGGTTCTCGGCCCGCGGATCGTCCGCCGCCAGCCCGATGCCCCAGATCCGGTCCACCGGGCTCGCCTCGACCAGCACCCGCTCCCCGGTGTTCAGCAGGAACGCGCGCAGCTCCGGGTCCTGCTCGAACTTGTGGACGTTGCCGGCCGTCACCAGCGCGTACCGCTCGCGCTGCCATATCGCCTCGTCGAAGCCGCGGACCAGCCGGCCCGCCTTCTTCGCCTGGGCCGGGCCCTTCGCCTCCAGGGCCCGCGCCTCGGCCTCGGCGTCCTCGAACAGCCGCGCCTTGGCGGCCATCATCCAGTGCTCCGCCGTCGCGTACCGCACGCCGTCGACCTCGAAGGGCGACGGCCACCACTGGCTGAGGCAGCTCGCGCCGAGCCGGCCGTCGGGCTGCGGGCGATGCCCCCAGAAGCGCAGGTACTTCACCCTCTCGCCCCGCCGCGTCCGTGCCAGGAGATCTTCCATGTGTCCCATGACACGCGAGTCTCGCATCCGCCACTGACACTCCGTCCCGGTAATTCCGTGCCGACGCGACACATGGTCGAAGGATTCCGTCGCGTAACCAAAAGGCAACAACGGAATCACTTGTTGGGGATGCACACCTCTGTCAGGATCGGCACTCAATTCGAGCAGGAACTACGCCGTGGGGCCGTGCGCGCACCCGGCGGAGGAGAGCGTCATGGGCAACAGCATCCAGGTGCGGGAACGTTTCGCGGACGGTGCGCAGTACATCGCCGGAAAGCTGCGGCCCGGCACGTCGGGACGCCACCACGACGTGGTGAACCCGGCGACCGGCGAGACGGTGTACACCTACGAACTGGCGGGCGCCGCCGACGTCGACGCGGCCGTCGCCGCCGCCCGCGAGGCCTTCCCCGGCTGGTCGGGCGCGACGCCCGCCGAGCGGTCCGAGGCGATGCACCGGTTCGCCGCCGTCCTCGCGGAGCAGGCCGAGGACTTCGCGTACGTCGAGTCCCTCCAGTGCGGCAAGCCGATCAAGCTCGCCACCGAGTTCGACGTGCCCGGCACCGTCGACAACACCTCCTTCTTCGCGGGCGCCGCCCGCCACCTGGAGGGCAAGTCGGCCGGCGAGTACGACGGCGACCACACCTCGTACGTGCGCCGCGAGGCGATCGGCGTCGTCGGCTCCATCGCCCCCTGGAACTACCCGCTCCAGATGGCCGCCTGGAAGATCCTCCCGGCGATCGCCGCCGGCAACACCATCGTGCTCAAGCCCGCCGAGATCACCCCGCTGACCTCGCTGATGTTCGCGCAGGCGGCCACCGAGGCGGGCATCCCGGACGGTGTGATCAACATCGTCACCGGGGCGGGCAAGGAGGCCGGCGAACACCTCGTCGGACACCCGGACGTCGCCATGACCTCCTTCACCGGCTCCACCGCCGTCGGCAGGCGGGTCGCGGAGATCGCCACCTCCACCGTCAAGCGCCTCCACCTCGAACTCGGCGGGAAGGCCCCCTTCCTGGTCTTCGACGACGCCGACCTGGAGGCCGCGGTCAACGGCGCGGTCGCCGGGGCGCTCATCAACACCGGCCAGGACTGCACCGCCGCCACCCGCGCCTACGTCCAGCGCCCGCTGTACGACGCCTTCGTGCGGGGGGTCGCGGAACTGATGGAGACCGTCCGGCTCGGCGACCCCGCCGACCCGTCGACCGACCTCGGCCCGCTGATCAGCCACGTCCAGCGGGACCGGGTCGCCGGATTCGTCGACCGGGCCCGCGCCTGCGCCACCGTCGTCACCGGTGGCGAGGCCCCGGGCGGCGAGCTCGCGGACGGCGCCTACTACCGGCCGACCCTGATCGCCGACGCCGCCCAGGACAGCGAGATCGTCCAGTCGGAGATCTTCGGCCCCGTCCTGGTCGTGCTGCCCTTCGACACCGACGACGAGGGCATCCGCCTCGCCAACGAGACTCCCTACGGCCTCGCCGCCTCCGCCTGGAGCCGCGACCTGTACCGGGCGAACCGCGCCACCCGCGAGCTCAGGGCGGGCTGCGTCTGGGTCAACGACCACATCCCGATCATCAGCGAGATGCCGCACGGCGGATACAAGTCCAGCGGCTTCGGCAAGGACATGTCCTCGTACTCCTTCGAGGAGTACACGCAGGTCAAGCACGTGATGTACGACAACACCGCGGTCGCCCGGAAGGACTGGCACCGCACGATCTTCGGGGACCGGTAGCCCGGCCGGCCCCGGCCCCATCCCTCCCGAAAGGGCAACGCGCATGGAGCACAACCAGCCCGAGCGCCTCTCCGCGGCCCAGCTGTCCGCGATGCGGCGCAGCATGACCGGCGGCCGGGGCGCCCTGACCCGTCGTTCGCTGCTCCGCGCCTCCGGCCTGGGGGCGCTCACGATCGGCGGACTGGGCACGCTGAGCGCGTGCGGCATCCCGCCCGCGAAGCGGGACGGGGACGCCGCCGCGGCGTCCGACGACCACTCGGCCGAGGAGAAGAAGGTCAACTTCTCCAACTGGACCGAGTACATGGACGTCACCGAGGACGGCAAGCACCGCCCCACCCTGGAGGCGTTCACGAAGCGCACCGGGATCAGCGTCTCCTACTCCGAGGACATCAACGACAACGTCGAGTTCTTCGGGAAGATCAAGCCGCAGCTGGCGGCCGGCCAGGACACCGGACGCGACCTCATCTGCGTCACCGACTGGCTGGCCGCCCGGATCGTCCGGCTCGGCTGGGCGCAGCGGCTCGACGCGTCGAACCTGCCGCACGCGTACGCCAACCTCTCCGCCCAGTTCCGTTCGCCGGACTGGGACCCCGGGCGGGCCCACTCCTACCCGTGGGCGGGCATCCCCGCCGTGATCGCCTACAACGCGAAGGCGACCGGGGGCCGCAAGGTCGACTCGATCAGCCAGCTGCTCGACGACCCCCGGCTCAAGGGGCGGGTCGGCGTCCTGTCGGAGATGCGCGACTCCGTCGGTCTGACCCTGCTCGACATGGGCAAGGACCCCGGCGCGTTCACCGACGCCGACTACGACGCCGCGATCGGCCGGCTCCAGAAGGCCGTGGACCGCAAGCAGATCCGGCGGTTCACCGGCAACGACTACACCGCCGACCTCGACAAGGGCGACATCGCCGCCTGCGTCGCCTGGGCCGGGGACATCATCCAGCTCCAGGCCGGCAACCCGGACATCAAGTACGCGGTGCCGGCGGCCGGTTACATCATCTCCAGCGACAACCTGCTGGTCCCGGTGAACGCCCGGCACAGGACCAACGCCGAGCGGCTCATCGACTACTACTACGAGCCGAAGGTCGCCGCCCGGCTCGCCGCGTACATCAACTTCGTCTGCCCGGTAGACGGGGTCCGGAGCGAACTGGCGAAGATCGACCGGGAGATGGCCGACAACGTCCTGATCCTCCCGGACGAGGAGATGGCGGCCAGATCGCACGCCTTCCGCTCGCTGACCGCGGAGGAGGAGACGGCGTACGAGGAGAAGTTCGCCAAGCTCATCGGCGCCTGACCCGCCACGCCGGCGCACCGGGACCTCCGGGCGCCGGCCCCCCTTCGGCCGACGCCGGACCCGCTCCGGCGGCGGACGCCCGTCCCCGCCGGCGCCGGGCCGCACCACCGGCCCCGGACGCCCCGTCCTTCCCGTCCGACCTCCCCGAATGCCCCGAATCCCCTGACACCACCGGGACCGCGACCCATGACACAGCAGCAGCAAGGCGGCGACGTCCGCCTCACCGGGATCAGCAAGACCTACGGCTCGTTCGCCGCCGTCAAGCCGCTCGACCTGACCGTCCCGCAGGGCTCCTTCTTCGCGCTCCTCGGCGCGTCCGGCTGCGGCAAGACCACCACCCTGCGGATGATCGCCGGCCTGGAGGAGGCGACCACCGGCACGATCCGGCTCGGCGACCGGGACATCACCGACCTGCCCCCGTACAAGCGGCCCGTGAACACGGTCTTCCAGAGCTACGCGCTCTTCCCGCACCTGGACATCGCGGAGAACATCGCCTTCGGGCTGCGTCGGCGCGGCATCAAGTCGGTGAAGAAGCAGGTCGACGACATGCTCGACCTCGTCCAGCTCGGCGACTTCGCCAAGCGCAAGCCGCACCAGCTCTCCGGCGGCCAGCAGCAGCGCGTCGCCGTCGCCCGCGCCCTGATCAACCACCCCCAGGTGCTGCTCCTCGACGAGCCGCTCGGCGCGCTCGACCTCAAGCTGCGCCGCCAGATGCAGCTGGAGCTCAAGCGCATCCAGACCGAGGTCGGCATCACCTTCATCCACGTCACCCACGACCAGGAGGAGGCCATGACCATGGCCGACACCGTCGCGGTGATGAACGCGGGCCGGGTCGAGCAGCTCGGCGCCCCCGCCGACCTGTACGAGAACCCCAGGACGACCTTCGTCGCCAACTTCCTCGGCACCTCCAACCTCATCGAGGGCGAGATCGTCTCCGACGGCCCGGACGTCGTCGTGGCGGCCGGCGGCGGGAAGCTGCGGCTGCCCCGCGAGCGATGTTCCGCCCCCGTCGTCGGCGGCGGGAAGCTGCTGCTGGGAGTGCGCCCGGAGAAGATGTCGATCGCGCCCGTCGAGGAGCTCGCCGACGCCGCGGCCGACGGACGCAACCGGGTCACCGGCCGGATCACCGGCTCCAGCTTCATCGGGGTGTCCACCCAGTACGTGGTGGAGAGCCCGGCCGGCACCGCGCTCCAGGTGTACGAGCAGAACGTCGAGCGGCGCGCCGGACTCACGGTCGGCGCCGAGGTCGTGCTGCACTGGAACCCGGCGCACACCTTCGGACTGGACGCCGCCCAGGACATCGACGCGGGCGTGGAGACGGTGGAGGACGCGGCGTGACCGTCACCGAGGAGGCGCCGCCCGCGGCGCCCGTCACCGAGCCGGAGGCGCGCAGGCCCTCCACCCGCAAGCGCCTCGTCCCGTACTGGCTGCTGCTCCCCGGCATCCTGTGGCTCGTCGTCTTCTTCGCGCTGCCGCTGGTCTACCAGGCGTCGACCTCCGTGCAGACCGGCTCCCTGGAGAAGGGGTTCGAGGTCACCTGGCACTTCCAGACCTACTGGGACGTGCTCAAGGACTACTACCCGCAGTTCTTCCGGTCGCTGCTCTACGCGGGCACCGCCACCCTGCTCTGCCTGCTGCTGGGCTACCCGCTCGCCTACCTCATCGCCTTCAAGGCCGGGCGCTGGCGCAACGTCGTCCTGGTCCTGGTCATCGCGCCGTTCTTCACCAGCTTCCTGATCCGGACGCTGGCCTGGAAGACGATCCTCGCGGACGGCGGCGCCGTCGTCGACGTGCTGAACACCCTGCACGTCCTGGACGTCACCGACTGGCTCGGCTGGACCCAGGCGAACCGGGTGCTGGCCACGCCGATGGCCGTGGTCTGCGGACTCACGTACAACTTCCTGCCGTTCATGATCCTGCCGCTCTACACCTCGCTGGAGCGGATCGACGGCAGGCTGCACGAGGCCGCCGGCGACCTGTACGCCACCCCGGTCACCACCTTCCGCAAGGTGACCTTCCCGCTCTCCATGCCGGGCGTCGTCTCCGGCACGCTGCTGACCTTCATCCCGGCCAGCGGCGACTACGTCAACGCGGAACTGCTGGGCTCCACCGACACCAAGATGGTCGGCAGCGTGATCCAGACGCAGTTCCTGCGCGTCCTCGACTATCCGACGGCGGCCGCGCTCTCCTTCATCCTCATGGCGGTCGTCCTGATCATGGTCACCGTCTACATCCGCCGCTCCGGGACGGAGGACCTGGTCTGATGCCCGTACTGCGCTGGATCCGACGGAACGTCGTCGTCATCGCGGGTCTGCTGACCCTCGCGTATCTGATCCTCCCGAACGTCGTCGTGATGGTGTTCTCGTTCAACAAGCCGAAGGGACGGTTCAACTACGCCTGGCAGCACTTCTCCGCGGACGCCTGGAAGGACCCGTGCGGCGTCGCCGACATGTGCGGCTCGCTCTCGCTGTCCCTCCAGATCGCCGCGTGGGCGACGCTGGGCGCCACCGCCCTCGGCACGATGATCGCGTTCGCGCTGGTCCGCTACCGCTTCCGGGCGCGCGGCGCGATCAACTCGCTGATCTTCCTGCCGATGGCGATGCCCGAGGTCGTCATGGCCGCCTCGCTGCTCACGCTCTTCCTCAACATGGGCGCGCGGCTCGGCTTCTGGACGATCCTCATCGCGCACATCATGTTCTGCCTGAGCTTCGTCGTCACGGCGGTCAAGGCGCGGGTCATGTCCATGGACCCACGGCTGGAGGAGGCGGCCCGCGATCTGTACGCGGGACCCGTGCAGACCTTCCTGCGGGTGACCCTGCCGATCGCCGCCCCCGGGATCGCGGCGGGCGCGCTGCTCGCCTTCGCGCTCTCGTTCGACGACTTCATCATCACCAATTTCAACGCGGGCTCGACCGTGACCTTCCCCATGTTCGTGTGGGGATCCGCCCAGCGCGGCACGCCCGTACAGATCAACGTCATCGGCACGGCCATGTTCGTCATCGCCGTACTGGTGGTCGTCGCCGGCCAGCTGATCGCGAACCGGCGGAGGAACAGCGCCCGCTGACGAACTGTCGAACGGCGCGCGACGGAAAGTCCCGAAGGAGTTGGAAGCCATGGCCGCAGGAGCCATGCACACGGCCGCACGATCACTCGCGGACGCCAGTCCGGTCCCGTTCTGGCTGGACGACCCCGGCAGGCCGGCGGCGCTGCCCGCGCTGACCGGCGACACCCACTGCGACCTGCTGGTCGTCGGCGGCGGCTACAGCGGACTGTGGACCGCCCTGATCGCCAAGGAACGCGACCCCGGGCGGGACGTCGTGCTGATCGAGGGCCGCGAGGCGGGCTGGGCCGCCTCGGGCCGCAACGGCGGGTTCTGCGACGCCTCCCTGACCCACGGCCTGCCCAACGGTCTGGAGCGCTGGCCCGACGAGATCGAGAAGCTGGAGGAGCTGGGCGCGCGGAACCTCGACGCCATCGAGGCGGCCGTCGCCCGCTACGCCATCGACTGCGAGTTCGAGCGGACCGGCGAGATCGACGTCGCGACCCGCCCGCACGAGCTGGAGGAACTCCGCGCCTGGCACCAGGAGGCCGAGCGGCTCGGCTTCACCGGGCTGGAGTTCCTGGACCGGGACGCGCTGCGCGCCGAGGTCGACTCGCCCACCTTCCTGGGCGGGCTCTGGGACCGGCGGGGCGTCGCCATGCTGCACCCCGCCAAGCTGGCCTGGGGCCTGAAGCGGGCCTGCCTCGACCTGGGCGTGCGGATCCACGAGAACACCCCCGGCCTCGAACTGACCTCCACCGCCGCGGGCATGGCCGTCCGCACCCGCCACGGGCGGATCCACGCCCGCCGGGTGGCGCTCGGCACCAACGTCTTCCCCTCGCTGGTGCGGCGGGTGCGCCCGTACACCGTGCCGGTCTACGACTACGCGCTGATGACCGAGCCGCTCACCGCCGCGCAGCTCGACTCGATCGGCTGGCGCAACCGGCAGGGGCTGGGCGACAGCGCCAACCAGTTCCACTACTTCCGGCTGTCGGCCGACAACCGGATCCTGTGGGGCGGCTACGACGCGATCTACCCGTACGGCGGCCGGCTGAGCGCCGCCCTCGACCAGCGCCCGGAGACCTTCCACAAGCTGGCCGGGCAGTTCTTCGAGTGCTTCCCGCAGCTGGCCGGGCTCCGCTTCAGCCACGCCTGGGGCGGGGCGATCGACACCTGTTCGCGGTTCTCCGCGTTCTTCGGCACCGCCCACCGGGGCAGGGTCGCCTACGCCGCCGGGTACACCGGACTCGGCGTGGGGGCCACCCGGTTCGGGGCCGAGGTGATGCTCGACCTGCTGGCGGGCGAGCGGACCGAGCGGACCGCGCTGGAGATGGTCCGGCGCAAGCCGCTGCCGTTCCCGCCGGAGCCCTTCGCCTGGACCGGGATCGAACTCACCAAGCGGTCCCTGGCCAGGGCCGACGAGAACGGCGGGCGCCGCAACCTGTGGCTGCGGACCATGGACCGGCTGGGCCTCGGCTTCGACAGCTGACCGCCTGCCGGCGCCGACGGCCGAAGGCTGTCCCGCGCGACGTGATCCACCTCACTACCGTCGGGTAACGAACTCGCGTAATGGATCGGCGTCATCCCTCTCTCCCGTGTGACGCACCGGCGCAACCGAGCCGGTGGACACGGAACGGAGGCCGGTCATGGCTGGCGCGGGGGTCAGGGCAGCAGTGGAGTGGCTCGTATCGGCGGCGCCGGACCCGGACGCCTGCCGGTGGGTGTGGGAGCGCGACCCCAGGGGGATCGCGCTGCTGCCCGCCGGCAGGCGCTGGGACGTGCTGATCCTTCCCGGGGACCTGGGGCATTCCACCCTCGACGTGCTCACCCGGCTCGTCGACCGGCCCGGGCCGGTCCTCTCCGACTTCGGCGACTCCCGCATGGGCTTCTTCGTGCCGCCGGGCACCGCCGACCGCTGGATCGGCACCGGAGTGCGCGGCGCCGGCCGCGGCACCTGGATCGTCGTGCCGTACCCGGGCGGGGAGCCCGCCGACGGGGTGCGCTGGCTGGTCCCGCCGGACGGCTCGGGAACGCTCAACGACCCGTCCCTGCTGGAACTAGCCCTGCACGAGGCGGCCGCGCTGCGGGCCGAACGGGGCGGGAACTGACGGGCCGGACGCCCTCACGGCGGCGCCCCGGCACGGCCGGGGCGCCGCCAGAGGTCTTGACAACCTGATTGGTCTGGACCATGTTGTGGCGGCCGCACTCAATTCCCCCCAGTACGGAGGCCGTTGTGGAACGCACGGGACCCCCTGCCCGATTCGCCGGACTGCTCGCCGCCTGTTCGGCCGCGCTGCTCGCCGCCGGCTCCCTCGCCGCCGTCGCGCCCCAAGCCGCCGCCGCCGACGCGGAGCTGGCGCGCAACGGCGGCTTCGAGGCGGGCCTGGACGGCTGGAGCTGCACCGGCGGCAGCGGGACAGTCGTCAACGCGCCGGTTCACAGCGGAACTTCGGCGCTGAAGGCGACCCCGGCCGGCAGCGACAACGCCAACTGCTCGCAGACCGTGACGGTCCAGCCGGACTCCACGTACACCCTGAGCGCCTGGGTCCAGGGCGGCTACGTCTACCTCGGCGCGTCCGGCACCGGCACCACCGACGTGTCCACCTGGACCCAGTCGGCGGCGGACTGGAAGCAGCTCACCACCACCTTCAGGACGGGCCCGTCCACCACCTCGGTGACCGTCTACACCCACGGCTGGTACGGCACTCCCGCCTACTACGCCGACGACCTCAGCCTGACCGGCCCCGGCGGCGCCCCCGTCGAACTCCCCGCCGCGCCCACCGGCCTGAAGGCCGGCACGGTCACCTCGTCCTCGGTCGGCCTGTCCTGGACCGCGTCCCCCGGCGCCACCGGCTACAACGTCTACCGGGGCGGCGCCAAGGTCCTCTCGGTCACCGGCCCCTCCGCCACCGTGACCGGGCTGACCGCGTCGACCGCGTACAGCTTCCAGGTCACCGCGACCAACTCCGCGGGCGAGTCCGCCAAGTCCGCCGCCGTCCAGGCGACCACCGCGGCGGGCGGCGGAGGCGGCGGCCGGCTGCCCGCCCACGCGCTCGTCGGCTATCTGCACGCCAGCTTCGCCAACGGCTCCGGCTACACGCGGATGGCGGACGTGCCCGACTCCTGGGACGTCATCGACCTGGCCTTCGGCGAGCCGACCTCGGTCACCTCCGGCGACATCCGCTTCTCGCTCTGCCCGGTCGCCGAGTGCCCGAACGTCGAGTCCGCGGCGGACTTCAAGGCCGCCATCAAGGCCAAGCAGGCCGCGGGCAAGAAGGTGCTGATCTCCATCGGCGGCCAGAACGGCCAGGTGCAGCTCACCACCGCCGCCGCCCGCGACACCTTCGTCTCCTCGGTCAGCAGGATCATCGACGAGTACGGGCTCGACGGCCTCGACATCGACTTCGAGGGCCACTCCCTCTCGCTGAACACCGGCGACACCGACTTCCGGAACCCCACCACCCCGGTCGTCGTCAACCTGATCTCCGCCCTGAAGACCCTCAAGGCCAAGTACGGCGAGAAGTTCGTCCTCACCATGGCCCCCGAGACCTTCTTCGTCCAGCTCGGCTACCAGTACTACGGCTCCGGCCCCTGGGGCGGCCAGGACCCGAGGGCCGGTGCCTACCTCCCGGTCATCCACGCCCTGCGCGACGACCTGACGCTGCTGCACGTCCAGGACTACAACTCCGGCTCCATCATGGGCCTGGACAACCAGTACCACTCGATGGGCGGCGCCGACTTCCACATCGCCATGACCGACATGCTCCTCACCGGGTTCCCGGTGGCCGGGGACCGGACCAAGGTCTTCCCCCCGCTCCGCCCCGACCAGGTCGCCATCGGCCTGCCCGCCTCGACCCAGGCCGGCAACGGCCACACCTCGCCCGCCGAGGTCACCAAGGCGCTCAACTGCCTGACCAGGAAGACCGACTGCGGCTCCTACGCCACCCACGGCACCTGGCCGGACCTGCGCGGGCTGATGACCTGGTCGATCAACTGGGACCGGTTCAACAAGGGGGAGTTCTCGAAGAACTTCGACGCCTACTTCGGCCGCTGACCCGCCCGGCGTCCGGTCCGCCGGACGCCGGGACACAACGGCAGGAGCAGCAGCGCGCACAGCGACCAGGAGCCGAGCACGTCCAGCGGCCAGTGGTAACCGCGCAACACCAGACCGATGCCCGTCCCCGCCGTCAGCGACACGGCGGCGACGGGCATCACCCATGTCCACCGCGCACCCCGCGCGCACCGCACGGCCAGCAGCGCGGCCGCGCCGTACGCCACCGCGGCCGTCGCCGCGTGACCGGAGGGGTAGTAGCCGGTGGCCTCCGTCAACGGGCCCGGGCGGGCGACCGCGTGCTTCAACGGCGCCACCAGCAGCGGCACCGCGGCCATGGCGAGCGCCGCGTACGCCGCCGCGCGCCGCTCCCCGCGCACCAGCGCCCATACGACCGCGCAGCCCAGCACCGGAAGCGCGACCTGCGTGTTGCCCAGATCCGCGAGGAGTTCGGTCAGCGGGGCGGGCCCGTGCCCGACGACGGCCCGGGCGGCCTGTTCGTCCGCCCCGCGCAGCGGACCGCCGGCCGCGACCTGCCAGGTGACCAACGCGAAGAGGGCCAGGAGGCCGGACGCCAGGAGAACGAGAAGAGCCGGCCGTCCGGGAACAGGGGGGGAGGTTCCGGGACGGCCGGCCGGACCGGTGACCCGCGCGCCCCGGGGGGTGTGGGGCGGGCGGTCGTCCGATCGGTGAGGAGTTCCGGAGCCGGAGGCTCCAGTGGTGTGCGCGAAGGCACGACCGGGGCGGTGCTGGGGAAGCAACGGCCCGGCGTCGCCGGCAGTCCCCTGCGGGCGGGGTGTTTCTCTCATCTGGTCAGAACCGTACGGCACGGCCGCGGGGGACCGACAGGCCAAGACGCATCCCGCCATCGGCCCCGCACACGTTCTTCACAGCCCTCACGCGGGCCTCGGACCATCCCCGCGAACGGGGCCCCGGGACCGCTCGCGCGTTCGCATGGATCAGAGGGCGCCGAAACCCTGCTCGATGACGTCGAGCGCCTCGTTCAGCAGGTCCTCGCCGATGACCAGCGGCGGCAGGAAGCGCAGCACGTTGCCGTAGGTGCCGCAGGTGAGCACCAGCACGCCCTCCGCGTGGCACGCCTTGGCGAGCTTCGCGGCGGCCTCCGGGTTCGGGTCCTTGGAACCGGACTTCACCAGCTCGATCGCGATCATCGCGCCGCGGCCGCGGATGTCGCCGATGACGTCGCCGTTCGGGAGCTTCGCCTGCATCTCGGCGAGGCGGCCCTTCATGATCTCCTCGATGCGCTTCGCCCTGCCGTTCAGGTCGAGCTCGCGCATCGTCTCGATGGCGCCGATCGCACCGGCGCAGGCCACCGGGTTGCCGCCGTAGGTGCCGCCGAGGCCGCCGGCGTGCGCGGCGTCCATGATCTCGGCGCGGCCGGTCACGGCGGACAGCGGCAGACCGCCCGCGATGCCCTTGGCGGTGGTGATCAGGTCCGGGACGATGCCCTCGTCCTCGCAGGCGAACCACTGGCCGGTGCGGCAGAAGCCGGACTGGATCTCGTCCGCGACGAAGACGATGCCGTTGTCCTTGGCGAACTGGGCGATCGCCGGGAGGAAGCCCTTGGCCGGCTCGATGAAGCCGCCCTCGCCGAGCACCGGCTCGATGATGATCGCGGCGACGTTCTGGGCGCCGATCTGCTTGTTGATCTGGTCGATGGCCTGCGCGGACGCCTCGGCCCCGGCGTTCTCCGCACCGGTCGGCCAGCGGTAGCCGTACGCCACCGGCACCCGGTGGACCTCGGGCGCGAACGGGCCGAAGCCCTGCTTGTACGGCATGTTCTTGGCGGTCAGCGCCATCGTGAGGTTGGTGCGGCCGTGGTAGCCGTGGTCGAAGACGACGACCGCGGAGCGCTTGGTGTACGCGCGGGCGATCTTGACGGCGTTCTCGACGGCCTCGGCGCCCGAGTTGAACAGCGCGGACTTCTTGGCGTGGTCGCCCGGCGTCAGCTCGGCGAGCCGCTCGCAGACCTCGACGTACCCCTCGTACGGCGTGACCATGAAACAGGTGTGGGTGAAGTCGGCGAGCTGCGCGGACGCGCGGCGCACGACGGCCTCGGCGGAGGCGCCCACCGTGGTGACGGCGATGCCGGAACCGAGGTCGATCAGACGGTTGCCGTCCACGTCCTCGATGATCCCGCCGTCGGCGCGGGCCGCGAACACCGGCAGGGTGGAGCCCACGCCGGCGGCCACCGTCGCGGTGCGACGGGCCTGGAGCTCCACCGACTTGGGGCCGGGGATGGCGGTGACGAGGCGGCGCTCCTGCGGAAGAGAGGTCATGCGGGGCTCCTGTGGGGTGTTTCGGACGCTTCTCTGACTTGCAGGCTAGGCGCGGCGCCAGGGGTCCGGCATGTTCCGTTCGGGAGTGGTGGCCGCGCCCGGTTGTCCGCCGCGGACATAGCAGGGGCGGGGCCGCGCGCCGCACGACGGGCGGAAGGGGCCCTCCCCGCCGCGGTTCCGGGCGGGCGCACGCCCCCGGGCGGACGGGGCGGCGCCCGGGCGCGCGGCCCGCCGGGGAACACCCGCATGGCCGCGGCCCGGGCGCCCCGCCGGGCTCCCCGGCCCCCCGCGCGCCGCGAGCACGCGCCGGACGGCGGGACGGGGGCGAACCCCGCAGGGAGGGCACTAGATTGACCCGGGGCAGCGACGGACCCGGCCGGTCAGGGGGCAACGGTTCATGAGGAACGACGACGTGCACGGTGCGCGGGGCGCGAGCGGTACGGAGCACGGTGACGGCCGCCCCGACGCGTCCCGGCATCCGGTGCCGCGCCCGGCCGGCCCCCCGCCCGCCGCCCCGTCCCCGCCCGCCGGACCGCCCCCGGCCGCCCCGCCGATGCCCGCCGGCCCGCCCGGGACCGGTCCGTCGACCGCCGAGTGGCTGAACACCATCCGCCCGGCCGCCGCGCCGGGCGTCTGGCGCTACGGATACGTGCCGCGCCCCGCCGAGAAGCCGCCCCGGCCCTCCCTGCTCGGCCCCCTCGTCACCCTGGGGCTCTGGCTGCTGGTCTGGGCGCTGCTCGCGGACTTCCGCATCCCGTACGTGAAGGTGCCCCTGGTGGCGATCACGCCGGGGGACTGGTGGGTGTTCCAGACCCTGCGCCCGGACTACGCCCCGGCCGCCGCGTACAGCATGGAGACGCTCTACTACCAGGTGCTGGTGCTGCTCGCCGGGCTGTGGGCCGCCCGGATCGGGCACTGGGCCGGAGTCTTCCGCCACTGGGCGGGACCGGACCCGGAACGGGCCCGGCTGGCGCTCTCGGGGCTCGGCGCCGCGCTCGCGGTGTGGCTGGTCTGGAGCGGCCGGGTGCCGCTGCTGGAGGTCGTCCTGTACCTGGTGCCCCGCGGCTGGCTCCAGGGCGGCGGCAACGCCTACCTGGCGGCCCTGGTCGCCTACGGGATCTACGGCCTGGTGCTCGCCGCCGTCGTATGGCCCATCGCCCGCGCCGGACGCTGGCGGGCCGCGCTCCGCGCCGGGGCGGCCCGCCGCGCGGCCGCGGCGCGGCCCGCGCCCGCGGCGCCGGCGGGCGCCCCCGGGACGGCCCCGGCCGCGGTCACCGCGACCGACGCCGCGCGGTGGCCCGCGCTGCGCGCCGCCGGGCTCACCGACGCGGCGGAGGCGCTCACCGCGGCCGTCCGGGCCGGACGCGTCAACGACGTGGACTGCGCCCGTCTGGACCGCGCCTGGACCCGCGCCCGGTCCCGGCCGGACGGCCCGGCGTCCTTCGGGGAGACGGTGCTGCGCCGGGGCGCCGACGCCTTCCTGCACCCCTCGGGCCGCCGCGACCTCCCGCTCCGCACCGCCCGCCACGACCTGATGACCGGTCAGGTCCGGATCGGCGGCTGCGCCGAGGACGAGCGCAACCCCCGCGCGCGCCGGGGCTCCGGCGTCGCCCTGGACCCCGCCGTGCTGGGCACCTCCCTGCTGGCGGTCGGCCCGCCCGGCGCGGGCAAGACGGCCCGGCTGGTGCGCCCGGTCGTCGAGACCCTGGCCCTCCAGGCGCTGACCGGCCGCGCCGCCGTGCTCGTCGTCGGCGCCGCGGGGACGGACCTGGGCCCCGACGACGCGTACGACGTCGTGGTGAAGATCGGCGACCCCTCGTCCGTCCACGACTTCGACCTGTACGGCGGGTCGACCGACCCCGACGAGGCCGCGGCCACCCTCGCGGAGGGCCTGGCCGGGGACGTGCCCGGCCTGGACAGCCGGCGGGCGGCCCTCGTCCTGGGGCAGCTGCTCGGTCCCCACCGGGCCGCCCACGGGCGCTTCCCGTCCGTGCCGGAACTCCGGGAGCTCCTCGCGGGGGACGAGTCGGCCCTCGGCGAGCTGCGCCGCGCCCTGGAGGCGGGCGGCCACGCCGCCATGCTCCGCGAGCTGGACGCCCGGACCCGGCAGGCGGGCGCCGCGGGCGACCCCGCGCCGGTCCTCGCGGACCGGGTCGCCCTCCTCGACCGGCCCGCGTTCGCCGGGTTCTTCGCCACCGACGCGGACGCCCGGCCCTTCTCCCTCCGCTCCCTCGAACAGCACCCGCTCCGGGCCCGGATCGACCTCCCGGAACGCGCCCACGCCGGGGCGTCCCGGGTGCTGACCCGGCTCGTCCTCGCGCAGTTCGGGGCGATCGCCGCGACCCGCGCCGACCGGTCGCTCTTCGCCTGCCTGGTGCTGGACGACGCGACCCAGGCGGTCACCGCCCAGACCGTGCAGGGGCTGCGGCGGCTCCGCTCGGTCAACGCCGGCGCGGTGCTGGCCCTGCGCACCCTCGACGACGTCCCCGAGGAACTGCACGCGCCGCTGCTGGGCGCGGCCGGCTGCGCAATGATCTTCCCGGGCGTCACCACCTGGGACGGCAAGCGGTTCTCGGAGACCTGGGGCAAGGAATGGGTCTCCGTCCGCGAGGTGGCCCAGCACGGGGTCTTCGCCGACCAGCCGTTCACCCGGGCCATGCACGCGCTGCGCAAGCTCGCCACCGGCAAGGCGGTCACCGTCGACGCCGTCACCGTGCGGCAGGTGGAGCGCGAGCGCTGGTCCGCCTCCGCGCTGGCCTACGAGCTGCCCGCCGGGCACGCGGTCCTCTCCCTGACGACGGTCGGCGGCGAGCACGCGCCACCGCTGCTGGTGCGCCTGGGCGACTGACCGCCCGCGGAACCCCGGAAGGGGCCGCGGGCCAGTCGCCCCGGGGCCCGGACGGCGGCAACCGGTCACCGGTGCGCGGAGCCGCCGCGCCGGGAGCCGTCCCGGGCCCGGAGGGCGGGCGCAGCCGTCGCCGCGGACCCTGCCGCCCTGGCAGAATCGAGGGGAGCCGTTCATACGGGACGGCGAAAAACGACTCCCCGAGGTCCCACGCACCCCATGCCCCCCACCCTCGCCTCGCTCGTCCAGCACTCGGCGCTCAGACTCCGGGTGCGCGCCGGGGCGGACCGGCTCGACCGGCCCGTCCGCTGGGCGCACGCCAGCGAGCTGACCGACCCGGTCCCCTACATGGAGGGCGGCGAGTTCCTGCTCGTCACCGCCACCAACCTGGACGCCGAGAACCCCGAGGCGATGCGGCGGTACGTCCGGCGGCTGGCCGGGGCCGGGGTCGTCGGTCTGGGCTTCGCCGTCGGCGTCCACTACGACGAGGTGCCCCGGGCCCTGGTCGACGCCGCCGAGGAGGCGGGGCTGCCGCTCCTGGAGGTGCCGCGCCCCACCCCGTTCATCGCCATCGCCAAGGCCGTGTCGTCGGCGATCGCCGCCGACCAGTACCAGGCCGTGACGGCCGGGTTCGCGGCCCAGCGCGAGCTGACCAGGGCCGCGCTGTCCGGAGACGGCCCCGGCGAGCTCCTCGGCCGGCTCGCCGCGCACGTCGACGGCTGGGCGGCGCTCTACGACGCCTCCGGCGCGGTCGTCGCCGCGGCCCCCGACTGGGCCGCCCGCCGGGCCGCCCGCCTCACCCCCGACGTGGAGCGGCTGCGGGAGCGCCCCGCCCCCGCCAGCGTGGTCGTCGGCGGCACCGACGACCGGGTCGAGCTCCAGTCCCTGGGCACCGGCCGCCGGGTCCGGGGCGCCCTGGCCGTCGGCACCGGCGCGGCCCTCGGCACCGCCGAGCGGTACGCGGTGCACTCCGCGGTCGCCCTGCTGACCCTGACCACCGCCCGCTCCCGCGCTCTCCAGGGCGCCGAGCAGCGGCTGGGCGCGGCGGTGCTGCGGATGCTGCTGGCCGGGGAGCCCGACCACGCCAGGGCCGTCGCCGGGGAACTGTACGGAGGACTGCTCGACGCCCCGTTCCGGCTGCTCATCGCCGAGGCGGACGCCCCCGGCACCACGGCGGCGCTGGGCGAGGCGATGGAGGCGGCGGCCTTCCGCACCGGCGAGTCGCTGCTGGCCGTCCCGGAGGGCGGCCGGCTCGTCGTCCTCGCCGCGGACGGGGGAGCGGCGGTCGGCGCCTGCGCCGCCTACGCGGCGGCGCAGGAGGCCCGGGAGGCGGGGGAGACGCGCCCCGGGCACGAAGCGGCGGAGGGGGACGACCGGGTGGCCGTCGGCCTGTCCGCCCCGGCCGGCCCGGTCGCCGTGTCCGCCGCGTACCGACAGGCCGAACAGGCCCTCTCGGTGGCCCGCCGCCGGGGCAGGGCGCTGGTGGAGCACGAGGAGCTGGCGGCGGGCTCGGTGCTGCCGCTGCTCGCGGACGACGCGGTGCGCGCCTTCGCGGACGGCCTGCTGCGGGCCCTGCGCGAGCACGACGCCAAGGGCCGCGGCGACCTGGTCGCCTCGCTGCGGGCCTGGCTCTCCCACCACGGCCAGTGGGACGCCGCCGCGGCGGACCTGGGCGTGCACCGCCACACCCTGCGCTACCGGATGCGCCGGGTGGAGGAGATCCTCGGCCGCTCGCTGGACGACCCGGACGTCCGGATGGAGCTGTGGCTGGCCCTGAAGGCCACGAGCACCCCGGCCGCGCCGGGGGAGTGAGCCGGCGCCGCCTCCGACAATCCGGCGCAACTCCGCGGCGCACTGCTCCAGGTCGGACAAACGTCAGGTCCGCCGTTCGGCCCTACCGTGGGGTGCGGCACACCCCACGTCTCCGAAGGGCCGGAACCTCCATGACTTCCACCCACGCCTTCTGGCTCGCCGGCCGCCAGGCCACCGGTGAGAACAGCTTCGACGTCACCAACCCCTGGGACGGCCGTCACGTCGGCACCGTCAGCGTGCCGACCGACGCGCAGACCGAGGAGGCCGTCGCGGCCGCGCACGCCGTGCGCGAGGAGTTCGCCGCGACCCCGGCCCACGTGCGGGCCGCCGCCCTCGACCACGTCGTGCGGCGCCTGGTGGAGCGCACCGAGGAGATCGCCCAGCTGATCTCCGCCGAGAACGGCAAGCCCATCAAGTGGGCCCGCGGCGAGGTCGGCCGCGCCGTCTCGGTGTTCCGGTTCGCCGCCGAGGAGGCCCGCCGGTTCAACGGCGGCGACGCCCAGCGCCTCGACACCGACGCCGGCGGCACCGGCCGCCTCGGCCTGACCCGCCGCTTCCCGCGCGGCCCGGTCCTCGGCATCGCGCCGTTCAACTTCCCGCTGAACCTGAGCGCGCACAAGGTCGCCCCGGCCATCGCCGTCGGCGCCCCGATCATCCTGAAGCCGGCCCCGGCCACCCCGATCTCCTCGCTGATCCTGGGCGAGATCCTGGCCGAGACCGACCTGCCGGCCGGTTCGTGGTCCGTGCTGACCGTCCCCAACGACCGGATGCCGGCCCTGGTCCAGGACGAGCGCCTGCCCGTCATCTCCTTCACCGGCTCCGGCCCGGTCGGCTACTCGATCCTGGAGTCCGTGCCGCGCAAGCACTGCACCCTGGAGCTCGGCGGCAACGCCGCCGCCGTCGTCCTCGGCGACTACGCCTCCGAGGAGGACCTGGACTGGGCCGCGACCCGCATCGCGACCTTCTCCAACTACCAGGGCGGCCAGTCCTGCATCTCGGTGCAGCGGGTCATCGCGGACGCCTCGGTCTACGACCGGCTCGTCCCGAAGATCGTCGCCGCCGTCGAGGCCCAGGTCACCGGCGACCCGTCCGACGACGCCACCGAGGTCGGCCCGCTGGTCAGCGAGGACGCCGCCAAGCGCGTCGAGTCCTGGGTCGACGAGGCCGTGCGGGGCGGCGCCCGGCTGCTCGCCGGCGGCAAGCGGGACGGCGCCAGCTACGCGCCGACCGTCCTCGCGGACCTTCCGCAGGACGCCACCCTCGCCCACGAGGAGGTCTTCGGACCGGTCCTCTCGGTGCAGAAGGTGGACGGCGAGGCCGAGGCGTTCGCCACCGTCAACTCCTCCAAGTACGGCCTCCAGGCCGGCGTGTTCACGCACGACCTGCAGACCGCCTTCCGCGCCCACAGCGCCCTGGAGGTCGGCGGCGTGATCATCGGCGACGTCCCCTCCTACCGCGCCGACCAGATGCCGTACGGCGGCGTCAAGCAGTCCGGCGTCGGCCGCGAGGGCGTCCGCTACGCCATGGAGGACTACACCTACGAGCGAGTCCTGGTCCTCACCGGCCTCGCCCTGTAGGACCCGGAACCGGAACGACACCCGGTCCACCGACACCGCCCGCGCTCATCCGCCTGGACAGCATGACGCGGGCGGCAAGGAGGCGGCCGCAGCCCACTGTGCGGGGGCTGCGGCCGCCTTCGCGCGTTCCCGCCCCCGCGCCCGTCCCCGCGCGCACGGGGCCCGGGCCCCGCACCGGCGCGGCCGTCCCCACGCGTGCGGCCGGGGCTCCCGCGCGCACGGCCGGCGCGTCGTGTCGCCGCGGGGGCGACCAGTGGGGTGGCCCCCGACCCGATCACCCGCCGGGGATGGCGGCGGGGTGCGAAAGCGGGTAGATCAGGACACGTAACACCATTCGGCACGTACGGCAGGCACCCGCGCGCCCCGCCCGGACCGGCCGCGTCCGCCCACCCCACACAGCGGCGAGGTGAGTTCCTCATGTCCGCCCCATCCGCACCGAAGAACACCCCGGCGGTCACCGAGCGCGAGGCGCGCCGGGTGGCCGAGGCCGCCCGCGAACAGGACTGGCGCAAGCCCAGTTTCGCCAAGGAACTCTTCCTCGGGCGGTTCCGGCTCGACCTGATCCATCCGCATCCGCTGCCGTCCCCGGACGACGTCCGGCGCGGCGAGGCGTTCCTGGCCCGGCTGCGCGACTTCTGCGAGACCAGGATCGACAGCGCCCTGATCGAGCGCGAGGCGCGGATCCCCGACGAGGTGATCAACGGCCTCAAGGAGCTCGGCGCCCTCGGGATGAAGATCGAGCCGAAATACGGCGGGCTGGGGCTGACCCAGGTCTACTACAACAAGGCCCTCGCCCTGGTCGGCTCGGTCAGCCCGGCGATCGGCGCGCTGCTCTCCGCCCACCAGTCCATCGGCGTGCCCCAGCCGCTGAAGCTGTTCGGCAGCCAGGAGCAGAAGGACGCCTTCCTGCCCCGGCTGGCCACCACCGACATCTCGGCGTTCCTGCTCACCGAGCCGGACGTCGGCTCCGACCCGGCCCGGCTCGCCACCTCCGCCGTCCCGGACGGCACGGACTACGTCCTCGACGGGGTCAAGCTGTGGACCACCAACGGCGTCATCGCCGACCTGCTCGTGGTGATGGCCCGGGTCCCCGAGTCGGAGGGCCACCGCGGCGGCATCACCGCGTTCGTCGTCGAGGCCGACGCCCCGGGGATCACCGTCGAGCACCGCAACGCCTTCATGGGGCTGCGCGGCATCGAGAACGGCGTCACCCGCTTCCACCGCGTCCGGGTGCCCGCGGCGAACCGCATCGGCCCCGAGGGCGCCGGGCTCAGGATCGCCCTCACCACGCTCAACACCGGGCGGCTCTCGCTGCCCGCCATGTGCGTCGGCGCCGGGAAATGGTGTCTGAAAATCGCCCGCGAGTGGTCGGCGGCCCGCGAGCAGTGGGGCCGGCCGGTCGGCCGGCACGAGGCCGTCGGCGCCAAGATCTCCTACATCGCCGCGACCACCTTCGCCCTGGAGGCGATGGTCGACCTCGCCTCCCAGATGGCCGACGAGAACCGCAACGACATCCGGATCGAGGCGGCCCTCGCCAAGCTGTACGCCTCCGAGGCGGGCTGCCTGATCGCCGACGAACTCGTCCAGATCAGGGGCGGCCGGGGCTTCGAGACCGCCGCGTCACTGGCCGCCCGCGGCGAGCGCGCCGTCCCCGCCGAGCAGCTCCTGCGCGACCTGCGGATCAACCGGATCTTCGAGGGCTCCACCGAGATCATGCACCTGCTGATCGCCCGGGAGGCCGTCGACGCCCACCTCAAGGTCGCCGGGGACCTCATCGACCCGGGCAAGCCCCTCTCCGCCAAGGCCAGGGCGGGCGCGAACGCGGCCGGCTTCTACGCCCGCTGGCTGCCCCGGCTCGTCGCCGGACCGGGACAACTCCCGCGCACGTACGGGGAGTTCACCCACGCCGGGCACCCGGACCTCTCCTCCCACCTGCGGTACGCCGAACGCTGCTCCCGCAAGCTCGCGCGCTCCACCTTCTACGCCATGTCGCGCTGGCAGGGCCGGATGGAGACCAAACAGGGCTTCCTCGGCCGGATCGTCGACATCGGCGCGGAGCTCTTCGCGATGAGCGCCGTCTGCGTCCGGGCCGAGCTGCTGCGCTCCTCCGGCGAGCACGGCCGCGAGGCGTACCGGCTCGCCGACGCCTTCTGCCGGCAGTCCCGGCTCCGGGTCGAGGAGCTCTTCACCCGCCTGTGGTCCAACACCGACGCCCAGGACCGGCGCCTGGCCGACGGCGTCCTGGCGGGGGCGTACACCTGGCTGGAGGAGGGCGTCCTCGACCCCAGCGGCGACGGCCCGTGGATCGCCGACGCCACCCCGGGGCCCAGCGCCCGGGAGAACGTCCGCCGACCGGTCCGCTGAGCGCCGGCCGCGGCCGGCCCCGGCCGGCCCGAGGACCGCGGGGGCGTCTTCCGGACAGCCCGGCCCCGCGGTCCGGCCGGGTCCGGGGGACGCCCTGTCCGGGCGCACAGCCGATGCGGCAAGAATGGGGGGCATGAGCGACAGCCCTGCCCCCCTCGCCGACCCGCACCTCGTCTTCGACGCCGCGGAAGGCCGCCGGGATCTCGTCATCCTCGGCTCCACCGGTTCCGTCGGCACCCAGGCCATCGACCTGGTGCTGCGCAACCCCGACCGCTTCCGCGTCACCGGCCTCGCCGCCGCGGGCGGACGGGTCGGCCTCCTCGCCGAGCAGGCGCACCGGCTGCGGGCGCGTACCGTCGCCGTCTCCGCGCCGGACGCCGTGCCGGCCCTCCGCGAGGCGCTGCGCGAGCGGTACGGGGCGGGCGAGCCGCTCCCCGAGATCCTCGCCGGCCCCGAGGCCGCGTCCGAACTCGCCACCACCGACTGCCACACCGTGCTCAACGGCATCACCGGCTCCATCGGGCTCGCCCCGACGCTCGCCGCCCTCGGCGCGGGCCGCACCCTCGCCCTCGCCAACAAGGAGTCGCTGATCGTCGGCGGCCCGCTGGTCAAGCGGCTGGCCGAGCCCGGCCAGATCATCCCGGTCGACTCCGAGCACGCCGCCCTCTTCCAGGCGCTGGGCGCGGGCACCCGCGCCGACGTGCGCAGACTCGTCGTCACGGCCTCCGGCGGGCCCTTCCGGGGACGCACCCGCGAGGAGCTGGCCGGCGTCACCCGGGAGGAGGCCCTGGCCCACCCGACCTGGGCCATGGGACCGGTCATCACGATCAACTCCGCCACCCTGGTCAACAAGGGCCTGGAGGTCATCGAGGCGCACCTCCTCTACGACATCCCGTTCGACCGGATCGAGGTCGTGGTGCACCCCCAGTCGTATGTGCACTCCATGGTGGAGTTCACCGACGGCTCCACCCTCGCCCAGGCCACGCCCCCCGACATGCGCGGCCCGATCGCCGTCGGCATCGGCTGGCCCCGGCGCATCCCGGACGCCGCCCCCGCCTTCGACTGGTCGAAGGCGTCCAGCTGGGAGTTCTTCCCCCTCGACGACGAGGCGTTCCCCTCGGTGGGACTGGCCCGGCACGTCGGCACGCTGGGCGCCACCGCCCCCGCCGTCTTCAACGCCGCGAACGAGGAATGCGTCGACGCGTTCCTGTCGGGACGGCTGCCCTTCACCGGCATCATGGATACGGTCACCGCGGTGGTGGCCGAGCACGGCGCCCCCGCCACGGGAACTCCGCTCACGGTCGAAGACGTCCTGGAAGCGGAGACCTGGGCCCGGGCCCGGGCCCGTGAACTCTCGGCGAAGGCGACAGCGGAGGCGCGCGCATGAGCATTTCGACGGTCCTGTTGACGATTCTCGGCATCGCCGTCTTCGTCATCGGCCTGCTGTTCTCCATCGCCTGGCACGAACTCGGGCACCTGTCGACCGCGAAGCTCTTCGGCATCCGCGTCCCCCAGTACATGGTCGGCTTCGGACCGACGATCTGGTCCCGGAAGAAGGGCGACACCGAGTACGGGATCAAGGCCATCCCGGCCGGCGGCTACATCCGCATGATCGGCATGTTCCCGCCGGGCCCGGACGGCCGCCTGGAGGCGCGGTCCACCTCCCCGTGGCGCGGCATGATCGAGGACGCCAGGTCGGCCGCCTTCGAGGAGCTCGAACCGGGCGACGAGAAGCGGCTGTTCTACACGCGCAAGCCGTGGAAACGCGTCATCGTGATGTTCGCCGGGCCGTTCATGAACCTGGTCCTCGCCGTCGGGATCTTCCTCGGCGTGGCGATGTCCTTCGGGTTCCAGACCCAGACCACCGAGGTCGCGGGCGTCCAGCAGTGCGTGATCCCGCAGAGCGAGAAGCGCGACACCTGCGAGAAGACCGACGAGGTCTCGCCCGCGCGGGCCGCCGGCCTGGAGAAGGGCGACCGGATCGTCGCCTTCGACGGCCAGAAGGTCGACGACTGGGACACGCTCTCCAGGAAGATCCGCGACACCATCGGCCCCGCCACCCTCACCGTCCAGCGCGACGGGCGGGAGGTGACCCTGCACGCCGTGCTCAAGAAGAACACGGTGGCCGCCAAGGACTCCAAGGGCGAGGTGATTCCCGGCAAGTTCGTCCCCGCCGGCTACCTCGGCTTCGCCGCGCAGACCGAGATCGTGCCGCTCACCTTCGGCGAGTCCGTCGTCCGCATGGGAGACATGATCGAGAACGGCGTCGACTCGATCATCGCCCTCCCGTCCAAGATCCCCGGACTGTGGGACGCGGCCTTCGGCGGCGGCGAGCGGGCGGCCGACTCCCCGGTCGGCGTGGTCGGCGCGGCCAGGATCGGCGGCGAGGTGATGGCCCTGGACGTGCCGGCCCAGAACCAGGTCGCGATGATGCTGTTCCTGCTGGCCGGATTCAATCTCTCGCTGTTCCTCTTCAACATGCTGCCGCTGCTGCCGCTCGACGGCGGGCACATCGCCGGAGCGCTCTGGGAGGCGCTGCGCCGCAACGTGGCCCGGGTCTTCCGGCGGCCCGACCCCGGCCCCTTCGACGTGGCCAAGCTGATGCCGGTCGCCTATGTCGTCGCGGGCGTCTTCATCTGCTTCACGCTGCTGGTGCTGGTGGCCGACGTCGTCAATCCGGTCAAGATCACCTGATGGCCGCCGGCCCCGGCCGGCCCCCGTGCACCCCGGGTGACGGCCCGGCACACGCTGTGTGTCCGGGCCGTTCCGGAACGCGGCGCTCCAGGACGGGGTGTGCTCCCGGGCGTCTCCGGTGCCGTAATCTCGGAGGCCGGAGCCCGCCGAACTCGGGACCACGATCCACACCTTGGGGATGCTCAGCGCATGACTGCGATTTCTCTCGGAATGCCGTCCGTTCCGACCAAGCTCGCCGACCGGAGGGTCAGCCGCCAGATCCAGGTCGGGTCGGTCGCGGTGGGCGGGGACGCGCCGGTGTCGGTGCAGTCGATGACCACGACGCGCACCTCGGACGTGGGCGCGACCCTCCAGCAGATCGCCGAGCTGACGGCGACCGGCTGCCAGATCGTGCGGGTGGCGTGCCCGACGCAGGACGACGCGGACGCCCTGGCGGTCATCGCGCGGAAGTCGCAGATCCCGGTGATCGCGGACATCCACTTCCAGCCGAAGTACGTCTTCGCCGCGATCGACGCGGGCTGCGCGGCGGTGCGGGTGAACCCGGGCAACATCAAGAAGTTCGACGACCAGGTCAAGGAGATCGCGCGGGCGGCCAAGGACGCCGGGACGCCGATCCGGATCGGCGTGAACGCCGGCTCGCTGGACGCGCGCCTGCTCAAGAAGTACGGCAAGGCCACGCCCGAGGCGCTGGTCGAGTCGGCGCTCTGGGAGGCGTCGCTCTTCGAGGAGCACGACTTCCGGGACATCAAGATCTCGGTCAAGCACAACGACCCGGTCGTGATGGTCAACGCCTACCGCCAGCTCGCCGAGCAGTGCGACTACCCGCTGCACCTCGGCGTGACGGAGGCGGGCCCGGCGTTCCAGGGCACGATCAAGTCGGCGGTCGCGTTCGGCGCGCTGCTGTCCGAGGGAATCGGCGACACCATCCGGGTGTCCCTGTCCGCGCCGCCGGCCGAGGAGGTCAAGGTCGGCATCCAGATCCTGGAGTCGATGAACCTGCGGCCCCGCCGGCTGGAGATCGTCTCCTGCCCGTCGTGCGGACGGGCGCAGGTCGACGTGTACAAGCTGGCCGAGGAGGTCACCGCGGGCCTGGAGGGCATGACGGTGCCGCTGCGGGTCGCCGTGATGGGCTGCGTCGTCAACGGACCGGGCGAGGCCCGCGAGGCGGACCTCGGCGTCGCGTCCGGCAACGGCAAGGGACAGATCTTCGTGAAGGGCCAGGTCATCAAGACCGTGCCCGAGTCGAAGATCGTCGAGACGCTGATCGACGAGGCCATGAAGATCGCCGAGCAGATGGAGAAGGACGGCGTCGCCTCGGGCGAGCCCGAGGTCGCCGTCAGCTGACCCCCGCATCTCGCCGCAGCGGCGCCCGCGCGGCACGACGCCCCGCCGCCCGGAGCACCGCGCGGCACGACGCCCCGCCGGACGCCCCGCGCCCCGGCGGGGCGCCGTCGCGCCGGGCCCTGTCCCGGCCCGCGCCATGGCTCGTGCCCCGGCCCGTGCTCCGGGTGCGCTCCGGCCCGCGCCCCGGTCCGCGCCCGCAGGGGCGGCGCGGCACAGCCTCTTTGGGTACAGTGCGGAAATCAGCAGACCCCATGGTGAGGCCCCCTCGTGTTGACGCAGACGACCACCCGGGTCCTCGAACCCAACGACCTCGGCGCCGCCCTCGCCGTACTGGAGAGCGACCCCGTCGCCAACGCCTTCGTGACGTCCCGGGTCCAGGTCGCGGGACTCGACCCCTGGCGCCTCGGCGGCGAGATGTGGGGCTGGTACGCCGGCGGACGGCTGCGCTCGCTGTGCTACTCGGGCGCCAACCTGGTCCCGATCTGCGCCGGCCCCGAGGCCGTCGCGGCCTTCGCCGAGCGCGCCCGCCGGGCCGGCCGCCGCTGCTCCTCGATCGTCGGCCCCGCCGAACCCACCGGTCGGCTGTGGCGCCTGCTCGAACCGGACTGGGGCCCCGCCCGCGAGGTCCGGGCCCACCAGCCGCTCATGGTCACCGAGAGCCCGTCCGCCGAGATCGCCCCCGACCCCCTGGTCCGCCGCATCCGCAAGGACGAGATGGACGTCCTGATGCCCGCCTGCGTGGCGATGTTCACCGAGGAGGTCGGCATCTCCCCGCTCGCGGGCGACGGCGGACTCCTCTACCAGGCGCGCGTCGCCGAACTCATCGGCGCGGGCCGCTCGTTCGCCCGGATCGAGGACGGCAAGGTGGTCTTCAAGGCCGAGATCGGCGCGGCCACCCCCCAGGCGTGCCAGATCCAGGGCGTCTGGGTCGCCCCCGAACACCGGGGACGCGGCCTCTCGGAGACCGGCATGGCGGCCGTCCTGCGGTACGCGCTGGCGGACGTCGCCCCCGTCGTCAGCCTCTACGTGAACGACTTCAACACCCCGGCGCGCCGGGCGTACGCCAGGGTCGGCTTCCGTGAGACCGGCGCGTTCATGAGCGTGCTGTTCTGACCGGCCGCCGCCCGGCGCCCCGGACCGGGCGCCCCGACGGGCCCCGGGGACAGGGCCGTACGGCCGTATCGCCGCCGCACCCGGGCCAGTAGGGTCGGCCCATGGCAGCAGTTCCCGGGGACGGCCCCCGCACCCCCAGCGTCCGGATCGGACCGGTCGACCTCGCCGCCCGCGTCGACGAGGCGCTCGCCGTGCAGGCCGTCGCCTTCGGCCTCGGCCCGGAGGAGGTCCAGGTGCGCCGCCACATCGTGCTCCGGCACCTCGACCACCCGTGCGCCCGCGCCCTCGGCGCCACCACCCCCGACGGCCGGCTCGTCGGCTTCGTCTACGGCATGCCCAACGAACGCGGCCAGTGGTGGTCCACCGTCGTCGAGCCCCACCTGCGCGCCGCCGGCACCGCGCACTGGCTGGACGACGCCTTCGTCATCACCGAACTGCACGTGCTCCCCGCGTTCCAGAACCGCGGCATCGGCCGCGCCCTGATCACCGCCCTCACGGACGCCGCCGACCAGCCCCGCTCCATCCTCTCCGCGATCGACGCCGACAGCCCGGCCCGCGGCCTCTACCGCAGCCTCGGCTACCGCGACCTGGCCCGGCGGGTGCACTTCCCCAGCGCGCCCAAGCCGTACGCGGTGATGGGAGCGCCCCTCCCGCTGCTGCGCCGCGCGGGGCGGTCCGGGGCCGATCGGGGACGAATCGATTTCCGCCCACCCGGGCCGCCCGGCTAACCTCCTGCTCATCACCCTTTCCGAGCAGGAGTTCATCATGGCCCAGGTCCAGCGCATGTCCCGATTGATGATCAAGACACTGCGCGACGACCCGGCCGACGCCGAGACGCTCAACCACAAGCTGCTCGTCCGGGCCGGATACGTTCGTCGCACGGCCGCCGGGATCTGGACCTGGCTGCCGCTCGGCAAGAAGGTCCTGGAGAACGTCACCCGCGTCGTGCGCGAGGAGATGGACGCCATCGGCGGCCAGGAAGTGCTGCTGCCCGCGCTGCTCCCCAAGGAGTCGTACGAGGCCAGCGGCCGCTACGACGAGTACGGCGCCCTGCTGTTCCGGCTCCGGGACCGCAAGGGCGCCGAGTACCTCCTCGGCCCCACCCACGAGGAGATCTTCACCCAGGTCGTCAAGGACCAGATCACGTCCTACAAGGACCTGCCGGTGATCCTCTACCAGATCCAGACCAAGTACCGGGACGAGGCCCGCCCGCGCGCCGGGGTGCTGCGCGGCCGCGAGTTCCAGATGAAGGACTCGTACTCCTTCGACACCACCGACGAGGGCCTGGTCGAGGCGTACCGGCTGCACCGCGCCGCCTACATCCGCATCTTCGAGCGGCTGGGCCTCGACTACCGCATCGTCTCCGCCGTCTCCGGCGCCATGGGCGGCTCCGCCTCCGAGGAGTTCCTGGCCCCCGCCGCGGCCGGTGAGGACACCTTCGTCGACTGCACCTCCTGCGACTACGCGGCCAACTCCGAGGCCGTGACCTTCGAGGCCGCCCCGGCGGACGGCTCCGCGCACGGCCCCGTCGAGGAGCTGGACACCCCCGACACCCCGACCATCGAGACGCTCGCCGCGCACCTGGGCGTGCCCGCCTCCGCCACCCTGAAGAACCTGCTGGTCAAGATCGACGGCGAGATCGTCGCCGTGGGCGTGCCCGGCGACCGCGAGGTGGACCTCGGCAAGCTCGGCGAGCACCTGGCGCCCGCCGTCGTCGAGCTGGTCACCGCGGAGGACTTCGAGGGCCGCCCCGACCTGGTGCGCGGCTACGTCGGACCGCAGGGCCTCGGCAAGGTCCGCTACATCGCGGACCCGCGCGTCGCCCCCGGCACCGCCTGGATCACCGGCGCGAACAAGCCCGGCACCCACGCGAAGAACGTCGTCGCCGGCCGCGACTTCGAGGTCGACGACTACCTGGACGTCGTCGTCGTCGAGGACGGCGACCCCTGCCCCAGGTGCGGCGCCCCCCTCAAGCTGGACCGCGCCATCGAGATCGGCCACATCTTCCAGCTGGGCCGCAAGTACGCGGACGCCTTCCAGCTCGACGTGCTCGGCCAGAACGGCAAGCCGGTCCGGGTCACCATGGGCTCCTACGGCGTCGGCGTCTCCCGTGCCGTCGCCGCGCTCGTCGAGCAGACCGCGGACGAGCAGGGGCTGTGCTGGCCCCGCGAGATCGCCCCGGCCGACGTGCACGTCGTCGCGGCGGGCAAGGCGCTCCAGACGGAGCTGGCCCTCGACGTCTCGGACCGCCTCGCCGCCGCCGGCCTGCGGGTCCTCGTCGACGACCGGGCGGGCGTCTCGCCCGGCGTGAAGTTCACCGACGCCGAGCTGATCGGCGTTCCGAAGATCCTGGTCGCGGGCCGCCGCTCGGCCGAGGGCGTCCTGGAGCTGAAGGACCGCCGCACCGGCGAGCGCGAGGAGCTCACCGCCGACGAGGCGATCGCCCGCCTCGCCGCCCAGGACTGACACACCCGGCACCCGGCACACCGGCGGGCCCCGCGCGACGAGCGGGGCCCGCCGGTGTGCCGTCGTGCCCGGGGAAACGGCGGCGCGGACCGTCCGGCGCGCCCCGGCGGCCCCGGCCCCAAAGAAGCCCCCGGGCCGTGCGCGCCCGCACGGCCCGCGAGAAGGAGCGGCCGGGCCCCCGCCGGCGGCCGCCGCCCGCGCCCCCGCGGACGGCCGACGCCCCCTGGAAAAGCGCCTACAGCCAGCCGGCGAACTCCAGGGACAGCTCGCCCTCCTGGCGGCGGCCCGCCGACAGCGCCCGGGTGCCCGACTCCACCGCCCGGAACAGCGTCCAGCCGCGCAGCCGCTCCCGGTCCACGTCCAGCGCGTCCGCCAGCTTCCTGACCCTGCGCCGGGCCGTCGCCGCGCCGCCGGGGGAGGCGATCAGGTCCTCGACCCGGTCGCGCGCCAGGCGCGCCAGATCGTAGGCCCGCTCGCCCACCAGCGGCTCGGGGCCGACCGTCAGCCAGGGCGCCCGCTCGCCCGCGAGCACCTTGCTCTGCCGGAAGTTGCCGTGCAGCAACAGGAGTTCGGAGGAGCCGGCGAGCAGTTCCCCGCGCGCCGAGAGCGCGGCGGAGACCAGTGGCTCCAGGGCCGGGTCGGCCTCGGCGCAGGCCCGCATCGGCTCCGCCTGGCGCGCGGTCCGCTCGGCGACCGTCTCGAACCCGTGCCCGGCCGGCGGCTCGACCCAGAGCCGGCGCACCGTGCCCGCCGCCTCCAGCAGCGCCTTCGCCTCCGGCAGCGAGCGCAGCGACACCTCGGGGTGCAGCCGTTCCAGCAGCAGCGCTCCCGGCCCGTGACCCAGCAGTCGCACCGCGCCCCAGCCGTTCCAGTGCGCCAGCGCCGCCCGCTCCCGCGCGGGCTCCGCCGGGGGCGGGGCGATCTTCAGCGCCGCCGGGGCGCCGTCGGGACACGTCACCAGCAGGACCAGACCGCTGCGGCCGCCCGGGGCCACGACCCGTTCCGCGGTCAGCTCCCGACCGGTCGAGGTCAGCGCCTCCTCGGCCAGCGCCGGAAGCCGGCCCAGCCAGTCGTCGGCGGCGTGCCCGTACGACTCGCCGAGCGCTCGCACCAGACGCCGCGGCGGTTCGAAACCCATACGTGCTCTGTTCCCTCTCGAAGCGTCTGTCAGTGCGCCGGGCCGGAACCGGCTCCCGCGGCCGTGCCGTTTTTCGTGCCGGCTCCGGCGGCGCGCTCGGCGAGACCCGGGAACGGGACGGCGCCGCCCCGCCAGCGGGCCGCGCGCACCGCGGCCTCGCGCAGCGCGTCCGCCGCCTGGCGCCTGAGCGGCCCCTCGGCCGCCCGCACCAGGTCGGAGTAGACGTCCGCGACCCGGTCCTCCAGCAGCGCGGCCAGCCGGACGGCCGCGGCCGGGTCCGGCACCGCGAACGGCAGGGTGTACGCGGCCCGTGCCGCCACCGGCTCGCCGCCCAGGTCGCGCACGGCCCGCACCAGCGCGTCCCGGCGGGCCCGGTGGGCGTGGTACGCCTCGGCGGCCTCGGCCCGGCGGCCCGCGGCGACCCGGCCGCCGGCCACCCCGTACCCGTACACCGCCGCGTGTTCGGCGGCCAGGGCCGCCTGCGCGGCCTCCCGTGTACCGTCGCTCATGACGAGGCCTCCTCGGCCATCTCGGTCAGCAGATAGGCGTGGGCCGCTCCGGCCGCCGCGATCGACGCGAGCAGCCGGGCCAGCTCCGGCGGGGCCTCCATGAGGGCCGCCAGATGGGTGTCGGCGGCGCGCCGCTCCGCCGCCGCCAGCCCCTTGAGGGCGGTCCGGGCGTCGGTCGCGGCCGACGGGGAGGGCGCGGGCTCCGCCCCGCCGTCCGCCGCCAGCGCCCCGGCGTGCGCCCGTACGGCGTCCCGCAGCGGCGCGAGCCGGGCGGCGGTCGCCGGATGGTCGGCGGTCACCTGTTCGTACCGGCCCAGCAGTCCCCGGGCGGTGCGCGCGGCGCTCGCCCGGAGCCTGCGCTCCGTCCGTGCGGCCAGGGCGAGTTGGGCGGCGGTCGGCGCCCCGTCCCGGCCGGACCCCGCACCGCCCCCGGAACCGTCGCAGCCGGCCAGCACCGCGCCCAGGGCGATCACGCCCGTCGCGGTGAACACACCTCTGCGCGTCGTCCCCGTGCGCCGCACTTGTTCTCCTTCGAGGTTGGCCCTGTTGTGACTGCTTCTGTCCTGAAGTGATCACCGCAGGCGAGCGTACCCGCGCTCACGGGCCGGACGGACGGCAACACCCCTCGGGACCGGATACCCTTTGAGCTGACACGCGAGATCCCACAACAGCACACGCGGCCGAGGAGTCACCCGGATGAGCACCACCCAGAGCGAAAGGCTGCGCGGGCTGCTCGAACCGCTCGTCAGCGCCGAGCGACTGGATCTCGAGGAGATCGAGGTGACCCGGGCGGGCCGCCGCAGGGTGCTGCGGATCATCGTGGATTCCGAAGAGGGCGTGGAGCTCGACGCCTGTGCCGAGCTGAGCCGCGCGATCTCCCAGAAGCTCGACGAGACCGACGCGATGGGCGAGGGCGAGTACGTCCTCGAGGTCAGTTCCCCCGGCGCCGACCGTCCGCTGACGGAGCACCGTCACTACGTACGCGCCACCGGCCGCCTGGCCCGGCTGCGTCTGCACGACGGCGGCGAGCTGGTCGCCCGGATCCTCGCCGTGGACGAGGACGGGCTGGACCTGGAGGTGCCGGGCGTCAAGGGCCGCAGGCCCACCGCCCGCCGGATCGCCTTCGACGAGATCGCCAGGGCCCGGGTGGAGATCGAATTCAACCGCAAGGACAAGAAGGAAGAGGAGGCGTAGCCGTGGACATCGACGTGAAGCTCTTGAAGGGCTTGGCGCAGGACAAGGAGATCCCCTTCGACGTGCTCGTCGAGGCGATCGAGTCGGCCCTCCTCATCGCCTACCACCGGACCGAGGGAAGCCACCGCCGCGCGCGTGTGGAGATCGACGGGCACGGCCATGTGACGGTGTGGGCGACGGAGGACCCGGCCGACCTGGAGCCGGGCCAGGAGCCCAAGGAGTTCGACGACACCCCGTCCGGCTTCGGCCGGATCGCGGCGACCACGGCCAAGCAGGTCATCCTGCAGCGCCTGCGCGACGCCGAGGACGACCGCACGTTCGGGGAGTACGCGGGCCACGAGGGCGACGTCGTCAGCGGCGTCGTCCAGCAGGGCAAGGACCCGAAGAACGTCCTGGTCGACATCGGCAAGCTGGAGGCCATCCTGCCGGTGCAGGAGCAGGTGCCGGGCGAGGAGTACCCGCACGGCCTGCGTCTGCGCAGCTATGTCGTCCGGGTCGCCAAGGGCGTGCGCGGCCCCTCGGTGACGCTGTCGCGCACCCACCCCAACCTGGTGAAGAAGCTCTTCGCGCTGGAGGTCCCGGAGATCGCCGACGGCTCCGTCGAGATCTGCGCGATCGCCCGCGAGGCCGGCCACCGCACCAAGATCGCGGTCCGCTCGACCCGCTCCGGGCTCAACGCCAAGGGCGCCTGCATCGGCCCGATGGGCGGCCGGGTGCGCAACGTCATGGCCGAGCTGCACGACGAGAAGATCGACATCGTGGACTGGTCGGACGACCCGGCCGAGATGGTCGCCAACGCCCTGTCACCCGCGCGGGTGAGCAAGGTGGAGGTGGTCGACCTGGCCGCCCGGTCCGCCCGGGTCACCGTCCCGGACTACCAGCTGTCGCTCGCGATCGGCAAGGAGGGGCAGAACGCCCGCCTCGCCGCGCGGCTCACCGGCTGGCGCATCGACATCCGCCCGGACACGGAGACCGACGCCGAGCGCGACGGCGCCGACCGGGCCCGCCGCCGCCCCGAGCGCGGCTGAGCGCCGCCGGAACGGCCGGGCCCGTCCCGGCGGCGGTTCCGGGGGAGCCGGCCACCGCCGGAGGGCCCGCGGGACGGCGCCCGGAGGCATTCACCCGCGGGTCGCGGGAATATCTCCGGGCAGCACACCGCTGTTGAGAACAACATGCGTTCGATTCTTGCCCCGAAGGGGTGAGGTCGCTGCGGGGAGGTAGACTTGAGCGTGTCTGGCCGGACGCATGCCCGCGCATGCCCTGAGCGAACCTGTGTGGGATGCCGGGAGCGGGCGGCCAAGCACGAACTGCTGCGCATCGTCGCGGACGGAGACGCCTGCGTCCCCGATCCTCGCGGTACGCTGCCCGGCCGGGGTGCGTATGTACACCCCGTCCCCGCCTGTCTGGACCTGGCGGTCCGCCGCCGGGCGTTCCCCCGGGCCTTCAAGGCCAAGGGGCCGTTCGACACCACCGCGCTGCGGGGGTTCGTCGAACGGGCGACACCGTAAGAAATGAACGGCACGGGACCCCGTGCGGTCAGGTACCTCGCGAGTCGGAAGTAGGTCGAGATTGCGATGAGCACTCGATGAGTACGCGATGAGTACGCCCATGAAGTAGCGACGGTCCGGCGGTAACCCGGACCTAAAAGGAGCGAAGTGGCTAAGGTCCGGGTATACGAACTCGCCAAGGAGTTCGGTGTGGAGAGCAAGGTCGTCATGGCCAAGCTCCAGGAACTCGGTGAATTCGTCCGTTCGGCGTCCTCGACGATCGAGGCGCCGGTTGTACGCAAGTTGACTGACGCGTTGCAGGGGCCCGGCGGAGGCGCCGGCAAGCCCGCTGCCAAGCCGGGTGCGCCCCGCAAGGCGACGCCCGCTAAGCCCTCGGCGCCCTCCCCGGCCGCCGCGGCACGTCCGGCTGCCCCGAAGCCCGGCGCCCCGGCTCCCAAGCCGGCCGCCGCTCAGGGCGGCGCCCCCGCGGCACCCTCCGCGCCGACGCCCGGGCCGCGCCCCGGCCCGCGTCCCGGCCCGAAGCCCGCGCCGGTGACCCCGGTCCCGGCCGCCGAGTTCTCGGCCCCGGCCCAGCAGGCCGCGCCGCAGCAGCAGGCGCCGCGTCCCGCCGGCGCCACCCCCGGCCCGCGCCCCGGCGCCCGTCCGGGCCAGCGCGACGGCGGCGGCCGCGGCGAGCGTCCGGGCCGTCCCGGCGGCCAGGGGGCCCCGCGCCCCGGCGCCCGTCCGGCCGGTCCGCGCCCGGGCAACAACCCCTTCACGTCCGGCGGCTCGACGGGCATGGCCCGTCCGCAGGCGCCCCGGCCCGGCGGCGCCCCGCGTCCCGGCCCCGGTCAGGACCGTCCCGCCCCGCGCCCGCAGGGCGGCCCCGGCGGCGCTCCGCGTCCCCAGGCTCCGGGCGGCGCCCGTCCGACCCCGGGCAGCATGCCCCGTCCGCAGGCGCCCCGTCCGGGCGGCCCCGGCGGCAACCGCCCGAACCCGGGCATGATGCCGCAGCGTCCCGCCGCGGGTCCGCGTCCCGGCCCCGGCGGCCGTGGTCCGGGTGGCGGCGGCGGTCGTCCCGGCGGCGGCGGCGGTCGTCCCGGCTTCGCCGGCCGTCCGGCCGGTCCCGGCGGCGGTGGCGGCGGCTTCGGCGGCCGTCCCGGCGGCGGTGGCGGCGGTGGCGGCGCGGGCCGTCCCGGTGGCGGCGGCGGCTTCGGCGGTCGTCCCGGCTTCGGCGGCCGTCCCGGCGGCCCCGGTGGCCGCGGCGGCACGCAGGGCGCCTTCGGCCGTCCCGGCGGTCCGGCGCGTCGTGGCCGCAAGTCGAAGCGGCAGAGGCGCCAGGAGTACGAGGCCATGCAGGCCCCGTCGGTGGGCGGCGTCATGCTGCCCCGCGGCAACGGACAGTCCGTCCGCCTGTCGCGCGGCGCCTCCCTCACCGACTTCGCGGAGAAGATCAACGCCAACCCGGCGTCGCTCGTCGCCGTGATGATGAACCTCGGCGAGATGGTCACGGCCACGCAGTCCGTCTCCGACGAGACGCTCCAGCTGCTCGCCGACGAGATGAACTACGTCCTGGAGATCGTCAGCCCGGAGGAGGAGGACCGCGAGCTGCTCGAGTCCTTCGACATCGAGTTCGGCGAGGACGAGGGCGGCGAAGAGGCGCTCACCCCGCGCCCGCCGGTCGTGACCGTCATGGGTCACGTCGACCACGGAAAGACCCGGCTGCTGGACGCGATCCGCAAGACGAACGTCGTCGCGGGCGAGGCCGGCGGCATCACGCAGCACATCGGTGCGTACCAGGTCTCCGCCGAGGTCAACGGCGAGGACCGCCGGATCACCTTCATCGACACCCCGGGTCACGAGGCGTTCACCGCCATGCGTGCCCGCGGTGCGAAGTCCACCGACATCGCGATCCTCGTGGTCGCGGCGAACGACGGTGTGATGCCCCAGACGATCGAGGCGCTGAACCACGCCAAGGCGGCCGACGTGCCGATCGTGGTCGCGGTCAACAAGATCGACGTCGAGGGCGCCGACCCGACCAAGGTGCGCGGCCAGCTCACCGAGTTCGGTCTGGTGGCCGAGGAGTACGGCGGCGACACGATGTTCGTCGACATCTCCGCCAAGCAGGGGCTGCACATCGACGAGCTGCTGGAGGCCGTGGTCCTGACCGCGGACGCCTCGCTCGACCTGCGGGCCAACCCGGAGCAGGACGCGCAGGGCATCGCGATCGAGGCCCACCTCGACCGCGGGCGCGGCGCCGTCGCGACCGTCCTCGTCCAGCGCGGTACCCTCCGCGTCGGCGACACGATGGTCGTCGGTGACGCCTACGGCCGCGTGCGCGCCATGCTCGACGACAAGGGCGAGAACGTCGAGGAGGCGGGTCCGTCGACCCCGGTCCTCGTGCTCGGTCTCACCAACGTCCCGGGCGCCGGCGACAACTTCCTGGTGGTCGACGAGGACCGTACGGCCCGCCAGATCGCCGAGAAGCGCGCCGCCCGCGAGCGCAACGCCAACTTCGCCCGCAAGGGCGTCCGGTTCTCCCTGGAGAACCTCGACGAGGCGCTCAAGGCCGGTCTGGTCCAGGAACTCAACCTCATCATCAAGGGCGACGCGTCCGGTTCGGTGGAGGCCCTGGAGTCCTCGCTGCTCCAGCTCGACGTCGGCGACGAGGTCGACATCCGGGTCCTGCACCGCGGTGTGGGTGCGGTCACCGAGTCGGACATCGACCTGGCGACCGGCTCCGACGCCATCGTCATCGGCTTCAACGTGCGCGCCGCCGGGCGTGCGCAGCAGATGGCCGAGCGCGAGGGCGTGGACGTCCGCTACTACTCGGTCATCTACCAGGCGATCGAGGAGATCGAGGCGGCCCTCAAGGGCATGCTCAAGCCGGAGTACGAAGAGGTCGAGCTCGGCACGGCGGAGATCCGCGAGATCTTCCGCTCGTCCAAGCTGGGCAACATCGCCGGTGTGCTCGTCCGGTCCGGCGAGGTCAAGCGCAACACCAAGGCGCGCCTGCTGCGCGATGGCAAGGTCATCGCGGAGAACCTCACCATCACCGGTCTGCGCCGCTTCAAGGACGACGTCACCGAGATCCGCGAAGGCTTCGAGGGCGGTATCAACCTCGGCAACTTCAACGACATCAAGATCGACGACGTCATCGCGACGTACGAGATGCGCGAGAAGCCGCGGGGCTGACCCGCGGCGGGTCCCCGGGGGACGTCCCCCGGGGCTCTCCGCAGCGGTCGGGGCCGGTCGACGGAGCGTATTTCCGTCGATCGGCCCCGGCCGTTCCGTGTACGGTTCTGGTGTCCCTGCCAAGTGATGGCGGGGCGCGAACCCGAACCGGCGGGACATCCGGACATTCATGTATGTGGGGACTCTGTCCTTCGATCTGCTTCTCGGCGACGTACGGTCGTTGAAGGAGAAGCGCTCCGTCGTCCGCCCCATCGTCGCCGAACTCCAGCGCAAGTACGCGGTGAGCGCGGCGGAAGTGGGCGGTCAGGATCTCCACCGCAGGGCCGAGATCGGCCTCGCCGTGGTCTCCGGGGACACCCGGCACCTCACAGATGTCCTGGACCGGTGCGAGCGGCTGGTGGCCGCCCGGCCGGAAGTGGAGCTGCTGTCCGTACGACGACGGCTGCACAGCGACGAAGACGATTGAGTTGAGAGGGAAGGGCGGCGAGGGGTGGTCTGCGCCACCCCTCGGAAGCCTGTCCCGAAGGTGAGAAGGAGACGGACCAGTGGCCGACAACGCGCGGGCGAAAAAGCTGGCGGACCTCATCCAGGAGGTGGTCGCCCAGAAACTGCAGCGCGGTATCAAGGACCCCCGTCTGGGCACGCACGTGACCATCACGGACACCCGGGTCACCGGTGACCTGCGGGAGGCCACGGTCTTCTACACGGTCTACGGGGACGACGAGGAGCGGGCGAGCGCGGCGGCGGGGCTGGAGAGCGCCAAGGGCGTGCTGCGTTCCGCGGTCGGCGCGGCGGCGGGGACGAAGTTCACGCCCACGCTGACGTTCGTGGCGGACGCCCTTCCGGAGAACGCCCGGACCATCGAGGACCTCCTCGACCGGGCACGGGCCTCGGACGCGCGGGTCCGCGAGGCGTCCTCGGGCGCCACGTACGCCGGCGGCGCCGACCCGTACCGCAAGGCGGACGCGGACAAGGACGAGGACGAGGACACCGCCTCCGAATGACGACGCAGAACAAGACGCCCGGCACGGGGAGCGGGAGCGCGCCCGCCCCGGGCCGGGGCGGCGCCGGGCGGCCCGAGGACGGGCTGGTCATCGTCGACAAGCCGGCCGGTTTCACCTCGCACGACGTCGTCGCCAAGATGCGCGGCATCGCCCGGACCCGGCGGGTCGGCCACGCCGGCACGCTCGACCCGATGGCGACCGGCGTCCTCGTGCTCGGCGTGGAACGCGCCACCAAGCTCCTCGGCCACCTCGCGCTGACCGAGAAGGAGTACCTCGGCACGATCCGGCTCGGCCAGAACACCGTCACGGACGACGCCGAGGGCGAGATCACCTCGTCCACCGACGCCTCCGGAGTGGGCCGGGACGCCGTCGACGCCGGGGTCGCGGCCCTGACCGGCCCGATCATGCAGGTGCCGTCCAAGGTCAGCGCCATCAAGATCGACGGCAAGCGGTCCTACGCCCGGGTGCGCGGCGGCGAGGAGTTCGAGATCCCGGCCCGGCCGGTGACGATCTCGTCCTTCCGCGTCTACGACGTGCGCGAGGAGACCGCCGAGGACGGCACCCCCGTGCTCGACCTGGTCGTCTCCGTCGTCTGCTCCTCCGGCACCTACGTCCGGGCGCTCGCCCGCGACCTCGGCGCCGGGCTCGGCGTCGGCGGGCATCTGACCGCGCTGCGGCGCACCCGGGTCGGACCGTACGGGATCGACATGGCGCGGACGCTCGACCAGCACCAGCAGGAGCTGACCGTGATGCCGGTGGCCGAGGCCGCCGCCTCCGCGTTCCCGCGCTGGGACGTCGACGAGAAGCGCGCCCGGCTGCTGCTGAACGGGGTGCGGCTGGACATGCCCGCCCTCCCGCCGGGGCCGGTAGGGGTCTTCGGGCCCGACGGGCGCTTTCTGCTCCTCGTGGAGGAGCAGAAGGGCAAGTCCAAGAGCCTCGCCGTCTTCGCCTGACCCGGCGGCCCCGGCCCGGCACCGCCGCCGGGGCCCGGGGCGGCGGTTCTCCGTCGCCGTCGGCCTTCGGCGCCCGGCGGCCCTCCGTCGTCGTGCGGGGGCCGCCGGGCCCGTTTCATGAGCGGTCGCCCCTCACCGGACGATCGCCTTCCGCGCGGGGCCGTCTTCCGCGGGCGGTCGCCCTTCACGGATGCCGGGTGTCAGTAGTTGAGGTACAGGAAATCCCGGTGAGATTGATCATGGTCGGCTAGCACACCGAGCCGGGTGCTGCTGGGGTTCACGGAAAGCCCGCCGCGTGGGCGTCGGCGCTGGCAACGTCCGGGCTGTGCCGGTGGAGTTTCTGACTGATGAGCAGGCCGAGGCGTACGGGACGTTCACCGAGGCGCCCACGCGCCCGGAGCTGGAGCGGTTCTTCTTCCTCGACGATGACGACCGCGATCTGATCGCGCTGCGGCGTACGGATGTGCACCGACTGGGGATGGCGTTGCAGGTCTGCACGGTCCGCTACGTCGGCCGGTTTCTGGGTGAGGACCCGCTCGCGGTGCCGTGGGAGGCCGTGGAGTACCTGGCCGGGCAGCTCGGCATTGAGGACGCCTCCTGTGTGAAGCGGTACCCGGAGCGCCGGTCGACGGTGTACGAGCACGCGGCGGAGATCCAGAAGCGGTTCAAGTACCGGGACTTCAACGACCGCAGGTGGGGCAGGGAGTTCCGCAGTTTTCTGTACGGGCGGGCGTGGACGCACGCCGAGGGGCCGGTGGCGCTGTTCAACCACGCGGTGACGTGGCTCGCCGGCACCGGGTGCTGCTGCCGGGTGTCTCGGTGCTGGCCCGGCAGGTGTCGGAGGCCCGTACGGCGGCGGAGCGGCGCCTGTACGAGGCGGTGGCGCGGGCCGCGGACCGGGCCGATCCCGCGCTCGCGCCGGCGCTGGCGGTGCTGCTGGATGTGCCGGAGGGCAAGCGGGTCTCGGAGCTGGAGCGGCTGCGCACCCCGCCGGTGAAGACGACCGGCACGGCGATGGTGCGGGCCATGGAGCGGGTGGAGGAGATCTCCGCCTTTGGCCTGGGGCGGGTGAACCTCTCCCGGGTGCCGGTGAACCGGCTGTCGACGCTGGCCCGGTACGGGCAGCTGAGCAAGGCACAGACGATCGAGCGGGCACCGGAGCCGCGCCGGACCGCCCTGCTGACGGCGGTGGTGCGTCAGCTGGAGGCGCATGCGGTCGACGACGCGTTGGACCTGTTCGCACTGCTGATGGCGACCCGGCTGATCAGCCCCGCCCGCCGGGCGTCGGACCGGGATCGCCTCGCGATGCTGCCTCAGCTGGAGAAGGCGGCCCGCGTCCTGGCGAAGGCGTCGAAGATCCTGACGGAGGAGCTGGACCTGGTCGCCGAGGCGAGCACGGACCTGGACGTCGCCGCGCTGTGGGCGGCGGTGGAGGAGGCCGTGCCGCGTACGGCGGTGGCCGGGGCGGTGGCGACCGTCGAAGCCCTGGTGCCGCAGGACGACGGGTCCGCGGAGGCGGCGATGCGGGAGAAGCTGGCCCTGCGCTACAACACCGTGCGCCCGTTCCTCTCCCTGCTGGGCGAGTCGGACTCGCTGGACGCTGCCCCAACCGGGCGGCGCATCCTCAAGGCCGTACGCCGTCTGCCCGCGCTCTCGCGCCGCCGGGTGAAGGACAGGCCATTGCTGCCCCGCGAGGTCGATGCCGAGCTGGTGCCGGCGATGTGGAAGCGAGCGGTGTTCTCCAACTCGAGGTTGCCGCAGGGCGCGGTCGACCGCGACGCGTACGTGGTGTGCGTGCTGGAGCAGTTGCACCGCACCCTGAACCGGCGCGACGTGTTCGCCGCCCCGTCCAACCGGTGGGCGGACCCGCGGGTCCGGCTGCTGGACGGGCCGCGGTGGGAGGCCATGAAGGCGGACGTGCTGGCGGGCCTGAGCCTGTCCGACGACGTCGGCGAGCACCTGGCCCAGCTCACCCGGGGGCTGGATGCCGCGTGGCGGCAGATGGCGGACCGACTTGCCGAGGCCAGGGACGAGGCGAAGGTGGAGATCGTCGTCCCGGAGGGCGGCGGCCGGGCCAAGTTGTCGGTGGACAAGTTGGGTGCGGTGGGCGAGCCGGAGTCGCTGACCTGGCTGAGGACCACCACGGAGGCGATGCTCCCCAGGATCGACCTGCCGGACCTGCTGTTCGAGGTCCACTCCTGGAGGCCGGATCGACAAGACCATGCACCTGCTCACCCTGGTCGACCCGGTCGACGACACCTACCGGCGGCTGATGAACCGGCAGCTCACCGTCCAGGAGTCCCGCCACCGCCTCGCCCGCGCGATCTGCCACGGAGGCCGGGGCCAGATCCGCCAGGCGTACCGCGACGGGCAGGAGGACCAGTTGGCCAGTCTGGGACTCGTCCTCAACGCCGTGGTCCTGTGGAACACCCGCTACCTCGACGCCGCCGTCGCCCAGCTCCGCGCCGAAGGCCACGACATCAAGGACGAGGACGTCGCCCGGCTCTCCCCGCTCAAGGACCGGCATATCAACTTCCTGGGCCGCTACCTGTTCAACATCAAGGCAAGCGGCCCCGGCCAGGGCCTGCGTCCCTTTCGGGACCCGGACGCTATCAAGGACGACGAGGACGAGGACTGATCGCGCGCACCCGACCCGTTGGGCGGTTCGTCTGTTCGTCTCCACGGGGAAGGCATCGTGAGCGACGCGAGAGCGACGTCGCGGCAGTTCCGGCAGCGAGTATCTATGAGGATCGTCGCTGCCTGTCTACATCAAACCGCCTCTCAGAACACGATCGAGTGCTGCCCGGCCTGCGGGTCCCCATGTCGGCTTGCCGCCAGGAAGGCCCTGGTCTCCGTTCTGGCCCATCAGCATGAGAAACAGGCTCTTCAGGGCGGCCAGCCCGCGGGCCCGCCGGATCGTCCCCTCGTCTGCCTGCGCGTATGCGTCGAAGAAGCGTGAGGTGGCGCCTGCGGGAAGGATGACCCATGCGGCGGCGAGGTCCCACGCCGGATCACCGGCGAACATGGCATCGAAGTCGATCACGCCTGAGAGCGTCCCGTCCGAGACGACGACGTTCGCAGGATGCAGGTCGCCGTGCACCCACAGCGGCGGGCCCTCCCACTCGGGCGCCGCGACGGCGTCGTCCCAGACGGCCCGGACCTCGTCGGCGAGGTCGTCGGGGACGACGGCATGGAAGAAGTGGTCGAAGCCGTCCGTGCACTTCTTTGGGTGGTCGCCGCGGTCCTCACTGATTGGCGCGTCTTCGGGCGCCTCCACGTGGAGCGCGGTGAGGAAGGCCGCCAATGTGTCGGCCGCGTGGTCGCCGCGGCTGATGGAGGTGCAGTCCAGTGGCTCGCCGGGAACCCACGTCATGATGGTCCAGGGCTTCGGGAAGCGCGCGGACGGTTCGCCGATCCGTACGGGGTTGGGGACCGGGAGCGGCAGGCGCGGGGCCAGGACGGGCAGCCACCGGCACTCCTTGCGCAGGAGGTCCGGGGCACCTTCTGTACGCGGCATGCGCACGGCCAACCCGTCCCCAAGGCGCCACATTTGGTTGCCCCACCCGCCCACCACCTCGCGGATGGCCAGCCCCGCGAGGTCAGGATGCTGCTCCCGCAGCAGGTCACGGACCAGGTCCGCGGTGATCTCGATCTCGACGTCGCTCATGCGACGCCACAGTACCGGCGCGCCGGTACAGGATCCGCTGGTGATCCGCGACCGGTCAGCCGCCCGAAGTGGTGGCCGACGGCGGCACCTCGACGACGAAGAACAGGAAGTTGGGACTGGTCGAAAGGCCCTGGAAGCTGTCTGGGAACAGCTCACGGGCGGCCGGGTCGGGCTGCGGCTCGCTGAGGACGCAAAGACGGAAGCCGGCGGTGGTGAAGGCATCGGTCATCGCGTGCAACGGCCTGCGCCAGAACTCCATCGGGACGGACTGTCCGTTGAGTGTCCAGTCGAAGGTGTAGCTGGTGGTCGCGTGGCAGTCGGGCCGGGGATCCCGGTGCGCGTAGGCCACGAAGGGGTGGCCCACCGACGCGATCAGCCGGCCGCCGGGCCGCAGCACCCGCCGGAACTCGGCCAGCGTCGGCCCCCAGTCCTCCAGGTAGTGCAGGACCAGTGACGCGACCGCGTCGTCGAACACCCCGTCATCGAACGGCAGCGGGTCGCGCAGGTCGACCACGTGCAGGGCCACGTCGTCGCCGAGTCGCCGCCTCGCCAGCGCTAGCATCCCGGCACTGGAGTCGATGCCGGTGACGACGGCGCCGCGCTCGCGCAGCGCGGCGGACAGCGGGCCCGAGCCGCAGCCGGCGTCCAGTATCCGACGGCCGGTCACGTCCCCTGCGAGGGCCAGCATCGCCGGCCGCTCGTAGTAAGCGTTCACGAGGCTGTTGTCGGACTCCGCGGAGAACATCTCGGCGAAGCTGTCGTAGTCGTTGGCCTGGTTCCGATCCGCGGACTTCATCGTCGCAGCTTAGTAGTCACATGATCCGCCGGGCAGGCCCCACACCCAACAGCCACTCAACCTTCGCCGCGCGAGATCACACGCGTCCGGCCGCCGCCTGACCGCCCCTCGCTCCTTCAAAAAACCTTCGTTTTCTGAAGATCACTCTGCGGGACCGCCAGGAGCCCACAGAGCCTTTAAAAACCCCTTCAAAAACCTGGGCCGTTCAACAACCTCAGACCACCCTTTTCTGACATGATCCGGGGCCATGAGTGACCTCCCGGAGCCGTCCGGCTATCCCGAACTCCTCGTCGCCGAGCCGCTCGTCCGCACAGAGATCAAGATCGGGTACGCGCGGGTGTCGAGCGGCGGGCAGAAGCTCGACCGTCAGATCGACGCCCTCACCACCGCCGGATGCCGGAAGATCTTCGCGGACAAGAAGTCCGGCAAGACCGCGTTCCGCCCGGAGCTGAAAGCGTGCCACGCCTTCCTCGACGCCGGCGACACCCTCGTGGTCCCCTCGCTCGACCGCTACGGCCGCAGCCTCCAGGACCTCATCAACATGGTCGCCGAACTCCGCGACCGGGGCATCGGCTTCACCTCGCTGCACGAGAACCTCGACACCACCACCCCCGGCGGACGGCTCGTCTTCCACGTCTTCGCCGCCCTCGCCGAGTTCATCCGCGAACTCATCGTGCAAGGCACCCGCGAGGGCCTGGCCGCCGCCCGCGCCCGCGGCCGGGTCGGCGGACGCCCCACCGTCGCCACGGAGGAAGTCATCAAGGCCGCCCGCGACCTGCTGCCCGACCCTGACCGCTCCATCACCTCGATCGCGAAGCTCCTCGGCGTCTCCCCGGGCACCCTCTACAACCACATCCCCGACCTGCGCGAACTGCGCGCCGGCGCCGTCCCCCGGCAGCTCGAAGCTCGTACGAGGTAGGCAAACCCCAGCAAGATCGTTCTCACCGGGATTTCCTGTACGCCAACTACTCACACCCGGATGCATCGCTGTTCGCGGACGACCAACCCGTTCCGTCCACCGGGCGCACCGGATTCACCCCGACGAGCGGGCGCGCGGGGTGAACCGGGGGTGTCCCGGGGGCGCTTTCGTCCCGAGTGGCCCGCGCCCCGATCGCCGCCGACCTAACGTCGGGGCATGGGAAGCGGGGACCGGACAGCGCTGGTACGGATCTGTGATCCGGCCGGCCGGCCGCGGGGGACCGGCTTCGTCGCCGACGACCGGGGCACGGTGGTGACCGGCCACGAGGTGGTCGACGGTCACTCCCGGCTGGTCCTGCACGGCGCGGACGGCCGGACCCGCGGCGTCGGCGCCGGGGACGTCACCGCGCTGCCCGAACGCGGCCTCGCCCTGCTGCGCACCGGGGGGCTCCCCGCGCTGGGCGCGGAGCCCGTCCCGATCGCGGCCCGGGGCCGGATCGCCCCCGGCGCCTGTGTGACGATCGCCGCCCACGGCCGACGCGAGGCGCGGATCCTCGGCGTCTGCCCGGTGACGTACGCGGCGCACGGACGCCTCCACCGGATCGAGGGCGCGCTGGAGCTGGCGCTGGGCACGGGCGGCGCGGACGCGCTGCGGCTCGGCGGCGCGGCGGCGGGCGGGCCGGTCGTCGACCCGGACAGCGGGGCGGTCATCGCCGTGCTGGGCACCGCTCTGCGGGCGGGGCACCCCGCCGCGGCCCTCGCGGTGCCGCTCGGCGGGGCGGGCGCCGACGGCCCGCTCGGCGAGCTGCTGCGGCGCAACGCCACGGCTGTGCCCGGGTACGGCCGCGATCTGAACCTCGCGGGGGTGCTGCAGCTGACGGCGACCTCGCTGGACGCGGCGGGCGGGCCCGTCGCCTGTCCCGATCCGGTGGAACGCCCGCGGATCACGGCGGAGTTCGCCCACTTCACGTTCCCCGCCGGGCCGCCCTCCGCGACCCCGGACGGCCCCGCCGTGGTCCTGGGGCTGGCCGGGCCGCCGGGCTCCGGCCGCACCACCGAACTGGCCGCCCTCGCCGCCCGCCGGGCGCGCGGGACGGTCCCGGCGCCCACGGTCTGGCTGCGCGGCGCCGATCTGCTGGCCGACGACGCCTCGCTCGCCGACGCGATGGCCCGGGTGCTGGGCCGGGCCGGGCGGATCGTGTCCGCCGCCGGTGCGCGGGGCGACATGGCGACGGCCGTCCCCGACCGGGTGGCACGGCTGGCCTCGGGGAACGGGAACCCGCTGCTGGTCCTGCTGGACGGGCCCGAGGAGATGCCTCCCGCCCTGGCCCACGACCTGGCCCGGTGGGCCGGGAACACGGCGGAATGGCTGCGGGCGCACGACGTACGGCTGGTGATCGCCTGCACGCCCGAGCACTGGGAGACGGCCAGCGCGCTCTTCCCGCCAGGCGCCCTGCACCGTCCCGCCGGAGCGCACGGGCGGCCGCCGTACGCGGTACGGCTCGGCGACCTCACCGCGGACCAGGCGGCCCGCGCCCGGGAACGCTACGCCGTCCCGGCGGACGCGCTGGCCCCCGGCCACGACCGGCACCCGCTCACCCTGCGCCTCATGGCGGAGGTGCGCGCGGCGCTGCCGCCGGACGCCGGGGGGCGGCCCGGCACGGACGACGTCTTCGGCGCCCATCTGGACCTGACGTGCCTGCGGGTCGCGGCCCGGGTCGCGACCCTGACGGACCCGGTTCCCGGGGGCGCCGCGCTCCGCCGCCTGGCGGCCCGGGCGGCCGGCCGGGTCCACGAGGCGGCACGGCGCTGCCTGGGCCCCGGACAGGGCGGGCTGGACCGGGCGGCGTTCGAGGAGATCTTCCCGTGGCGCACCGGCTGGGCGTCGGCGGTCCTCACCGAGGGCCTGATCGTCCCGGCGGGCGCGGGCTACCGCTTCGCCCACGAGGAGCTGGGGGACTGGGTGCAGGGCGTCCACCTGGACCTGGACACGGCCCTGCACGCACTGGTCCACCGGCCATGCGCCGAACCGGGCACCGCGCGGGAGCGCGCGGCCGTGCCGGGGACGGAAGCGGGGCCGGGAGCGGAAGCGAGGGTGGGGAAGGGAACGAAGACGGGGACGGAAGCGGGAGCGGCGGAGGCCGTCCGGGGGAGGGCTGGGCCCGGGAGGTCCCGGATTCCCCGGCCGGGGCGGGAGCGCAACCGGCGCGACGCCGGCCCCGCGGCCTGTGGGCGGGACGCGGCGCCGCAGGCGTCCGGGCGGTCCGGGGCGTCCCCCGCGACGCCGGTCGCCTCGGCGGCCGGGCCGCTGCCCGGTTCGCCCGGTGCGGCGGAGGAGGCGTCGACCGGCGTTCCGGAGGCGACGCGCGCCGAGACGCTCGCGGGGACGCGGGCGGGAACGCACGCGGGGACGGAGATGAGACCGGGGACGAGGACGGGGACGGAGACGAGCCCGGGGACGAGCCCGGGGACGGGGACGGGGACGAGCCCGGGGACGGGGACGGGGACGGAGACGAGCCCGGATACGCGGCCCGGCGCGGTCGCGGCCGGTCCGGCGCCCCGGCCCCGGGGGCTGCCCGTGCCGCGCCACCGGGCCGGCCCGGTCGTCCAGGCCCTGCTGCTCCTGGAACGTCGGCACGGCCCCGCCGCACTGGCGCGGCGGCTGACCGGCCTCGTCGAGGCCCTGGACCGGTCGGCGGGCGGCCCGGCGACCGCGGCGGTGGACGCGGCCCGCCACGACGCCCGTTGGTGGGCCGCCCATCTGCTCTCCCGCACCCTGCTCGGGGTGTCCGACGCCCGGCCTTGCCTCGGGGTGCTGCGGCCGCTCGCCGGTCTCGTCGTCCGGCACGCCGCCCCGGGCGGGCCCGGCCCGTACCCGGCGTTCGGCCCGTGCTTCTGGCTGCGGCTGCGGCTGCCCGAAGCGGACCGGATCGACCTGCTGCGCCGCCTGGTCCCCGCCGACGCACACCGCGGGTCCGGTTCGTCCGGCGGCAGCGACGACGGCGGCGAGGGCGGGGAGAGCGGCGGGCGCTACCTCGACGCCGTGGCACGCCGCCTCGTCGCCCGCCCCCGGACCGTGCAGCCGCTGCTCTGCGCCTGGTTCGCCGACGAGCGCCCGTCGGCCGCCGGGGAGACCGGCGCCCCGTGCCCGACCGCGGCCGCCGCCGGGGCGCTGCTCCACACCCATCGGGGTCTCGCCGTCGACGACCTGATTGAGGCCCTGGCGGCGACCGCCCACCCCCGGGCCGCGGAGCTGCTCGCCCGGCTGGCCGAGGACGAGCCGTCCGCGTTGTGCCGGGCCGTCGACCGCTGGGCCCGCGACGAGGACCGCCCCGGGCGCCGCGCCGCCGCGACCGCGTACGCCCTGCCGACGGCCGCGCACGCCACCCTGGAGGAGGACCGGGCGCTGCTGCGCGGGGCCGCGGAGGCCCTGCTGGCGCGGCCCGACGACACCGCCTCGCACGGGCCCGCGCTCGCCCTCCTCGTCCAGGACCCGCTGACCCGGGACCGCCGCCTGCCGCAGGCGCTGCGGGCCTTCCTCGCGGACGAGCCGCCCCTCCCCGTGGAGGTCCTCGTCGCCGCCCTGCCCACCCACCCGGAACAGGTCCTGGCCGCGCTCCGGGAACGCCTCGCCCGGCCCGGCGAGGAGGCGGGGGAGACGCTGCGGGCGCTCGCCGGGGCCGACGCCCCCGCGCTGGCCCTGCACGCCGCCGGACTCGTGCGGACGTACCTCGACAGCCACCCCGACGACACCGTGCACGCGGCCGCCTACGTCGACCGGCGGCTGGAACACGGACCGGCCGCCCGCGCCCTGCTGCCGCCCCTGATGGCCGGGCTGCTGCGGCGGCGGCCCGTGCCCCCGGCGGTGCGCGGCTCCCTCGCCGGGGTGCTCGCCGCACCCGGCAGCCCCGCGTCCGGTCCGCTCAGGGGCGAGCTGCTGGAGACCCTGCTCGGCTTCGAGCAGGACGCCGGGCGCGACCCGGCCGTGCCCGAAGCCCTGCTGCGCGCCGCCGCCGCCTTCGCGGACGAGCGCGCCCCGGTCCGCACCCGCGCCCTCGTCCACCGCGCCGCAACGCTGCTGGCCCGGACCCCCGGGGGCCCGGCCCGGCTGGACGTTCTGCTGGCCGCGCTGGCCCGTGAGACACCCCGGTTCGCGGCCCTGGTCGCCGGGTGGCGGGCGGACGCTCCACGGGAGTGGGCGGCGCTCATCGGCCCCGGGACAGGACGGGCGCCGACCGGGTCCGAGGACCCCAAGCAGATGCCGATGCGGGGCGCAGGGCGTGAGCATGGCAGTCTTAGACCTGCGTAACAGGCAATCTCACGTACACGGGTTCGGGCGAGGAGCGGTCACAGTGCAGCGCTGGCGTGGCTTGGAGGACATCCCCGAGGACTGGGGACGCAGCGTCGTCACCATCGGCTCCTACGACGGGGTGCACCGCGGGCACCAGCTGATCATCGGGCGCGCCGTGGAGCGGGCGCGCGAGCTGGGCGTGCCCTCGGTCGTCGTCACCTTCGACCCGCACCCCAGCGAGGTCGTGCGCCCCGGCAGCCATCCTCCGCTGCTGGCCCCGCACCACCGGCGCGCCGAGCTGATGGCCGCGCTCGGGGTGGACGCGGTGCTGGTCCTGCCGTTCACCACCGAGTTCTCGAAGCTGGCCCCGGCCGACTTCATCGTGAAGGTGCTCGTCGACAAGCTGCACGCCCGTCTGGTCATCGAGGGCCCCAACTTCCGCTTCGGCCACAAGGCGGCCGGCGATGTGGCGCTGCTCACCGAGTTCGGCGCGACCTACGACTACGGCGTCGAGGTCATCGACCTGTACGTGAGCGGGGCAGCGGGCGACGGCGAGCCGTTCTCCTCCACGCTCACCCGGCGCCTGATCGCCCGGGGCGACGTCGCGGGGGCCGCCGAGATCCTGGGCCGCCCGCACCGGGTCGAGGGCATCGTGGTCCGCGGCGCGCAGCGGGGCCGCGACCTCGGCTTCCCCACGGCCAACCTGGAGACCCTGCCGCACACCGCGATTCCCGCCGACGGCGTCTACGCGGGCTGGCTCGACGTGGACGGCGAGGCGATGCCCGCCGCGATCTCCGTCGGCACCAACCCGCAGTTCGACGGCACGGAGCGGACGGTGGAGGCGTACGCGATCGACCGTGTCGGCCTCGACCTGTACGGGCTGCACGTCTCGGTGGACTTCCTCGCCTATGTGCGCGGGATGCGGAAGTTCGACTCGGTCGACGAGCTGCTCGTGGCGATGGCCGACGACGTGAAGCAGTGCCGGGAGCTGATCGCCGCCCACGAGCGCGGCTGAGCCCCTCGGCGCCCGGCCGCGCCCGGGAAGCCCCGGGAGGCTCCGGGCGCACCTCGGCCGCGTACGGCCCGGGCGCCCACGGTCCCGGCCGCGTACGGACAGGGACCGGGCCGTCGGAACGTTCCCGGCCCCCAGGCCCCCGGTCCCCAGGCCCCCAGCCTCCGACACCGGGCCTCCGGCCCCGGGCTCCCAGCCTCCGGCCCCTGGCTTCCGGCCTCCGGCCTCCGGCCCTGAGCCTCCGGGACCGTCGTCGGGCCCCCGCCCGGCCCCCGTCGTCGGGTCAGGTCCCTGCCTGCCGCCTCGCGGCGGCCCCGCCGGTCGCGTTCGCCCAGTGGCAGGCCACCTGCGTGTGCCCGCCGCCCGCGAGGACCGGCAGGTCCTCCGTACGGCACGCCTCCGCGACCCCCGCCCGTTCCGCCTCGCCGGAGGCCAGCACCTGGCAGCGGGCGTGGAAGCGGCAGCCCGACGGCACCCGGGACGGGTCCGGCGGCTCGCCGGTCAGCACCACCGGTTCGGTCCCGGACTCGGGCAGCACCGACAGCAGCGCCCGGGTGTAGGGATGCCGGGGAGCGGTGAGGATCTGCTCCACGTCGCCCGTCTCCACGATCCGCCCCAGGTACATCACCGCGACCCGGTCCGCGATGTTCCACGCCAGCCCGAGGTCGTGCGTGACCACCAGGGCGGACAGGCCCAGCTCGTCCCGCAGCCGCAGCAGCAGGGCCAGGATCTCGCCGCGCACCGAGGCGTCCAGCGAGGCCACCGGCTCGTCGGCCACGATGAGCTCCGGCTCCAGGACCAGCGCGCCCGCGATCACGACCCGCTGGCGCTGACCGCCGGACAGCTCGTGCGGATAGCGCAGGAAGAACCGCTCGGGAGGCCGCAGCCCCGCCCGGGACAGCGCCCCGGCGACGGCCGCCCGTTCGTCGCCCGCGTACCCGTGGATGCGCAGGCCCTCGGCGACGGCGTCGTACACCGTGTGCCTCGGGTTGAGCGAGCCGCTCGGGTCCTGGAGCACCAGCTGCACCCGCTTGCGGTACGCCTTCAGCGCCCGGCTCGTGTAGTCGAGCGGCCGCCCGCCGAAGGTCACCCGGCCGGACGTCGGGGGCACCAGGCCCAGCAGCGAACGCGCCAGCGTCGTCTTGCCGCAGCCCGACTCCCCGACCAGCGCGACGATCTCGCCGGGGCGGATGTCCAGGTCGACGCCGTCCACGGCGCGCGCCGTGGCGGCCCCGCGACGGCCGGGGAAGGTGACCTTCAGCTCCTGGGCGCTGAGCAGCGCCGTGGTGGTGGTCGCCGTGGTGGTGGTCATGCTGTGCTCCTCGTCTCCTCGGCGTCCGTGCGCGCCGTCGCCCGCGCCCCGGCGTCCACCAGCGCGCAGGCGGCCCGCCGCCCCGGTCCCGACTCCCGCAGCCGCTGGTCCTCGGTGGCGCAGGAGTCCAGCGCGACGGGACAGCGCGGGTGGAAGGTGCAGCCGCCCGGCAGCGCCGACGGGTCCGGCGGATCGCCGGGCAGCCCTCGGGGCGCGAACCGGGAGGCCGGGTCGCCGATGCGCGGAAAGGCGCCGGACAGGGCCCTGCCGTACGGATGGTGCGCGTCGCGGTGGACCTCGGACGCCGGGCCCTCCTCCACGACCCGGCCCGCGTACATCACCGCGAGCCGGTCGCAGGTGTCCGAGAGCACCGCCAGGTCATGGCTGATCATGATCAGACCGAGGTCCTGCTCGGACACCAGCCGCTCGATCAGCCGCAGGATCTGGGCCTGGATCATCACGTCCAGAGCCGTGGTCGGCTCGTCCGCGACGACCAGGTCCGGGTCGCAGGCGAGCGCCATCGCGATCATCACGCGCTGCCGCTGGCCGCCCGACAGCTCGTGCGGGTACGCGTCCGCGCGGGCGGCCGGCAGACCCACCTGCTCCAGGAGCTCACCGGCCCGCTTCGCGGCGGCCGCCCGGGTCGCCCCGCCGTGCAGCAGGATCGGCTCCGCGATCTGGTCCCCGACGCGGTGCACCGCGTTCAGCGAGTGCATCGCGCCCTGGAACACGATCGACGCCCCGGCCCAGCGCACCGCCCGCACCCGGCCCCACTTCATGGTGAGGACGTCCTCGCCGTTCAGCAGGATCTCGCCGGTGACCTCGGTCCCGGCGGGCAGCAGGCGCAGCAGCGCGAGCGCCAGCGTCGACTTCCCGCAGCCGGACTCGCCGGCGATGCCGAGCTTCTGCCCGGCCGCGACGGTGAGGTCCACCCCGCGGACGGCCCGCGCCCCGCCGGGATAGGTGACGGTGAGGTTGCGGACGTCCAGGAGCGGCGCCCCGTGGTCGACCGTGGCACTCGGCGTACTCAACGGGACACCCCCAGCTTGGGATTGAGCACGGACTCGACGGCGCGTCCGCACAGGGTGAAGGCGAGGGCCACCACGGCGACGGCGATGCCGGGCGGGGCCAGGTACCACCAGTGGCCCGCGCTCACCGCGCCCGCCTCGCGGGCGTCCTGGAGCATGCCGCCCCAGGAGGTGATCGTCGGGTCGCTCAGGCCGAGGAAGGCCAGGGTGGCCTCGGTGAGGATGGCGTTGGAGATGACCAGCGTGGTCTGCGCGAGCACCAGCGGCATCACGTTCGGCAGCACGTGCCGGAGCATGATGTGCCCGTGGCCGCCGCCGAGCGCCCGGGCCCGTTCGATGTACGGGCGGGACTCCACGGCCAGGGTCTGGGCGCGCACCAGCCGGGCCGTGGTCGGCCAGGTGGTGACGCCGATCGCGATGATGACCGTCCACATCGAGCGGTCCATCACGGTGGCGAGCGCGATGGCCAGGACCAGGGTCGGCATCACCAGGAACCAGTCGGTGACCCGCATCAGGACCGTGGTGTACCAGCCCTTGAAGTGCCCCGCGACGATGCCGACGAGCGTGCCGATGGCGACGCACAGGAACGCCGCCAGCAGACCGACCGTCAGCGAGACCCGCGCCCCCCACACCAGCAGCGCCAGCACACTGCGCCCGAACTGATCGGTACCCAGCGGGAATTCGCCGCTCGGGGACTCCAGGGCGCTGCCGCTCGCGTCGGTGACGCTCTGCGAGCCGGCCCCGACGATCTGCGGCGCGAACACCGCGATCAGCGCGATCACGACCAGCGCGCCCAGCCCCCACAGGCCTCCCCGGTGGGTGCGGTACGCGCGCCAGAACCGGGCGGCGGACTGTCGCATGCGCGCTCTGGCCAGCGCGCGCGGGTTCCCCGCGGCGGGGCTCTCGGCGGGCGTGGGCATGGTGTCGGTCGTCATCGGCCCACCCGGGGATCGAGCAGCGGATACAGCACGTCGGCCAGGGTGTTCGCCAGGATCACCGCGGTGGCGAAGACGAAGAACAGCGCCTGGACGAGAGGGAGGTCGGGCACGCTGAGTGCCTGGTAGAAAAGACCGCCGAGACCCGGCCAGGAGAACACCGTCTCGACCAGGATCTGTCCGGCGACCACGTGCCCCAGGTTCACGAACATCAGGGCGAAGGTCGGCAGCATGGCGTTGGGCACGGCGTGCCTGCGGCGCACGTCGTCGTCCCGCAGCCCCTTCGCGCGGGCCGTCGTCAGATAGTCGCCGCCCATCTCGTCCAGCAGCGAGGAGCGCATCACCAGAAGCGTCTGCGCGTAGCCGACCGCGACCAGGGTGATCACCGGCAGGACCAGGTGGTGGGCCACGTCGAGGAGGTGGCCGAACCCGCTCCCGCCGCCCGACTCCATGCCGCCGGTCGGGAACATCCCGGGGATCGGCCCGATGCCGACCGAGAAGACGATGATCAGGAGCAGTCCCAGCCAGAACGACGGAACCGAGTAGAGGGTGAGCGCGAACGCGGTGTTGAAGCGGTCGCCGCGGGAACCGTTGCGCCAGGCGCTGCGGGTGCCCAGCCAGATGCCGAGCGCCGTGTAGAGGACGTACGCCGTGCCGGTGAGCAGCAGCGTCGCCGGAAGCGCCTCGGTGATCTTGTCGACGACGGGTGCGTGGAACTGGAAGGAGGTGCCGAAGTCGCCCGTCAGCGCGTCGCCGACATAGTCGGTGAACTGCTTCCAGAGCGGCTGGTCGAGCCCGAACTGGTGCCGGAGCGACTGGAGCTGTTCGGCGGAGACCGGACGGCCGCCGGTCATCTGCTTGACCGGGTCGCTGGGCAGCAGCCGGAAGAGGAAGAAGCTGGTGACGAGGACGGCGAAGAGCGAGACGATCGCGCCCGCGATCCTGGCCGCGACGTACTGGAGGTAGGCCCTGAGATTGCGCGCCCGTGGGCCGCGGGCCGCCGACGGGCCGGCCGGGGCCGGGCCTTCGGTGTCCGCGTCCGCGACCTGCACGAGCGCCGGAGTGCTGTCAGCTGTCATGGGGAACTCTCGTTACTCGTGCCGCACCGGGACCGGGCCGGCGGCGGGGCGGGCCGGCGGGCGGCCGCCGGGACCGCCCGCCGCGCCTCGCGACCGTCCGGGTGATTACTCGCGGTCGTCCGCCGTGGTGCGCCGCCGCTTCGCGAGCAGCAGACCGCCGCCGGCGAGCACCACGACCACCGCGGCGACACCGATCACGACGCCGGTGGAGCCGGAACCGGAGCCGGAACCGCCCGCCCCCGACGCGCCGTCGCCGTCCGCCGGAACGGCCGACCACCAACTCCAGTACCCGTCCTGGCCGTAGATGTTGCCGGCCGCCTCGGGCATGGTGGTGATCGACTTGATCTGGTCGGTGCGGTACGCCTCGACCGCGTTCGGGTACGCGATGACGTTTATGTACCCGGAGTCGTAGAGCCAGGACTCCATCTGCTTGACGAGGTCCGCGCGCTTGGCCGGGTCGTACTCGGCGAGCTGCTTCCTGTAGAGCTCGTCATACGTCTTGTCGCAGATGAAGTTGTCGGTGGTGGCGCTGTCCTTGGCCTTCAGGGGCAGCGCCGCACAGGTGTGGATGCCGAGGACGAAGTCCGGGTCCGGGTTGACGGACCAGCCGTCGAAGGCGAGGTCGTACTCACCGGCGTACCAGGGCACCGAGACGTCGTCGCGGCAGTCGACCTTGAGACCGATGCCGAGCTTGCCCCACCACTCCTTGAGGTACTTGCCGATCGCCTTGTCGTTCGGGTCCGTGGCGTGGCACAGGATGCGCAGGTCGAGCGGCTTGCCGTCCTTGCCGACGCGCTTGTCGCCCTTGAGGGGGTAGCCCGCCTCGTCGAGCAGCTTCGCGGCCCTGGCCGGGTCGTGGGCCAGGCTCTGCTCGGCCGAGGGCTGCCAGAAGTAGTCCGAGAAGCGCGGCGGGATGTAGCCCTGGCCCTCGACGGCGTGGCCCTGGAAGACCTTGTCGACGATGGTCTTGCGGTCGATGGCGAGGAAGAGCGCCTGGCGGACCTTCTGGTCGAGCAGGGCCTTGTCGCCGTCGCCGAACTTCTCCCGGTCCCTGGTCTGCGCGCCGGGGTTGACGGCCAGCGCGAAGAAACGGCGACCGGGGCCCTCGTTGACCTTGATGTTCTTCTCGCCCTTGAGGGACGCGGCCTGAGCGGGCGTCAGGGCGGGGGAGCCGGCGACGAAGGAGACCTCGCCCTTGCGCAGCGCCGCGACCGCCGCGTCCTGGTCCTTGTACGTCTTGAAGACCAGCTCGTCGAACTTCGGCTTCCCGCGCCAGTAGTCCTTGTTGGCCTTGAGCTTCACATACTGGTCGACCTTGTAGTCGGTCAGGATGAACGGCCCGTTGCCGACGACCGGGAAGGCCGTGTCGTTGTTGAACTTGGAGAAGTCGCCGACCTTCTCCCAGACGTGCTTCGGGACGATCGGCACGTCGAGCGCGGCCATGGTGGCCTGCGGCTCCTTCAGCTCCACGACCAGCTGGGTGGGGCTGGGCGCCGTCACCTTCCTGAAGTTGGTGACGAAGCTGCCGTTGGCCTGCGCGGCGCCGTCGTCGGTCATCATCTTGTTGAACGTCCACGCCGCGTCCTCGGCGGTGACCGGCTGCCCGTCCGACCACTTGGAGCCGGAACGGATGGTGTACGTCCAGGTCAGCTTGTCCGCGGAGGGCTCCCACTTGGTGGCGAGAGCGGGGATCGGGTGGTTGTCCTTGACGTCGTAGTTCGTCAGGAAGTCGTACATGAGCCGGCTGACGCTGGTGCTGAGCAGCTTCTGCGCCAGGAACGGGCTCAGGGAGTCGACGCTCTGCGCGACGGCGACGGTCAGCGTCGACGAGCCGCTCTCGGCGGCCTGCGCCTGTTGCGGCGCGACGCCGAGCGGCGCGCCCGGGACGACGACGGAAGCGGCGGCCAGTGCCAGTGCGGCGGCGCCGGAGGCCAGCAGCACGCGCCGACGGGGGCGCGGCCGGTTGGGGCGTAGTGGAACTCTTTCGACCATGGTCAGGGACCTCGCGTCTGCACTCGCACGGGGAAGGCGGGTTGAGCTCTGCTGCGCCGAGGGTTACGGGACGGCCCTCAGCCGGTGAAGCGAAGGTTTATCAGCGGTGGTCGAGCCGCGTCAACGGTCGTCGAAATGCCGTGTGGTCTGCGGGAATACGAGGAGGACCCGCACCGTGGCGACGATGCGGGTCCTCATTGGTTCAGACCTCTGCTGCCTTACTGCTGAGGCGCTGACGGCGGCTGCTGGCCGCCCGGGGGCGGCACGGGGGTCTGGGCCGGCGGGGCCCCCTGACCCGGCTGACCAGGCTGGTTCGGCTGACCGGGGGCGCCCGGCGCGCCGGGCTGCTGGTGGGCCTGCGGGGGCGGCCCGGCCGGACTCGCCGGAGACTGCGCCTGGGACGGCGGCGACTGCTGCCAGCCGTACTGCTGCGCCCCGGGCCCCGGGTACGGGGGATACGGCTGCTGGGGCTGCTGACCGCCGTACGGCGGCATGGGCTGCTGCTGCGGGTACGGCTGTTGCTGCTGGGACTGGTGCGGCGGCTGGGGCTGCTGCTGGGGCGGATACTGCTGCGCGCCGGGCATCGGCGGGGCGTACTGCGGCGGGGGCGTGGAGCCGCTCGCCGTCCAGAGCCCCTGCTGCTGCTGGGCGCGGGTGAAGTCCTCCGCGACCATCGCGGAGAGCGTGAAGTACGCGTCGCGGGTCTTGGGGCGCATCATGTCGAGGTCGACCTCCGCGCCGGCCGCGAGGTGCTCGTCGAACGGCACGACGACGACGCCGCGGCAGCGGGTCTCGAAGTGCTGCACGATGTCCTCGACCTTGATCATTTTGCCGGTCTCGCGGACCCCCGAGATGACGGTGATGGAGCGCTGGACGAGCTCCGCGTACCCGTGCGCCGACAGCCAGTCCAGCGTGGTGGACGCGCTGGACGCGCCGTCCACCGACGGCGTCGAGATGATGATCAGCTGGTCCGCGAGGTCCAGCACTCCGCGCATCGCGCTGTAGAGCAGGCCGGTGCCCGAGTCGGTGAGGATGATCGGGTACTGCCGGCCCAGCACGTCGATCGCGCGCCGGTAGTCCTCGTCGTTGAACGTCGTGGAGACCGCCGGGTCCACGTCGTTGGCGATGATCTCCAGGCCGGAGGGCGCCTGCGAGGTGAAGCGGCGGATGTCCATGTACGAGTTGAGGTACGGGATCGCCTGGACCAGGTCGCGGATGGTGGCCCCGGTCTCCCGGCGCACCCGGCGGCCGAGGGTGCCCGCGTCCGGATTGGCGTCGATGGCGAGGATCTTGTCCTGCCGCTCGGTCGCCAGGGTCGCGCCGAGGGCGGTGGTCGTCGTGGTCTTGCCGACGCCGCCCTTGAGGCTGATGACCGCGATCCGGTAGCAGGACAGCACCGGGGTGCGGATGAGTTCGAGCTTGCGCTGCCGCTCGGCCTCCTCCTTCTTGCCGCCCAGCCGGAACCGGGACACGGCCGACGGCGCGCGGCTGCTCTTCGCCTTCTGCTTGCCCCGGACCAGCCGGTCCGAGGAGAGCTCCACGGCCGCCGTGTACCCGAGCGGGGCGCCGGGCACGGAACGCTCGCGCTGGTCGTGGGTGATCGGGGACGGCCAGGCGGCGCCCGTGCGCGGGTCGACGGGGCCGCCCTGGGACTGCTCCTGCCCGGGCGGCATCGGCGGCTGCGGCTGCGGCTGCGATTGCTGTGCGGACGGGGGCTGCTGGGGCTGCTGTGCCGACTGGGGTTGCTGGGGCTGCTGTGCGGACGGGGGTTGCTGGGGCTGCCGCGTCGGCTGAGGCTGGGCGGGCTGGTGCGGAACGGCCTGCGGGGGCAGCGGGACGCCCTGCTGCCCGGGCCACGGCGACGGCTGGGAGGCCTGCGGCGGCAGCGATGCCTGCGGAGGCTGAGCAGCCTGGGGTCCATGGGGCGCCTGCGGAGGCTGGGCGGCCTGCGACGCCTCGGGCGGCAGCGCCTGGGGCACCTGCGGCTGCTGCGGGAAGCCGTATCCGCCCTGAGCGGGGGGCTGCTGCGGGAAGCCGTACCCGCCCTGCGCGGGGGGCTGCTGACCGGGCGACGGGTACGCCGGGGGAGCGGACTGCTGCGGGAACCCGTAGCCGGCCTGGGGCGACTGCGGGCCGCCGGCCTGCGGGAAGCCGTATCCGCCGGGGCCCTGCGCGGCCGGGCCCGAAGCAGGCCACTGCGGGGCCGGCTGCGGCGCGGCGGGCGGGGCGGCGGCGGGCTGGAAGGCGGGCGGCAGCGGCGGCAGACCGCCCTGGGGGGCCGCCGGGGACCATCCGCCCGGTGCGCCGGGCGCGGCCGCGGCGTCCTGGGATGCGACGGGCGGGGCGTCCTCGGGCACCGCGTCCTGGACGGCGTCCGCGTTCGCGGCGGCGGCCGGCACCTCGGCGACGCCGCCGGTCGCGGCCTCCCCGGCGCCGTCGCTCGCGTCCCCGGCCGCCGGTACGCCATCGGCGGCAGCGGCACCGACGGCCGCAGCGGCGGCAGCAGTGGCGTCGGGGGAGGCCGTCACGGCGTCGACCGGTTCTTCGGCGGGCGCGTCCGAGGTCCGCGCGGAGTCCGCGAGGAAACCGGAAGCCCCGGTACCGTCCGTCCCGGCGGCGTCCGACGGGGAACCGGCGACCGCGTCGCCCGAGCCCGAGCCGTCGGCGGCGACCGCGTCAGGGGCCGGTCCCGAACCGTCCCCGTCCTCGCTCCCGTCCCCGCTCCCGTCCGCGCCCGTCGACGCCTCCCGGCGCTCGGCGATCTCCCGCTTCAGCGCGGCGGGCGAGAACCGCATGGTCGCGCCGCTCTCCACGTCACCGCCGCCGAACGGGCCCGCCGCGCCGTCCCGGCCGGCCGCGGCCGGGGCCGCCCCGTCGCCCGTGCCGTTCCCCGCCGCAGCGTTCCCCGCCGCGGCGGCGGACGGGTCGTCACCCATCGCGGAAGGAGCCGGTCCGGTTCCCTGCGCCGGGTCCGGTACGGGCGGAACCGGGCCCGGTACGGGCGGCGTCGGGGCCCAGCCGCGCTCGAAACCGCTGCCCGCCGGCGGCGGAGGCACCGACAGCGGCGCCCCGGTGGGCGGCGGGGGCGCCAGATGCGCACCGGCGCCGCCCGACGAATCCCCCGTCGAGTTCTGCGTGTACCAGGCGGGCGGGGTGTAATCGATGGTGAACTCACCCGTCATCTCGGCGGGTTCCGCGTCGGACGACTCGTCGACGGGCTTGTCCCAGCCCCCGCGGATCTCGCCGCGATCGCCGTTCACTTTGCCTCCTGGTGTGGTCGAGCACCCTTGTGCCTTGATGGGTGGGGGCGACCGTTTCTGACCTGCCGAGCGCCCGGCTCTCCCCCCGGGGCGCGCATCGCCTGCCCGCAGGTTCGTCTGCCGCGCCCGCACCCACCCTAATCGTCATGGGGGGCGCTCCGGCAGGCCGTACGGCACCGCAAGAGCTGTCCCGTACGTCACGAACGCACGCACAAGCAGACCGGGAACAGCGCAAAGTGAAGAGCGAAGCCGCCAAAACCGCACAACTGCTGACGGAACGACGAACTTTCCGTACCCGCCGGTCCGTTCGGAGGTCCTCCGCGCCGAACGAGCCAGGGGCGCGCGGCACGCGCCTGGCACGGGCCCTGGTACAGGCCTTCGCGCGGCCCCCGCACGGGCCTTCGCGCGGCTCCGGTACGGGCCTTCGCACGGCTCCGGTACGGGCCTTTCGCGCGAGGCCGACGGTCCGGGCGGCGGAGAGGCCGCGGCGCGCGCCGGCGCGCGGCCAGGCCCCGCCAGTCCGCCGGCCCCGCCAGTCCGTCCGGCCCCGTCAGTCCATCCGGCGCGCGCCGCCGAGCAGTCCGGTCTCCGCGTCCGTCGCCTGCGTCATGACGAACTGCCGGTCGCCGCCCGCGCACCAGAGGGTGACCCCGTCCGCCAGGGTGGACAGCGCCTGCGTCTCGGCGGCCGGGAGGTGCAGGATCCGCCCGATCCGGGCGGCCTCGTCGGGCGACACCCGCTGCACGCCGACCAGGGCCGACTTCTCCATCAGCCGCGGGGCCACCGGGCTCAGATACGGCAGCAGCGTCAGCACCGACTGCCACGGCGCGGACACCACCCGCCCGCGCGGCGGGCGCATGCCGCAGTCCCGGACCACGACCACCGGCGACCCCGCCGAGGGCCCCTGCGGCGGCACCCGTCCGACATCGTGCAGGGTCACGCACGGCTGGCCGCCGCCCGCCGCGTGCGCCAGCCCCGTCCACGCCGGTGCGCGCCCCGTCTCCACGACGATCCGCGCGCCCGTCGCCGCGGCCCGCAGCGCCAGCACCTGCGCCGTCCACAGCCCGCCGATCAGCGTCACGTCGTACGGCGTCGGCCGGTTGACGCCGAGCACGGCGGGACGGCCCTGCGCGTCCACCCCGATCACCATGCCGTCGTCCCCGACCGGCAGGGCCAGCGACGCCAACTGATCGACGGTGACCGACTGCCGTTCGCGGCGCGGACCGATCAGACCGAAACCGAGCCGGGCGCGACCACCCGTGAGCGTGGACATCAGCGGGTACCTCCGAGCGGCAGTGTGGCGAGCACCCCGGGCAGCTGCTCGCGGTCGAGCCGGACCAGCGAGGTCCTGACGCCGCGCGCGGCGCGTTCCAACTCATGGCGCGCGCCCAGCAGTTCCTCGTCGCTGCGCCCGGTGATCCGGATGTGCCCGGCGACCGACACGCCCTGCCGCTCGCCGCGCCCCAGCGTCAGGCTGAACGTCGTGGCCAGCGCCGGCATGGAGGTGAGCAGGGCGACCAGCTGCGGCATCGACGCACCGCCCGCGCCGAACTGCGGCCAGCGGGCCACCCAGTACGTGGTGTGCCACCGGTCGTCGCACCGCCAGGTCCGGGAGGTCTCCTCGGTGCGCCGCGCCGGCGTCCCGTTCCGGCCCGCCTGCGCCATGGCCGAGGCGCTGGCGCACACCGACGTCGCGAGCGCGGAGGTCAGCTCCTGCTCGGTCAGCACGGTGGCGCGGAAACCGGCCCCGGCCAGCCTGCTGGACAACTGGTCGGCCGCGCGCACCACGCACTTCTGCGCCCCGGTCACCCCGCCGCCGCGCGCCCGCACGGCCTCCGGGCAGAGCTCCGGGTCCAGCTTCAGCGCGATCCAGGTGATCCGCACGGCGGGCGACCCCGTCTGGGCCTGCAGCGGCGTGTAGTTGCGGACCGCGACGGACTGCGGCGGCAGATGCGGGGCGGACGCCGGCTGGGTGTGCTGCACGATCTGCGCCGACTCCAGCCGGATGCCGTCCACCTCGAGCACGTCCCGGACCAGCTCCAGCGGCAGCGGGCGCGCGGACCGGTCCCGCTGGAGCGCCGAGACGTCCGACTCCACCTGGAGGACGGCGGTGACGAACGTGCCGTCGCCGATCATGCCCACCGGCCGCCGGTCGCGGTCGCTGAAGGAGTACGTGCGCAACGCCGGATCGCACTCCACGACCGGCGCCAGCCCCGGCTCGGCGCCCGCGGGCGGGGCCAGCGAGGCGGCCCGCCGCGAACGCGCCCGCAGGGCGAGGACGGTGCCCAGCCACTCCGGCAGCGAACGGCGGTGTCTGCGCACCACGGCCAGCGGGATCAGCAGCGCGGCCACCGCGGCGGCCGGCACCAGCAGCAGCGGCTCGATCACCCACGCGGTGAGCAGCACCGCCGCCGCGATCTCCAGCAGTACGAACTGTTGCAATCGGAATGAACCGAACTGTCCCGCAGGCCCGTTGACCCGGGCGGCGGCCGATTCGCGGGAGCGTCGCGCGGGGCCGCGGGGGGCCGGCGGCTCACCGGCCGGGGGAGCGGCGGCGTGTGTGTTCCCGGCCGGACGCGCCGGTGCAGCGGAAGCCGTCATTCCGGCATTCCCCCCGTTCATCAGTCCCCAACTCCACCCGTATTCCGCCTGTCCCGCGCGGGTCCTCGGCGGCTGGATCACCCTACCCGCCCCACCGCGACCGGCGGCCAGCAGGCATAGTAGGGGGCCGGTCCGGCACCGAGGTCCGGCATCGCGGGCCCGGCACGGGGGTTGGGGATGCGACCGCGGGCGCCGCGTGGGGAGACACGGGAGAAAAGCGACTCATGGCATCACGGCGGGACGAGCTGAACGCGTACACCTTCGCGAAGAAGCGCACGGTGGCGGCTTTCCTCCAACCTTCGGCCCACGGGTCCGACGAGGGCGCGCCCCGGCCGCTGCGCGCGGTCCTGCCGAGCGTGGTCGTCGGCGCGCTGGTCGTCGCGGGTTTCGGCGCCTTCGGCATGTTCAAGCCCGCCGCGCCCAAGGACTGGGACAAGCCCGGCGCCAAGGTGATCGTCGGCAAGAAGTCCACCACCCGCTACGTCGTCCTCACGACCGGCAAGGGCAAGCAGAAGAAGACCCTGCTGCACCCGGTGCTCAACCTGGCCTCGGCCCGGCTGCTCCTCAACCCGCAGGACTACGACGTCATCCAGGTCGCGGACGAGGTCCTGGACGCGGGCAAGCCCCCGCGCGGCCCCATCCTCGGCATCCCGTACGCCCCCGACCGGCTGCCCGAGGCCAAGGACGCCGGGACCGCCAAGCGGTGGGCGGTGTGCGTCCAGCCCGGCGGCAAGGGCAACTCGGTGCAGAAGGCCACCTTCGTCCTCGGCGCGCGCGACAACGACCGGACCGAGGGGCGCGACAGGCTCCGCGGCGGCCAGGTGCTGTACGTCCAGGGCCAGGACGCGGCCCGTTACCTCGTCGACGCGAGCGGCACCAAGTACCGCATCGACGAGACCGCCGCCGACAAGGGGCACCTGACCAACGCCCTGGTCGGCAGCCGCCGGCCGCAGCCCGTGACCGACGACTGGCTGGCCACCCTGCACGAGGGCAGCCCGATCGTCTTCCCCCGGATCCCCGGCGAGGTCGGCGCCCCGGCCCATGTCGAGGGGCAGCTGTCCGACGAGGAGAACAAGGTCGGCATGGTGCTCAGGACCAAGACCGGCGAGGGCACCCGCCACTACGTCGTCCTCGACGGAAAGGTGCAGCCCGTCTCGGAGTTCACCGCCTGGCTGCTGATCAACTCCCCGCAGACGGCCGGGCTCGACCTGGAGAGCGAGGCCCGCCCCGTCGGCCTGCAGACCTTCGTGCCGGACGCCGCCGCCTTCGCCGGGCAGGCCGCGCACTGGCCCGCCCGCAAGGCCGTCCAGGTCAACTCCGCCGACGGCGGCCGCGACACCGTCTGCAACGTGCTGCGCGAGGTCGACGCCTCCGGCCGCACGACCCTGAGCACCTGGGCCGGCACGTCCTACCCGGCCACCATCGGCGCCGGCGGCACCAGCACCTACGTCACCCCCGGCAGCGGCCTGCTCTACACCCAGGTGCAGGGCCGCCAGACCCGGCCCGACGGTTCGCTGTTCCTCGTCACCGACACCGGTCTGCGGTACGCGGTCCAGTCGAACGGCGACAGCGACGCCCGGCGTTCCGAGATCGGCGCCGGCGGCGAGCAGAAGCAGTCGGACGGCCGCCCCGAGCCCAGCCAGGCGCAGAGCAGGCTCGGCTACGAGAAGGTGACGCCCGTGCTGGTGCCGATCGCCTGGTCGGACTTCCTGTCCAAGGGGCCCCGCCTCGACACCAACAGCGCGCGCCAGCCCCAGGGTTCATGACGGACCGCGCACCGCACGCACCGAGCAGCCCGGGGGAGAGGGAAGAGATGTCGTACCGCAGGACGGCGCCGACGGCCGCGCTGGCCGTCGCACTGACCGCCGCGTCACTGACCGCCACGGCCGCGCCCGCGGCGTACGCGGAGGGCGTCGAGGGCCCCGGCGGCATGGGGATAGACGGCGGCGGCGAATGCACCTTCCCCATGAAGCGGCAGTACGAGGGCCGCCCCTGGTCCCTGCAGCGCGTCCTGCTGGACGAACTGTGGCAGGACACCAAGGGGAAGGGCATACGCGTCGCCGTCATCGACACCGGCGTGGACAAGGCCAACCCGCAGCTCGGGCCCGCCGTCGACGCCTCCGCGGGCGCCGACCTGCTCAAGGGCGGCAAGAGCGACGGCACGGTCGACGAGGTGGGCCACGGCACCAAGGTCGCCGGGATCATCGCCGCCCGCCCCCGCAAGGGCACCGGATTCGTCGGGCTCGCCCCCGAGGCCACCATCATCCCGATCCGCCAGAACGACGAGAAGAACAGCGGCAAGGACACCACCATGGCCACCGCGATCGACCACGCGATCGCCAAGAAGGCCGACGTCATCAACATCTCCCAGGACACCACGAAACCCCTCGCGGAGGACTCCGCGCTGGGCAGGGCGGTGGCCAGGGCGCTCGCCGCCGACATCGTCGTGGTCGCCTCCGCGGGCAACGACGGCATGGACGGGAAGCTGCGACGCACCTACCCCGCGGCGTTCCCCGGGGTCCTCGCCGTCGCCTCCTCCGACCGCAACAACGAACGCGCCCCGTTCTCCCAGTCCGGCGACTTCGTCGGGGTCGCCGCACCGGGCGTCGACATCGTCTCCACGGTCCCCGGCAACGGCCAGTGCACCGACAACGGCACCAGCTTCTCCGCCCCCTACGTCGCCGGGGTCGCCGCCCTGATGCGCGCCAAGTACCCCACGTGGACGGCCGCCCAGGTCGTCGCCCGGATCGAGCAGACCGCCGAGCGCTCCGTCACCGGACACGACCCCTTCGTCGGCTGGGGCGTGGTCGACCCGGTGCGCGCCCTGTCCGGCGACGCCGCCCCGCAGGACGCCCCCCACCCCGACCCGGCGCCGCCCAGGGCCCCGGCGCCCGAGCCCGCGCACTTCTCCCTGGCGGAGACCCCGCGCGAACGCGACGAGCGGTACGCCACCTACGCCCTGGCCCTGGCGGCGGTGCTGGTCAGCGTGATCGCCGGGACCGCCACCGTCGTACGGGACGTCCGCCGCAGGCGCGCCCCGCGGTGACCGCCGACGGTGGCGTCCCGCGGTCGCGGCCCCGCCCGGCGGGGCGGCGGCCCTTCCCCGGAACCCCGGTTGGGGAGAGCGGACGAATTGACTAGGGTAGGACCGGACTTCACGTGTGTGACGGGGGAACGAGAAGTGGCCGAGTCCGATTTCGGAGCGCGGAAAAGCCGACGGTGCGCCGCCCGGCCCCGCGCTCTCCCCACTCCTTTGCCGGAGCACACGGGGACAGGAAGGGCCCGCCGCGATCCGCGGACGGGCCAGGGAACTGAGAGATAGGACCTCCGGATGACCAACCCCGCAGGTGGTTTCGGACTTGCCGACGATCCCATCACCCAGGCGAAGAACAAGATCGTCGAAACGGGTCGGGCCGTGTCCCGGCAGTCGCGTGAGCTGGCCGACATCCTCGCCACGGTGGGCGCCGGGTGGACCGGTGTGGGCGCCTCGGGATTCACCTCCGCACAGCTGATGATCAATGAGGACCACGACCAGATCCGTCGTCTCCTCAACGTCCTGCACAACGCGGTGGAGAGCACCAAGAACCTCAGCAACGCCAACGACGAGGAGGTCCGCGCGGCCTTCAACCGGGTCAAGGAGGGCGCGCCCGCCGCCGGCAACACCTCCGGCCTGAACGGCGTCTGAGCCGCCGCGCACCCCACTTCCACACACGTCGAGCACCGAGGAGAAGAACCATGGGCCATGACCCGAACACCAAGGTCAGGTACGAGAGCGTCCAGGAGATCGCGAACCGCGTCCGCACGGTCTCGCAGAACATCGTCAACGACCTGACGGAGATGGACGCCGCGCTCAAGGTCGTCACCGACACCTGGGACGGCGAGGCGCACAGCGAGTACGTCGCCCTGCAGAGGAAGTACAAGTCCCGGGCGGAGCACATGAGGGACCGCCTGGCGGAGGTGGCGAAGATCATCGAGTCCGGCAAGGACAGCTACCGCGCCACCGACCTCCGCGCCTCCCGCGGCTTCACCGAGGCTTTCTGACGCATCGTCACTCAGCCTTTCCCGGGGACGGCGGAGGGGCGCGACCGGACCCCGGTCGCGCCCCTCCGTCCGTCGGGCCGACACCCGTCCGGCACCGGCCCGGCGGGCCCGTGCCGGACGGCCGCGCCCCTCGCCGCGCCGCCTACTCGAGGTCGAACTCGCCGTCCCGCGCACCCAGGACGAAGGCCCGCCACTCGGCCTCCGTGTACCGCAGCACGGTGTCGGGGTCCAGCGACGACCGCATCGCCACCGCGCCGCCCGGCAGGTGCGCGATCTCGACGCGCTCCTCGGCCTCCTCGGTGCCGGGCGCACTCAGCCATTCCACGCCCGAGATGTCGAGTGCGTACAGCTCGTCCTTTTCCTGCTGAGTACCCATCAGCTGCCTTTCCTCTTCACGACGGAACGTGTTCTTCGCCCCGCGCAGACTATCCCCCGCCAGGACGGCCTGAGGCCTGCGATGGACAGCCTCGGCGGGCGAGTGCTAAGCCGTGTCGCCGGCCCGTCGTCCGCCGCCCGATGCGCGGGGTGGGGGGGGGGGGCCCCCCCCCCCCCCCCCCCCCCCCCCCCCCCCCGCCCCCGCCCGCC
>NZ_JBAGJZ010000032.1:0-101514 GCF_037034285.1 Streptomyces tyrfis | reverse complement strand
CCGGCCCCGTCTTCGCCTTCGGCTCCGTCTTCGGCCCCGCCGCCTCCGCCCCTGCCCCTCCGTCTCCGCCTTCGGGGAGCCGGTGGGGCCCGGCCCGTCTCACTACGATGGGGTGCCCACCCGACGGGGAGGGCACAGGGGCAGGGAGACGGCATGGCGGATCGGGACCCGGGCCGGGACCAGGACCGGGACGAGGACGGCGGGGAGTGGGGCGCGCGCGGTCGCCGGCGCGGCCAGGGCGAGCTGGAGGCGCAGGTGCTGTCCGCGCTGCGGGCCGCGCCCGGACCGGAGACGGCGGCCTGGGTGCGGGAGCACCTGGGCGGCACGCTCGCCTATACGACGGTGATGACGATCCTGACCCGGCTGCACGCGAAACGGGTGGTCACCCGGGAGCGGGCGGGCCGCTCCTTCCTGTGGACGGCGGCCGCGGACGAGGCGGGGCTCGCCGCGCACCGGATGCGACGGGTGCTGGACAACGAGGCCGACCGCGAGGCCGTCCTGATGAGCTTCGTGTCGGGGCTGTCCGCGCGGGACGAGGAACTGCTCCGCGCCCTGCTCAACGACGCCCATGACGGTGGCTGTGACGACGCCCGTGGCGATGCGCGTGGCGGTGGCTGTGACGACGCCCGTGGCGATGCGCGTGGCGGTGGCTGTGACGACGCCCATGGCGATACGCGTGACGACGCCCATGGCGATGCGCGCTCCGGTGGCTGTGACGATGCCCTTGACGACACGCGTGACGGCGTGCGCGGCGATGCGCGTGACGACGTGCGTGACGATGCCCGGGACGGCCGGGGGAACTGAACCATGGGCGTCTTCGTCTTCCTGCCGCTGGTCCTGCCCCTGACCGCCTGGCCGGTCGCCCGCCTGGCGGAGCACCACCTCCACCCCCGGGCCGCCACCCGGCTGCTGTCCGCGGCGAGCGCCGTGCTCGGGCTGTGCAGCACGCTCTGCCTGGCCCTGCTGGCGATCGTCGGCACCGCGCAGCTCCCGGGGAACCCGCTGCCCGACGGCTGGTCCGACGCCGAGGTGCGGGCGGCCGTGCCGCACCACGAGCTCGTCGGGAAGGCGGCCATCGGCGCCCTCGCGATGGTGGCCGTGGCCTGCGCGGCGCTGCCGCTCCGGCACCGCAGGGCGCGGCGGCGGGCCGAGCGGGCGCTGCGGGGACTGCCCGCCACCCGGGTCGCCGTGCTGCGGGACGAGACCCCGTACGCCCATACGCTGCCCGGCAGCGGGGGAGCGGGGCGGATCCTGGTCTCCACGGCGATGCTGGCGGGCCTGGGCTCCCGGGAGCGCCGGGCCCTGTTCGCCCATGAGCGCGCCCACCTCGACGGCCGTCACCACCGCTTTCTGCTGGTGGCGGGGCTGGCGGCGCGGGCCAACCCGTTTCTGCGGCCGCTCCGTACCTCGGTGGCGTACACCGTGGAGCGCTGGGCGGACGAGGAGGCGGCGCGAGCGGTCGGCGACCGCCGGGTGACGGCCCGCGCGGTGGGCAAGGCCGCGCTGATCTCGTCCGGGCCGCCCGTCTCGACGCTGGCGGCGTTCGCCGCCCCGGGCCCGGTGCCGCGGCGGGTGGCGGCGCTGCTGGGGCCGGCTCCGGAGACCCGCACCTGGCCGCCCACGTTCACCGCGGCGGGCGCGGCGGCGTGGTCCGCCGTGGCCGGCACCGCGCTGTCGGCCATGTCGTCCGCGAACTCCGCGGTCTCGATGATCGTGATCCTGCGGGCGGCGACGCCGTTGTAGGCGTGCGACGGCCCGGAGCGGGACGGAGTGGGCCGGGCCCGGAGCCGCACGGTCCGGAGCGGGACGGCGCGGGTCGGGGCAGGGCGGGGGCGGGTGCTCGCCGGTCAGTCCCGCGAGTTCCCGAACAGGATGCGGTAGCCGATGAGCAGCACGAGGGAGCCGACGATCGCCGCTCCCCAGGTGGTCAGGTCGAAGAAGTCCCTCTGCACGGGCCGGTCGAGGAAGTGCGCCGAGAGCCAGCCGCCGACGAAGGCGCCCGCGATGCCGATGAGAGTGGTGCCGATCAGGCCGCCCGGATCACGACCGGGCAGCAGGACCTTGGCGATGACTCCGGCGACCAGCCCGAGGATGATCCAGCTGATGATGCCCACGTTCTCGTTCCCCTCGTCGGGCCGTACCGGGACGGAGGCAAGTCCCGGTCGGCGGTAGTGCGTTGCGTGGTTGCGCAACTGTACAGACGATGGTGATGACGCCGCCGGGACGGTCCTGGTTGCGAGACCGCCGCGCGGCCCGGCCCCCGGCCGGACGCCGTCGCCGTTCGCCGGCCGGGGATTACGCGCCGGCCGGGGAATGCGCGTCGGCCGGGGAATGCGCGCCGGCCGGGGATTGCGTGCCGACCGTGGGTTATGGGCCAGCCCTTAGACTGGGCGGGTTCGTGAACGAGCCCGCGGAGAGGGAGGGACGACGGTGGCGACAGGCGTCGACGGCTTCGAGGACCCGCCCGCCGAGGTGCTCGCGGAGGCCGCCGCGGCCTTCGGGCTGCTGGCGTCCTCGGCGCGGCTGCACATCGTATGGGCGCTGGCGCAGGGGGAGAGCGACGTCACCGGGCTCGCGGAGCGGGTGGGCGGTGCGCTGCCCGCCGTCAGCCAGCACCTGACGAAGCTCAAGCTCGCGGGGCTGGTGCGCTCCCGCCGTGAGGGCCGGCGCATGGTGTATTTCGTGGACGACCCCGACGTGGTGACCGTCGTGCGGCTGATGGTCGGCCAGCTGTCGGCGCGCGCCGATGTCGCGTCCGCGCCGGTGCGCGCGCTCCGCGGGACCGGTGCCTGAGACCTCCGAGGCCGAGGAGTCAGGTCTTGCGGCACCAGGACCGACGGCCCCTCCGCCGCCCCTGCCGCCACCGCCGGGCGGAGCCGTCGTCCTGGGCCGGGACCTGGGCGGGCTCACCTCGCTCCAGGTGCTCCGCGCGCTGGACAGCGGCCCCCGGGGACTGACGGAGGCGGATGCCGGGGCGCGCCTGGCCCGGTTCGGCGAGAACACCCTGCCCGCCCGGCGGACCATGTCGTGGCCCGGCCGGCTCCTGCGGAGCCTCCGCGATCCGTTCACGGCGGTGCTGCTCTGCCTCGGCCTGGTGTCGGCGGCCGTCGCGGCCTGGGGCACCGCCTGTGTGATCACCGTGCTGGTGGCGGTGAGCTGTGTGCTGCGGTCGGCCGGGGAGCACCGCGCCGACCGGTCGATGGCCGGGCTGCGGGACCTGGTGGCGACGACCGCCACGGTGTTGCGCCGCGCGGACGACGGGGCGGCGCCGGAGGCCCGCGAGATCCCGGTCGACGAGCTGGTCCCCGGGGACGTGGTCCGGCTGGGCCCGGGGGACCTGGTCCCGGCCGATGTACGGCTGCTGCGCGCGAACAGCCTGAGCGTGAACCAGGCCGCCCTCACCGGGGAGTCGGCCCCGGTCGTCAAGCACCCGGTCGACGACCCCGGCCGGCCGGCGGCCGGCCCGCCGGACCCCGACGCGCCGCCCGGGACCGGGCACGGGCCGGCGGGGCCGACGCTCCCGGGCCCGGCGGGCCGGGCGCCGCGGGGCCGGAGCCGGGGTCCGGCGGGGCAGGACCCGCCGAAGCGGGGCCCGTCGGGGCCGACGGCGTACGAGAACGGCCCCTTCGGGGCGCCGCAGCTGTGCTTCCAGGGCAGCAGCGTCATGGCGGGCAGCGGCACCGCGGTGGTCGTCGCGACCGGGGCGCGGACCCGGTTCGCCGCCGCACACGACTCCGTGCACCCGCGCGGCCCGAGCGCCTTCGACCGCTCGGTGCACGGGATCTCCTGGATACTGATCCGCTTCATGCTGGTGACGCCGCCGCTGGTGCTGATGGCGAACGCGGCGCTGCGCGGCCGGGGCCTGGAGACGCTGCCGTTCGCGGTGGCGGTCGCGGTGGGACTGACCCCCGAGATGCTGCCGGTCATCGTCACCACCTGTCTGGCCCGCGGCGCCTCGCTGCTGGCCCGCGCCCACGGTGTGATCGTCCGCAGACTGCCCGCGCTGCACGACCTCGGCGCGGTCGACGTGCTCTGCCTGGACAAGACGGGCACCCTCACCCAGGACCGGCCGGTCGTGGTCCGCGCGCTGGACGCCGAGGGGCGGGACGACCCCGAGGTGCTGCGCTGGGCGGCCGTCAACGCGTGGTGGACGCTCCAGCTCGCCGACCTGCCCGTCCCCGACAGCCTGGACGAGGCGATCCTCGACGCGGCCGACGTGGACGACGCGCTCGGTCACGACGGGATCGCGGCCGTGCCCTTCGACCCGGCGCGCCGCCTCTCCACCGCCGTGGTGCGCGTCCCGGGCCGCCTCGGCGTCCACACCCTCGTCGTCAAGGGCGCGGTCGAGAACGTGCTGGAGCGGTGCGCGCTCGACGACGCCGAGCGGCGGCGGCTGCTCGCACTCGCGGCGAGCCGGGCCGACGACGGGCTGCGCCTGCTCGCCGTCGCCACCGCCGAACGCGTCGCGCGGCAGCGCGCGTACACCCCCGCCGACGAACGCGGCCTGACCTTCGCCGGTTTCGTCGCGCTGCGCGAGGAGCTCGTGCCCTCCGCCGCCGGCGCCCTGCGCGTCCTCGACGACCGCGGCGTCCGGGTCAAGGTGCTCACCGGCGACCACCCCGGCACCGTCGCCCGTGCCTGCCGCGACCTGGGCCTGGACCCCGGGGAGGTGTGCACGGCGGACCGCATCGACGGGCTCGACGACCCGGAACTGGCCGCGCTCGCGGACCGGACCACCGTGTTCGCCCGCTGCACCCCCGAGCACAAGGCGCGGATCGTCACCACGCTGCGGGCCGCGGGCCACACCACGGGCTTCCTCGGGGACGGCGTCAACGACCTGCCCGCGCTGCACGCCGCCGACGTCGGGATCTGCCCGCGCGACGCCGTCGACGTGGTCCGGGAGAGCGCCGGGGTGGTGCTCGCGGACCACGGCAAGGACCTGACCGCGATCGACCACGCGGTCATGGCGGGCCGGCGCAGCAGCGTGACCATCGCGACGTATCTGCGCATCACGCTGTCCTCGAACCTCGGCAACGTCATCGCCATGCTCGCCGCCGGTCTGCTGCTGCCGTTCCTGCCGATGCTCCCGGCCCAGGCCCTCGTCCAGAACCTGTGCTTCGACGCGGCCCAGCTCACCTTCTCCTACGACCGGCCCGCCCCGGCCGCGCTCAGGCGGCCGACCATGCTGCGGCCGCGCGACTTCCTCCGCTTCATCGCCGGCTTCGGGGCGCTCAACGCGGTGGCCGACCTGGCCACCTTCGCGGTGCTCGCGGTCGCCCTGCGCGGCCCCGGCGGCGACGACGAGGCGGTGTTCCACTCCGGCTGGTTCACCGAGAACCTGCTCACCCAGGCCCTGGTGATGGTGCTGCTGCGGACCGGCCGCCGCACCGCCGAGTCCCGCGGCGTCAGCCCGGTCGGCCGGGCCGCCGCCGTGCTCGCCGTGACCGGTCTGCTGCTGCCGCTCTCCCCGCTCGGCCCGCCGCTGGGCATGATGGCCCTGCCGGGCCTGTACTACCTGCTGCTGGTGGTCGTCCTCGGGCTGTACGTCGCCGCGCTGGCCCTCGCCGCCCGCCGCTACGAGAACCGCGCGGCCCGGGCGTAGGCGAGGGCCCCGGTCCACCACTGCCGTGCGGAGCTCAGCGCGCGACGGCGGGCCGGCTCCGCGGTCCGGCGGGCCGGACTCCGTAGTCTGGTGGGGACTTGGCGGGCGCACCGGAGGAGGGACGGACGATGGCGGACTCCGGAGCGCGTGGGCGGTGGGTCGCGGTGCCGGTGCTGGTACTGGCGGCCTGGCTGCTGGTACGCGGAGGCCACGGCTCCGATCCGGCGGACGCGTCCCGGCCCTCGCCGTCCGGCGCCCCGTCGGCCGCGTCCACGCCCGGCGGTCCGGCCACGACCGCCCCGGCGCCCGGGGCGAGCGGGCCGACCCCGCCGCCGAGCGGGACCTACGACCCCGCGGACTGCTCCGCGCAGGTACGCGCCCACGCGGGCCGGGCGGGCATCGCGCCGCGGCTGCTGATGGCGATCCTCTACAACGAGTCGTACAAACCGCACGACCCGGAACTGGAACGGGCCTGGCAGCGGTATAAGCCGGGCGCCGCGTTCGGCATCGCGAACATGCACCGTGCCGCCTTCGACGAGACGAAACGGCGGCACGGCTTCGCGGACCGCCGATGGGAGGAACTGCCCGACGACCGCGACCTGGCGCTCAAGGCCGCCGCCTGGCATCTGCACGACCTGGCGGCGCTGCTGCCCGCGCACTGGCCGGCGTCGTACACGAAGGACGAACTGCTGGCGCTCGGCTACAACACCGGGTCGGGCAACATGCTGGCGTTCGCCCGGGGAGCGCGCCCGGGCAGCCAGGCCCAGTCCTACCTGGACCGGCTGCACGCCAACTGGGACAAGGCGGGAAAGGCGGTCTCCGGTCAGGGGCTGGCGCCGTCGTAGCCGTACCTCAGCGGTTCGTTCCGCACGCGGAGGTCACGGCGGTAGACGTAGAGCGCCTCCACCTGCACGCCCCCTGATCCCCCCGATCCCCCCGATCCCCCCGATCCCCCGGTGTCGTCCGCGCCTTCGGGGGAGGGGACCGGGCGGCACGGGTAGGTCACCTGGAGCACCCCGGGGCGGTCGGTGACCCGCATCCGCAGCCCGTCGGCGGGGCCGCCGTCGAGGATCGCGTCCTCCCAGCACGGCATGTCGTTCGCATCCGCAGTCATAGTTTAATTATTGCGCAATCTTTTAACTTTTGTGGGGCGGTTCGGGCGGGGCGGGACCGCGCCCCGCCCCGGCGTCGAGCTCGTCGTGGTCCCGGCGGCGGCCGGCGTCGAGCCCCTCGGGGGCCTCGTCGCTCCCGGGGTCCAGGACGCTCCGGGGGTCCAGGGCGTCGCGGATCTCGCCGATCCCGAGATCCTGCCCGTCCAGCAGATGGGTGCGCACCAGCCGCTCGGGCCGGAGGTCCTCGAACTCGAAGTCCTTGAACTCGGGGCCGAGTTCGGAGCGGATCTCCTGCTTCGCGTTCTCGGAGAACTGCCGGAACCTGGCCACGAGCTCCATCGTGTTCCGGATGAACTCCGGCAACTTGTCGGGGCCGAAGAGGATGAGGCCGAGCAGCGCGATGGTGACCACCTCCATCGTGCCCACATCAGCGAACACCGGTCACCTCGCGGCCCGTCGCCGGGGCCGGCGGATCACCAGTCACCGCCCCCGAAGTCGCCGCCGCCCCCGCCGTCGAAGCCGCCCCCGTCGAAACCTCCGCCGAAGTCGGCCGAGTTGAAGTCGGCGCCGCTGAAGTCGCCGCCCCCGGACGCGCCGTCGGCGGCGGGAGAGTCCGCGAAGGCGGCGGGCGCGCTGAGCGCCGAGCCCAGCATGGTGCCCACCAGCAGGCCGCCCACGGCGCCGACGGCCGTGCCGAAGTAGCCGCCCGCCCAGGGGCCGTAGGCGGGTCCGGCGTTCCAGTAGGGCTGCGGGCCGTGGTCGGTCGACACCTGGCGGGTCATCGGTTCCTGGCCGGACGCCAGGAGTTCGGCGTCGACCCGGCACGCGGGCACGTCGCGGAGCGCGCCGCCGGGCGGGGCCCACGCGACATCGCCGGTCGAGGGGCCGTGGCGTGGGTCGAAGAAGCAGGGGGAGCGCCGCTCGGGCAGCGGGGTGCCGTTGCGGCGGGCGGCCAGGGTGGCGAGCGCGAACCGGCCGTCCGCCAGGACCTCGGTCACCGGCCGGACGTCCCGCGGCGCCGAGGCGGCGGCCATCAGCTCCTTGGCCCGGTCGTACGCGTCCAGGGCGTGGGAGTAGTCCTGTCGCATCGCGTCGTCGGCGCCCGGCTCGGAGGGGTGGAAGCCGAGCCGGTCCAGTTCCTCGCCGAACGCGGTGATGTCCTCGTCGACGACGACGCGCAGGGCGTCCAGTTCGGCGCGCTCGCGCTTCTTCCGGTTCCGGCGGTACCAGGCGTAGCCGCCCGCGCCGGCCGCCGCGACCGCGCCGACGGCGAGCAGCGCACCCGCTCCGCCGCCCTCGCCGCCCCCGGACTCGCCCCAGCCGTCCGGGGCGTGGCCCTTGGCCTGCGCGGTGGCCCGGTCGACGAACGCGGTCAGCATCTCGGAGGGGTCGCCGGGGTGGGAACGCTTGACGGCGCCGGTGAGGTTGCCGATCGCGTCGCGCGACATCACCGAGGAGTCCGCCTTCGCGTCGAACCCGTCGCCCAGGCGCACCGCGTACACGCCGGTGACGCCGACCAGGGTGCGCAGATCCCGCATCAGCGTCTGCGGCGGGAACTCGGCCGCCTTCGGCAGCACCGCGACGAACACGGGCCGGTCCGCGGCCTCGATCTTCTTGGCGAGCGCTTCGGCGTCGGCCTCGGAGAGCGTGTCCCGGGCGCGCGGGTCGACGTACACGGGACTCTTCCGCAGGGCCTCGGCCACGCTGTCGAGCCCGGTGCCGGCGGCGTGCGCGGGCGCGTGCGCGGAGAAGACGGCGAACAGGGCGCAGAACGCCAGGGCCAGAGCCAGGGTCAGGGCCGTCAGGCCGGCTCGTACGGCCGGGGCGGCGTGGGCGGCGTGCGCGGCCCCGGTGGCCGTCGGGGCGGGGCCGGGCCGGGGCGGTGTCCGGCGGGCGACAGACATCAGAGTTCCTCCTTGCGCGGCGGGGTCGCGGTTGCGACGGACCCGTCGCCAATGGTTGCTCAGTTGCGTAATCTAGCAAGTAATATGCGGTCGGGGATGTGGGGGGACGGTGCGGACTTCACCTATCGAGGAAGAGCTCGTGGACCAACAGGATTTTCTGCGCGCGGAGGACCTGCCCGCCTACGAGCGTGTCCTGGACCGCGCACTGGGCTCGCCCGTGGTCCAGGAGGGGCGCCGTCGTACGCCGGGGGCGCTCAACAACGAGCAGTTGCGCACCCGCGCGCTCGCCGCGCGCGCCGCCATCGCCGGCTCGGCCGCCTCCGAGTACCGGGCCTACCGCCGGCTGCTCGACGCCCCGGGCCGTCCGGGGCCCGCGCGGAGCGCCGTACGGCGCGAGCCCGGCGTCGGCGCGACCACCCGGGGCAGCGCGCTGCACGCGGTCGCGGTGCTGGTGCCGGGCCTGTCGGCCACGGCCGCCGTCGTGTTCGGCCTGATCGGCCTCGTTCTAGGAGCCGTCGACAGCCACTCGCATCTCGCGGAGGTGATGCTCGTCGCCGGGCTGGTCGCGGCCGGGGTCGCGGTGGTGACGCTGCTGGCCGGACTCGTCGGGCTGCTCGTGGTGGCGGCGCGCAACCGCTCGGCGCAGGACGGGGGCGACACCGAGGCGGACCGGGCGCGCGGGGCGTGGGAGGCGGCGCTGCTCGAACACGGCATGCTCCCCTTCCTGGTCGACTCGATCGCGCGCGGCGCGGCGGGGGTGATCGACGCGGAGGGTACGGGGAGCGTGGAGGGGGCGGAGGGGCCGGAGCGTGCGGCCGACGCGGGGAGCGTCGGTGCGGAGGGCGCCGATGCGAAGGGAACGGAGAGCGCGGAGAGCGCGGAGGGTACGCGCGGTGTCGCGGGTGCGGTCGGTCGTGGGACCGGTGTTCCGGGGCCGAGGAGGGGGCCGGGCTTCAGCGCGCCGGACTTCTCCAGCCCGGATTTCACGGGCCCGGATTTCTCCAGCCCTGATTTCGCCGGTCCCGACTTCGCGAGCCCCGACTTCGGGAGCCCCGGCCGCATGGGATCCGGCCGTACGGGACCCGGTCGTACGGGACGCGGCCGTACGGGGCCCGAGGGCCTGGAGGGCGAGGAAGATCCCGGCCATCGGGACCCCGGATACCAGGGACCCGGATACACCGGACCCGCGCTTCCGGGCGCGGACTGACCCGCCCCGGATTCCCCCGGATTCCCCCGGATTCCTGAGTTCGCTCCCGGATCCGCCTCCCTGGACTCGACCGGGATCCGCCGGCGTTCCGTTCACTGGCGTTCCGTTCACCGGCGTTCCGTTCAGGGGCGGGATATCCGGACCCGGTAGTTCCCCTTGTCGTCCTTGTCGACCACGGATATCCGTATCCCGGAGGTCTTGTCGGTGAAGGTCTGGCCGGGGCGGAAGGCGGCGTCGGAGAGTTCGGCGTGCACATTGGGCTGCCGGGTGCAGCCGCCGCTGTTCTTGGTGCTGTCCACGACCGACACCGGCCCCTGCCCGGTGTCGACGTCCGAGCTCACCTTGTAGATCAGCACGCCGGGCCGGCAGACCTCCTGGTCGTTGCCCGCCCGGGTCCGCACCTCCACCGCGTAGCCGGATTCGGTGCTCAGCGGTACGAACGCCAGCTTTGTGCCGCCCCGTCCGGCCAGCGGGGCGAGGGTGTGCTCGCTGGTGCCGGGCCCGGCGGCGCAGACGATCTGGCTGTTGTCGAGCCAGCCGAGCTTCCACTTGTGCCAGCCCAGCAGGTCGTTGTCGGCCCCCCAGTCCTCGGACATGATGTCCCAGTGCCCGACCGCCCCGCCGCCCTCCAGGGTGTAGAGGTCAGGGAGGCCGAACACATGGCCGTTCTCGTGCGGCAGGACACGGAACCCGGTCCGCTTGAACGACCCCGAGCCGTCGTCCTGCCTGCTGTAGATGAACGACGTGTTGGAGAGCGGGACCCCGTCCGCGTGCGGGGCGTTGGCGTTGCCGGCGAAGGTCACGGACAGCACGGTGTCGAGGGCGGGCGGCCCGGCGTTCGGGGTGACCAGGACGTTGACCAGGTCGTACGCGCTGAAGTCCACCTTCGCGTCGGCGGCGGCGACGATGTCCTGGACGAGGTGGCGGTAGCCCGGTTCGTACGGCGCTCCCCGGTCTATCCCGTACTCCGCGAACGGCAGCGGCATCCGCAGCCAGGTCCTGATGGGGGCGTCGGGCACATAGGTGAGCCGCCCGTACGAGGCGGTCCGGAACCACTCGACGGTCTGCGGGAAGAACTCCGCGAACCGGTCCATCGCCGGTTCGGCGCCCTTGGCGTCCGGGAAGTCGATCATCAGGTTGAGGGCGCGGATCCGGCCCGTCGAATGGGCGTACCCCTTCGGGGTCGGCATGCCCTCCGACATCTGCACCCCCATGGTCGCCGGTATCCGGCACCGGGCGATGCCCGCCGCCCGGATTTCGGCCACCGGTCCCGCCGAGGCCCGGCTGGACAGCGGAAGACTGCTGCTGGCCGACGCCACCGCGGCAATGACCAGGGCCGTCGCCGAGGCGAGCGCGATCGGGCTGCGGTGCCTGCGTATCCGGTGGCGGGACTTCTGCATAGAGGCGCCTCGGGGGTCCGCGGCAGCCGGCCGGATCCGGCTGCGCTCTCCCGCTCAGCCTGTGGCGGGCGGTACGACGACGCTCGCTGGGTGCGCCGATCGGTTGGTTTTCCCGTCTTGAGGTGTGCTTCGGCTCACATCGCGCTGAGGAAATAACCGGGGACCTTCTCCCCGTTTCACCCTGTGTTCCCGCGATCCGGGGAGAAGTTCCCCGGATATGAGAAGCCCTGCGGGACCCGGGGACCCGGAGCCCCCGGGCCCGGAACCAGCGAAAGGAAGCCGTCGTGGAGACCGTCGCACGTACCGCCGCCGGAGCGGCTCGGCCCGCGACCGACGCGGAGTGCCCGGCGACCGGGGCGGCAGGGCCAGCGACCGGTGGGGCGCGGGCCGTGACTGGTGGGGCGCGGGCCGTGACTGGTGGGGCGCGGGCCGTGACTGGTGGGGCGCGGCCCCGGACGGCCCGCCCGCGCGCCGACGCGCTGCGCAACCGGGAGCGGATCGTGACGGCGGCGCGCGAGATGTTCGTCGAGTTCGGGCCGGACGTGCCGCTCGACGAGGTCGCCCGGCGCGCCGGGGTCGGCAACGCCACGCTCTACCGGAACTTTCCCGACCGGGCCGCGCTGATCCACGAGGTCGTGCTCGCGGTCACCTCGCGCACCACCGACCGCGCGGAGGAGGCGGCGGCCGAGGAGGCCGACCCCTTCGCCGCGCTCAGCCGCTTCGTGCACGCGGCGGCCGATGAACGCATCGGGGCGTTGTGCCCGATGCTGTCGGGCGGTTTCGACAAGGACCACCCGGAACTGCTCGCCGAGCGCCGACGCCTCGAAGAGGCCGTCGAGGGGCTCGTGACGCGTGCCATGTCCGCCGGGCGCCTGCGCACCGACATCGCCGTCGGTGACGTCATGGTCGCCCTCTCCCAGCTCACCCGGCCGCTGCCCGGCACCGGTTGTCCGGCCGTCGACCGCTTCGCCCACCGCCATCTGCAACTTTTTCTGGACGGCCTGGAGGCCCCGGCCCGTTCCCGGCTGCCCGGAACGGCGGCCACCCTGGAGGACCTGCGACGCCGACCCTGACACCCGCGCCGGCCCGCTGAGCCGGCCGCCGCACCGGGACGCGCGTCCTTCGTACGACCGCCCGTCCTCACACGTTCATTCGCTCATACGCGCGGTTTGTCCGCCGATCTCCTGATACGCGTCCTCGTGCGCCCTGCGCGTACGCCCGCACGCGTTCCCCGGCGGACAACCCCATGCCCGAGAACAGTGGATACCCCCATGCCCGAAACACCGAAGACATCCGCAACACCGAGGACGAGGACGGCGAAGAAGTCGGGGACTCCCGAGCCGCCGGACCCGTCGAACGCGTCCAACCCGTCGAACGCGTCCAATCCGTCCCACTCGTCGAAGCCGTCCAACCTGTCGAACCGGCCGGTCTCGGCCGGCACATCGAAGGCGGCCGACGGCCGGCTTCCGGATCCCAGCCGATGGAAGGCGCTGGGGTTCATAGCCCTGGCGCAGCTGATGGTCGTGCTCGACGCCACGATCGTGAACATCGCGCTGCCCCACGCCCAGACGGCCCTGGACATCTCCGAGGCGAACAAGCAGTGGGTCATCACGGCCTACGCCCTCGCGTTCGGCGGGCTGCTGCTCTTCGGAGGCCGGATCGCGGACCTCTGGGGCCGCAAGCGGACCTTCGTCGTCGGCCTGGTCGGCTTCGCCCTGGCCTCCGCGCTCGGCGGCGCGGCGCAGAACCAGGCCATGCTCTTCGGCTCCCGCGCGCTCCAGGGCGTCTTCGGGGCCCTGCTGGCCCCGGCGGCCCTCTCGCTGCTCGCCGTGATGTTCACCGACGCCAGGGAACGTGCCAAGGCGTTCGGCATCTACGGCGCGATCGCCGGTGGCGGCGGCGCGGTCGGCCTGATCCTCGGCGGCTTCCTGACCCAGGTGTTCAACTGGCGCTGGACGTTCTTCGTCAACATTCCGTTCGCGGTGCTCGCCGCGGCGGGCGCGTACTTCGTGATCCGCGAGCCGGCCGTCGGCCGCAACCGTTCGCCGCTCGACATCCCGGGTGTCGTCCTGTCCGCGACCGGCCTGGTGGCGCTGGTGTACGGGTTCACCCGGGCCGAGACCGCCGGCTGGTCGGACCCGGTGACCATCGGCGGCTTCATCGCGGCGGGCGTGCTGCTGCTGGCGTTCGTGGTGACCGAGTCCCGGGTCGGGTCGCCGCTGCTGCCGCTGCGCGTCGTGCTGGACCGCAACCGCGGCGGTGTCTACCTGTCGCTGGGGCTGGCCGTCATCGCGATGTTCGGACTGTTCCTCTTCCTGACGTACTACCTCCAGGTCGTGAAGGGCTACTCGCCGATCAGGACCGGCTTCGCCTTCCTGCCGATGGTCGCGGGCATGATCACCGGCTCCACGCAGATCGGCGCCCGGCTGATGACCCGGGTGCCGGCGCGGGCGCTGATGGGCCCCGGCTTCCTGACCGCCGCGACCGGCATGCTGCTGCTGACCCGGCTGGAGATCGACTCGTCCTACGCCGGGCTCATCCTGCCCGCCCAGCTGCTGCTCGGTCTCGGCATGGGCACGGCGTTCATGCCGGCCATGTCGCTGGCCACGCACGGGGTCGGGCCGAAGGACGCGGGAGTCGCCTCCGCCATGGTCAACACCTCGCAGCAGGTGGGCGGCGCGATCGGCACGGCGCTGCTGAACACCGTCGCCGCGTCGGCCGCGACCGCGTACGCCGGCTCGCACGCCGCGCTCGGGGCCACCGATCCGGAGCTGCTGAAGCTCCAGTCGATGGTGCACGGTTTCGCCGGCGCCATCTGGTGGGCCGTCGGCGCCCTGCTGACCGCCTTCGCGATCGCGCTGGTCCTCGTCAACGCCGGTCGTCCCACCGGGAGCGCGAGGGGCGGGGCGCCCGTCTCGGGCGGTTCCGGCGAGGCGGCGGACGAGACCCGGGTCCCGGTCGTCGCCCACTGACGACGGGCCGCACGCCTCGCCCACTGGCGCGGGCCTCGCGCGTCGCCCACTGACACGGGCTTCACGTATGGCCTTGCCTCGTCCACTTGCTTGGCTCGTCCACCGCCTCGGCTCCGGTCCCGTCCTGCGGGGCCGGAGCCGAGGCGTATCCGGGGGTGGGGCGGCGTGCGGCCGGGAGGGGGCGCGGCCGGGGGAGGGGGCGCGCCCCGGCGCTCAGCGCAGCCAGGGCAGATCCGCGTCCGTGTCCTCCGGCTGCAGTCCGGTGGCGATGACCTGCATGATCTCGCCGAGCGAGCGCATCTGCTCGGGCGTGAGCCGGTCGAACATCGCCTGCCGTACGGCGCTGACGTGCCCCGGCGCCGACCGGCTGAGCATGTCGAAGCCCGCGTCGGTGAGGGCCGCGTTCTGGCCGCGCTTGTCGGACGGGCAGTCCTCGCGGCGCACCCAGCCGCTCTTCTCCAGTCGTGCGACGGCGTGCGAGAGCCGGGAGCGGGTGATCTTGGCGTCCTTGGCCAGTTCGGTCATCCGCTTCCGGCGGTGCGGCGCCTGGGAGAGCTGGACCAGCAGCCCGTAGTAGATGTGCGGCATCCCGGCATCACGCTGCAACTGGCGGTCGAGATGGTCCTCCAGGAGCGTGGTGGCGTGGAGGTACGCCCGCCACGTTCTCTGCTCGTCGTCGGAGAGCCAGCGCGGTTCGCCGGTGGATGCCGTGGTCATGTGCTCCACTCTAACCTTTTCTTGAAAGTTTAACTAGATAGGTCTAAGGTCTCAAGGGCTGGGAACTTGAACATTAAAGAACTCTTCCTTCTCAATAGAGACCAGTAGAAGACATACCTTGAGCAGCAGCGGATGGGGAGTGCCATGACTGTCACCGCGGAGCGCATGCCCGCCCTCTACCTCTCCCACGGGGCGCCGCCACTGGCCGACGACCCCGTCTGGCCCGGGGAGCTGGCCGCCTGGTCCGCCGGGCTGCCCCGCCCGCGGGCGATCCTGATGGTCTCCGCGCACTGGGAGGAGGCCCCGCTCGCGCTCGGCGCGACGGAGCCGGTCCCGCTCGTCTACGACTTCTGGGGCTTCCCCGAGCACTACTACCGGGTGCGTTACGGCGCCCCCGGTGCGCCGGAGCTGGCGGAGGACGTGCGCAAGCTGCTGCGGCGCGCCGGCACGCCGGTGCAGGACATGCCCGACCGCGGGCTGGACCACGGCGCGTATGTGCCGCTGGTGGAGATGTTCCCGGACGCCGACATCCCCGTACTCCAGATCTCCATGCCCACGCTGGACCCGCGGAAGCTCATGGAGATCGGGCGCAGGCTCGCGCCCCTGCGCGACGAGGGCGTCCTGATCGTCGGCAGCGGGTTCTTCACCCACAACCTCGCCGCCCTGCGCCACCAGGGCGGCGTCCCCGGCTGGTCGGCGGAGTTCGACGACTGGGGGAACCGGGCGCTCCGCGCGCGGGACATTGACGCGCTGCTGGACTTCGAGCAGAAGTCCCCGGCCGGCCGGCTGGCCCACCCGCGCACCGAGCACTTCGCGCCGCTCTTCGTGACGCTCGGCGCCGCGGAGGACGAGCTGGACCGGGGGCGCAGCGTCATCGACGGGTTCTGGATGGGGCTCGCGAAGCGCTCGGTGCAGTTCGGCTGAGGGCTGTGCGGGGGCGGCCGCCCGGGGTGAGCCGTCGGCGCCCGGGGTGGGGGCCGGCGCACGAGGCAGGGGGCGTCGGAGAACCGGCGGGTTCAGCTCGATCGCGCGCAGCGCGGCGGTCAGGGCCGGGGCGTCCCCCACGTCCAGCGCGGTGCCGGCGAACTTGATGGTGTGATCGTCGCCGTGTGCCGCCGCCCGCGCGAACAGTTCCTCGCCGGACAGCCCTTCCGCGGACGGCTCCTCGTCGGACGGTTCCTGGTCGGGCAGAGGCGCGGTTGCGGACGCGGACGCGCGTTCCGCGGCGGGCCGCGAGTACGCAGGGGACCCGGCGGGCCCGGTCGACGGCTCGGCGGGCGAGTACGCGGCGGTGACCGCGGCGCTCGCCGCCCACGCGGCCGCCAGGCTCGGCGCCCACAACGCGCGGGGGAGCGCCTCGACGGCCATCGGGGCGTGGTCGCTCAGCAAGCCGTCGCGCTCCGGGCCCGTGGCGTGAAGCCGCTCCAGCGCCTCGTCGAGCGTGCCGGTGGTGTCGTCTCCGTATGTGTCCCTGCTCAGCGGTTCGTCCATGCGGCAGCACGCTAGGCACGCGTCGCGCGCCGCATAACCGGCCGGGGACGTAGTCCACACCCCTGCCCGGGCCCTACGACGGGGGCTCAGGACCGCCCTTCGGGGCTGACCCGCATCGGTGGCGGCAGAGCCGACAATCCGGACATCGCGAGCAACCTGCGGGCGGCGCCGGCCGTCTTCCCGGGGGGAGGGAAGCCGGGAAGGAAGCGGCGGCGGCCGCTGTTCGGGTGGGAAGAGGCTCATGGGAAGGGGCTCATGAGGAACTCGTCGGGGCCCGTATCGAATGTGACCGCCGTCTCAGACGCTCGTGGCCGCTGATGTCCGCGAGTCCCGGTGAAGCGCCTTCGATGTCCGGTCTGACCTGCGCTTCCGTCCGCTCGTCCGGCGTGCTCGCGCCTGCGGTGGGGTAGCAGGGTACTGCATGATCGCGAAATTGAATGCCGGGCATGGGAATTCTGTCCTGATTCCAGTCGTTGTTTCCATCGGATGCAGGGCACCCGAGAGGGTGTCGCGACCTACTCAGCAAGGGAGCTCGCATGGCAACCCGTGCCGTCGCCCGTCGTTCGTCCGCCACCGGCGGGACCAACCGGGCAAGCAGTGCTCGCGCGGGCGGAGAGATCGCCGATCGCGACCTGGTCGGCATGTACCTGGACGAGATCGCCCGTACGCCGCTGCTCGACGCCGCGAGGGAGGTCGAGCTGTCGCAGGCCGTCGAGGCCGGCGTCTACGCCCGGCAGATTCTCGACGGTGTGGTGGAGAGCGAGGCCGGCGGGGCGACGCGCGAGGAACTGGAGGCGCTGGTCGCCGAGGGCGAGCGCGCCAAGGACACGTTCATCCGATCCAACCTGAGGCTCGTGGTCGCCGTCGCCCGTCGCTATCCGCGGGCCGGGCTGCCCCTGCTCGACCTGATCCAGGAGGGGAACGCGGGGCTCGTGCGCGCGGTCGAGAAGTTCGACTACGCCAAGGGCTTCAAGTTCTCCACGTACGCCACCTGGTGGATCCGCCAGGCCATCACCCGTTCCATAGCCGACCAGTCGCGCACCATCCGGCTCCCCGTCCACCTCGTGGAGGAGCTGGGCCGGATACGCCGGGTGCAGCGCGAGTTCAACCGTGAGCACGGACGCGAGCCGGAGCACACGGAGATAGCCGCCGAGCTGGATTCCACGCCGGAGCGGGTGAGCGACGTCCTCGACTGGGCCCGTGACCCGGTCAGCCTCAACATGTCCGTGGACGACGAGGGCGAGACGCAGTTCGGCGACCTTCTGGAGGACACCTCCGCGGTGTCGCCCGAGCAGTCGGTGATGACCCTGCTGCGCAGCGAGGAGCTGGAGGACCTCATCGGCAAGCTCGACCACCGCACCGCCTCCATCATCCGCATGCGGTACGGCATCGAGGACGGCCGCGAGCGGACCCTCACCGAGGTCGGCAAGCAGCACGGCCTGACCCGGGAGCGGATCCGCCAGATCGAGAAGCACGCGCTGCTCGAACTGAAGCGAATGGCTCGCGACACGGGTTTTGACGCCGCCGCGTGAGCCGCCATCCAGTAGCCTCCGGATCGGGAGCCCGCGGAGCAGAAGCCTCCGGATAAAAACGGGCTGACCCCCAAGGACGAGCCCCGGCGCCCACCCCCCCTGGCGCCGGGGCTCACTTCTCCGCCGTGAGTGCGCGAGGGCGCGCCGCGCGTACGCCTCGCCTCCCCGCGCGTACGCCTCGCCTCCCCGCGGCCGCGAAGACGCGTCCGCGGCGGAAATGTCTCCACGTCAGAGGCGCGTCCACGTCAGAGACGTGTCCGCGGCGTAGACATGTCTGCAGCGGAGACATGTCAGCTGCGGAAACGCGTCAGCGTGCCGTGGCGCGGTTCAGGCGGGCGCTCAGCTCACTCAGGTACGTCACCAGCTGCGCGGGCCCATGTGCGCTGAACTCGCAGTCGACCAGGGCCAGTCGGAGCCCCACCCACTCCAGCGAGTCCGGCAGCGTCACCCGCAGCCGGCACCCGTTCCCGTCGTCGGTCGGTTCCAGCGGGCGGAACCGGGCCGGCAGCCGGGCGGAGACGAAGTCCGCCGGGGCCGCGAAGCTCACGTCGACCGCCAGCTCCGGCTGCCGCCGGGCGATGGAGCCGCTGAGGAACTGCGCCGCGTCCCCCGTGGGCAGCTCGCGCGGGGTGAACCGGGCCCCCGTCGCGAAGGGTTCGCTGACCCGGTCGACCCGGAACGTGCGCCAGTCCTCGCGCCCCAGGTCGTACGCGACGAGGTACCAGCGCCACCCGGCGCTCACCAGCCGGTACGGCTCGGCTTCCCGCCTGGTCTCGGCGCCGTCACCCGCGCGGTACGCGAACCGCAGCCGCTCCCGCCCGGTGACCGCGGACGCCATCACCGTGAGCGTGCGCGGATCGATCGTCGAGCCGTCGCCCCGGGTCAGCGGCACCGTGGCGTTCTGCAGGGTCGAGACCCGGTGCCGCAGCCGCGACGGCAGCACCTGTTCCAGCTTCGCCAGAGCGCGTACGGACGCCTCGTCGACGCCCTCGATCGCGTGCCCGGCGCCGGCCCGCAGGCCCACCGCGATGGCCACGGCCTCCTCGTCGTCGAGCAGCAGCGGCGGCATGGCGGTGCCCGCGACCAGGCGGTATCCGCCGACCGAACCGCGCGTGGCCTCGACCGGATATCCGAGCGCGCGCAGCCGGTCGATGTCGCGGCGGATGGTGCGCGGGCTGACGTCCAGCCGCTCGGCGAGTTCGCTGCCCGGCCACTCGCGGGGCGTCTGGAGGAGCGACAGCAGATTCAGCAGTCGGGCCGGAGTGTCGGTCATGGGCTCACTCTCGCGTCGTCGGAGTGGTCGTACCGGGGTGAGGTGTCACCGTGACAGGGTGCCCGCTCATTGGGTCATAAACCGACCTAATGGTGGCCTAGCTTCTTCCCATGTCTTCTTCAGCAACTCCTCCGGCCCCGATCCCGGGGTCCGGTCCCAAGGCCGCACCGGCGGCATCGGCGGTGCCCGCCGCCTCGGCCGCCCCCGCTGCTCCGGCCGCCCCGGCCACACCCGCCCCGCCGGCCGTGACCGACCGGCGACGCTGGTTCGCCCTCGCCATCGTGATGACCGCGGCCTTCATGGACCTGGTGGACGTCACGATCGTCAACGTGGCCATCCCGAGCATCCGGCAGGACACCGGCGCCTCGTTCAGCTCGATCCAGTGGATCACCGCCGGCTACTCGCTGGCCTTCGCGGCCGGACTGATCACCGGCGGCCGGCTCGGCGACATCCACGGACGCAAGCGGCTGTTCCTGCTCGGCATCGGCGGGTTCACGGTGGCCTCCGCGCTCTGCGGCTTCGCCGCGAGCCCCGAGATGCTGGTCGCCTCCCGCGTTCTCCAGGGCGGCACCGCCGCGCTGATGGTTCCGCAGGTGCTGTCGATCGTGCACGCCACCTTCCCGGCGCACGAGCGCGGCAAGGTGTTCGGCCTCTTCGGCGCGATCGTCGGTCTCGGCGCGATCATGGGGCCGCTGCTGGGCGCTCTGCTCACCCAGTGGGACATCGCCGGCCTCCAGTGGCGGCCGATCTTCCTGATCAACCTGCCGGTCGGCATCGCGGCCCTGATCCTGGGCAACCGGTTCATCACCGAGTCCAAGGCGCCGCGGGCGCTCCGGCTCGACCTGGTCGGCGTCACCCTGGTGACGCTGGGACTGCTGATGCTGATCTACCCGCTGACCCGGGGCCGGGAGCTGGGCTGGCCGCTGTGGGGCCATCTGTCGATGGCCGGCAGCCTGCTGGTCTTCCTGGCGCTGGTGCTGTTCGAGCGGGCGAAGGCGCGCAGGGACGGTTCGCCGCTGGTCGAGCTGTCGCTGTTCCGGGTCAAGAGCTTCGCGGCCGGCATCGCCGTGCAGCTGACCTTCGGCGTCGGACTCGGCATCTTCTTCCTGGTCTGGACGCTCTACATGCAGATGGGTCTCGGCTGGACCGCGCTGCGGGCCGGGCTGACCGGCGTCCCGTTCTCGGTCGCCGTCTCATGCGCCGCGGGGATCTCCGTACAGAAACTGGTGCCCCGGTTCGGCCGCAAGGTCCTTCAGGCGGGTGCGCTGCTGATGATCGCCGGCCTGCTGCTCTACATAGCGGTGTCCGAGCGGTACGGGATGGGCGTCACGTCCTGGCAGATGGTGCCGCCGCTGGCGGTCATGGGCCTGGGCATGGGACTGATCGTCGCCCCGCTGACGGACATGGTGCTGTCCGAGGTGCCGAAGGAGCACTCCGGTTCGGCCTCCGGCCTCATCAACACCGTGCAGCAGATGGGCAACGCGCTCGGGCTCGGCCTGGTCGCGGTCGTCTTCTTCGGCTCGATCGGGGACCGGCTCGCGCCGCGGCAGGCGGGCCCGGCGTTCGCGGAGGCGTTCCGGCACTCGCTGTGGTGGGTGGTCGCGGTGCTCGCGGTGATCTTCCTGGTGATGTTCGCGCTGCCCGCTCGCCCGCCCCGCCATGCGGAAGGCGTCGACGCCATGGACGGCGGTGCGTCCGGCAGGGGGCCCGGGGAGGCGGACGCGCCCACGGGCGTCCGTGTGTCCGGTGAGGCGAGTGAATCCCTGGCCGACGCGGACGCTGCCGCTGGGCCCGGGCACGAGACCGACGCCGCATCGGGCAGGACGCCCGCGCTGACCCGGTAGGGCCCGAATCCCGTCGGGGGCTGAAACCGGTACGAGCCAACTGGTACGAGCCCGAAACCGGCAAGGGCTTGAAAATGGACGGATGGGCGGCAGGGCGGAGGAAGCGGAACCGGACGTGCGGACCGGACGGCGCGGGCAGGACCGGGTGGGCGGACCGGAGGTACGGACCGGACGGCGCGGGCAGGACCGGGTGGGCGGACCGGAGGTACGGACCGGACGGCGCGGGCAGGACCGGACGTGCGGCCGGGGCGGGGCGAACGACTGGCGCCGCGCCCCGCCCCTTCCCGCCTCGTCCGGCCTCGTTCAGGACGCGGATGCCATCGCTCACGTCACACGCCGACCGACCCGGCTGGTCCGCCCCGCCTGCGGTCCGCCCCGCCCGCGGCCCGGCCTGGCCCGACCGGGTCGGGGCGGCTGTGGTCGTACCCCGGCCTTTCCCGCCGGGGCCCGGTCAGCAGATGCGGGTACGGCTCTCCATGGCGCCGCGCGCCGACCCCTCGTCGGCGTACACCTCGCACATGTGGCGGCCGTCCGGCGTGGCCGTGTGCTCGACCTCCCACAGACTCGTCTCGCTGCCGTCCAGGAGCAGGAAGGCGTGCTCGTACAACGTGAACCCGGCGCTCCGCCCGCCCACCTGGCACTGGCGGCCGAAGACCTGGGTGATGTGGTGGGCGAAGGCGGCGCGCAGCAGCCGGGCGGTCTCCTCGCCGGGCCCGTCGCTGTTCTCCGCGCGGCGAAGCACGCGGCGGGCATGGTCGGCGGAGTTGTCCGGTGCGTACATCCGGGGCATCGGGACCGGGGGAGCCGCCATCAGGACCGTGAGCGTGTCCAGATCGGCCTGCGGCCCCTCGTCCCCGAACACCGGGAGATCCCCGAGACCGCCGGCCAGCCGGGCGGCGGCGACCCGGGCGTCGGCCTCGTCGTCGTACAACTCGTGGTGCCGGAACTCGGGATCCGTCCGGGCCCGGGGATCCGAGGCGTCGCGCGGACCGCTGTGCACCACCTCCCACAGGGAGAGGGCGGTGCCGTCGGAGAGCAGATACGTGTGCCGGTAGGTCTCGCGGTGGAGCACGGAACTGTGGTGCGAGGAGTGCAGGGAACTGCTGTGGGCGAGCGCGGTGCCGAGTCTCTCGACCGTACCGTCGGGCAGGTCGAAAGAGTTGAGTGCCCGTCGCAGGAGTCGCTCGAGGTGTTGCTCGGTTGTCTCGTACGGATCGCTCAAGGTGCTGTCTCCAGGCCGTTGCCGCGTGTTACTTGCTGCGTGCATAACGTAGTCCCTGGCACCGACATCGTGACCGGGCTTGGAGAAAACGATTCGCGCACAAGGATGGTTCCTGGCGGTTAGTCCGAACTTCCCTCCCCCGTACGTGAGTCGGGGGCGGACGGGTGTGCGCTTCAGGGGTCATGCCGGGGACCGGGGCGAGCCGTAGAGGTCGCCGTACGAGGGGTGCCCGACGCCCCGGTCGCGGCCCTCGGTGCCCCGGGCCGACCGGACGGCCTTCACGATGGCGCGCGTCACGCACTCCGCGCCGGCCGCCAGCACCTCGTTGAGGGCGATCGGGTTCCGCGGGTGCAGTGGACGGCTGCCGGTGGACAGGGCGAAGACGGTGTCCCCGTCGGTCAGCAGATGCACGGGGCGCACCGCGCGCGCCAGCCCGTCGTGCGCCGTTCCGGCGAGCTTCTGCGCCTGGGCCCGGGTGAGTTCGGCGTCCGTGGCGACGACCGCGAGTGTGGTGTTGAGGGGGTGACCCGCGGCGGCCTGCCGTGCCTGGGCCAGGCGCCGCAGCGCCGCACGGTGGACCTCGGGCGCCGGGGGCGCCGACGGCTCGGCCGCGCCGTACTCCCCGTACAGCGCGCCCGTACGCGGGTCGACCACCGAGCCCGCGGCGTTCACCACGACCAGCGCGCCCACCGTGATCCCGGAGCCCAGCCGCACGCTCGCCGTGCCCACCCCGCCCTTGAGCCGCCCGGCGACCGCGCCCGTCCCGGCGCCGACGTTTCCCTCGGCGACCGGCGCCCCCGGCTCCGTGCGCGCGGCGTCCTCCACCGCCGCGCGGCCGGTCGAGGCGTCCGGGCGGGCCCGCCAGTCACCGCCCCGCCCCAGGTCGAAGACGCACGCGGCCGGCACCACCGGCACCACCTGCGCCGGATCGGGGCCGACCCGCACCCCGCGCCCGCGCTCCTCCAGCCAGGCCATCACGCCGGACGCCGCGTCCAGTCCGTACGCGCTGCCGCCCGTCAGGACCACGGCATCGATGCGCTGCACCAGGTTGCGCGGATCGAGCGCGTCCGTCTCCCGGGTGCCGGGGCCGCCGCCGCGCACGTCGACGGCCGCGACCACGCCGCCCTCGGGGGCGAGGACGACGGTGGTGCCGCTCAACGCGCCCTCGCCCGGCACCCGCGCGTGGCCGACGCGCAGCCCGGCGACATCGGTCAGCGCGTCCAGCGGGCCGGGCGACCCGTGCTCCGGGCCGGTGAAGCCGAACTCCGGGCCGGGAGAGCCCGACTCCGGGCCGGGGGAGCCGGATTTCGGGCCGGGGGAGCCCGACTTCGGGCCCTGGGACCTTCCGCGGGGTTCTTGCTGGGGCTCCTCTGTCATGTGTGCTCCTTCACCTGCGCTCGTGCGCGTGCGCTGCTCCACACGCGCTGCTCGTCTCCGCGTGCTGGTCGTACCCGGCGCCGGTCGTGCTCAGCTGCCCGGCGTTCGTGGCTTTCTCCGCCGGCCGTTCCGGCGTGGTCCTCCGGCTGCGGCGGCTGGATCCGGAGGACCGCTGAGCCCCGCCGTACCCTGGAAACATGAGCACCGCCCCCGCCCCCGGCCCGCGCGATTCGAAGCCGTCGCAGCCGGACCAGTCGAAACCGAGACCGAGACCGGCTCTGATCTTCGACGATCCGTTGGACCAGCAGTCCTCGGACGACACGGACCGAGGGTGGGGCGAGCGGGCCCCGGCCGGTGGCAGCGCCGCCGATTTGGCGCGCTTCCTGGACGAGAAGCCGCCCCACCACATCTGAGCCCCTCGCTCCGACGCGGTCCGGCGACGCCGCCACCGGTTCTTCTGTGGCACTGCGCGCGGTCGCCGTGTGCCGACCGGGGACTGGACTGCGAGAGCGCCGGGGTCGGGAGCGCCGGGAGATGTGGGAGCCCGCTGGCCGTCGGGGAGCGTGGAGAGCCCCCCGGTTCGTGCCCGGGTTCTGCGGCCGTTCGCCCGTCGTATGCCCGCCAGGAGCGCAGGAGCGCAGGAGCGCAGGAGCGCAGGAGCGCAGGAGCGCAGGAGCGCAGGAGCGCAGGAGCGCAGGAGCGGCGGGACGGCCTCAGTCGCCCGGAGTCTCTCCGGGAGCCCGGCTCGCCGGTCCGCCGCGCTGTGAGACGAGGGCGTCGCGGATCTCCTTCAGAACCTCCAGCTCGCTCACCTCCAGCGTTTCCTGCACCCCCTCCTTCGCCGCCTGTATGGCCGCGCGCCTGGCCAGGTACTTGGCCATGGGCAGCACCATCAGGAAGTAGACGACAGCCGCGGTGATCAAGAAGCTGAGGGCGGCACTGAGCACCGAGCCCCACAGGATCCGGATGCCCTCGATGGCTTCGCCCGTCTTCGGGTCCGTGACGCAGGGCCCCTTGAGGCAGGAGCTGTAGCCCTCCAGGTCCTTGGTGCCGAACGCGCCGACCAGTGGATTGATGACACCTTTGACGACTGCGTTCACGATCTGCGTGAACGCGGCGCCGATGACGACGGCGACCGCCAAGTCGATCACGTTGCCGCGCATCAGGAAGGCTTTGAACCCTTCCAGCAGGCCGACCTTCTTCTCGCTCACGGATGAGCCTCCCTTCGCGTGTGCCGGGGACGGCGCGGACTGCTCCGCAACCTACGGCAATACGCGAAAGAAACACCCAATTGGAGTCTTTAGTCCGTTTGTCGTGTCGCCTCACGGTGCTCAGGGCGGCGCTGCGGATCAGCACAGGACCACGGCCAGCCTGGCCGAGATTCCGGCGCCGGCCAGCGACGCGGCCGTGCTCCGGGGGACGGACAGCACGATCAACGCCCCCTCCTCCGAGCGCCCTTCGGCCGGGGCTTGCGGCACATCCGCCACCAGCGCGCCCTTGGCCAGGACGCGGCTCCCGGTTCCGTCCTCGCCGGCGGCGACGACGTCGACGCGGCTCCCCGGTCGTAACAGCCGTGCCGTCCCCACATCGGCGATCCGGACCGGCGCGGACACCAGCTGAGCCGGCCGGTGGACCCGTTCCGGCGCGGCATCGGCCGTGCCCGTCCCGCCGCCCCGTGCGGTGAAGCCGGCCGTGCCGCCGCCTCCGCCCGGCCCCATCGCCGCCAACGCGGCGGCCGTCAGGGCGAGCCCGGCCGCCATGGTGCGCCGCTGCCGCCACAACGCCCGCCGCAGCCGAACCGCGATGCTCGCGTCCACCCGCAACGGGTCGAACGCGGGCACCCCGCAGGGCGGGGGAGCGGACGCCGGGAGCCCCGGAACGGCCGGTGAGGACACGGGCGACGGGGGCCCCGGAACGGCCGGTGAGGACACGGGCGACGGGAGGACCCGGGGAGACGGAGACATGGCCAACACCACCTGCTGTGAGGAGTTCCGGACGGACACCCCTCACGATCCACGCTCCGCGCGCTTCCCGCTGGAGCCTGTGGACACCTCCGGCGTTGTGGACAACTCGCTCACCCACGCATGCCACAGCCGTCACCGCGGCCTCAGGAAAACCGGCGTTCCGGAGGACCCGTCGTCGTCAGGGGAGCTCGATCCCCGTGTCCAGGCCGTCCAGCGCGTGCGAGCACGGGCAGTCGCGGTCCGCCGTCTCGGGCAGCGCGGCCACCACGTCGAAGAGCACCGCGCGCAGCCGGTCCACATTGGCGGCGAACACCTTCAGCACTTCGCCGTGCGAGACGCCGTCCCCGGCCTCGGCCCCCGCGTCCAGGTCCGTCACCAGCGTCATCGTCGTGTAGCAGAGGCCCAGTTCGCGGGCGAGGACCGCCTCCGGATGCCCGGTCATCCCGACCACCGACCAGCCCATCGCCGCGTGCCAGCGCGATTCCGCGCGGGTCGAGAAGCGCGGCCCCTCGACGACCACCAGCGTCCCGCCGTCCACCGGCTCCCAGTCCTTCGCGCGAGCCGACGCCAGCGCCGCCCTGCGCCCCTCGGGGCAGTACGGATCGGCGAAGCCCAGATGGAGAACGTTCGGTTCCGCGCCGTCGGCCCGGGTCTCTCCGTCGTAGTACGTCTGCACCCGGTTCTTGGTGCGGTCCACCATCTGGTCCGGCACGAGCAGGGTCCCCGGCCCGTACTCCGGGCGCAGCCCGCCCACCGCGCACGGGCCCAGCACCTGGCGTACGCCCACCGAGCGCAGCGCCCATATGTTGGCGCGGTAGTTGATGCGGTGCGGCGGCAGGTGGTGGCCGGTGCCGTGCCGGGGCAGGAAGGCGACCCGGCGGCCGCCGATCTCGCCGAGGAAGAGGGAGTCGCTCGGCGGTCCGTACGGGGTGTCCACCCGCACCTCCGTGACGTCCTCCAGGAAGGAGTACAGGCCCGAGCCGCCGATGACACCGATCTCTGCGTTCACCATGCGGTCACAGTAGCGGCGCGGGAAACGCGGAGAACGCCGAGTACCCCGCCGAACGCGTCGGCGGGGTACTCGGGAGGAACGCCGTCCTCAGAGGGGCGTGTCCTGGTGAGGTCTGTGCCCTCCGGCCCCGGGGCCGTCCAGGAAGGGGCCCGGCAGCGGAGGAAGCGCGGTCCGAGAAAGCGCGGCCCGGCTCAGGCCGCCGACGAACCACTCGTCGAGGACGCGGAGGACGCGGAAGACGAAGACGCGGACGCGGCCGTCGAGGACGACTTCGAGTCGGACCCCGTCGACGAGGACGAGGAATCCGACGAAGCGGAACCGGAACTCTTGGCCGAGGACGACGCCGGGGAGCTGCTCGACGAGGAGCCACGGCTGTCGTTCCGGTAGAAACCGGAGCCCTTGAATACGATGCCGACCGCCGAGAACACCTTCTTGAGGCGTCCGTTGCAGCTCGGGCACACGGTCAGGGCGTCATCGGTGAACTTCTGCACCGCCTCGAGGCCCTCGCCACATTCGGTGCACTGGTACTGATAGGTCGGCACTTGCTCCTCCTGGCACTCTCACTCAATGAGTGCTAACGACGTTCCATAGTGACGTATTCCGTCGCGTCAGTCCACCGTGACGGACTTCCGGTGACCGATACCACGTGCCACGGTCCGTCCCACGGCGGACGGTGCCAGCCGGGAACGCAGCGTCACCAGGGTCGCGAGCGCCAGCACGGTCCCCACCAGCGGCACCAGGAAGCCGGCGCTCGCGCCGTGGGCGTCCGCGAGCCGCCCGGCGACCGTCACCGCGGCCGCCTGGCCGAGCGCGACCGAGCCCGTCAGCCAGGTGAACGCCTCGGTCCGGGCGGAACCCGGCACCAGCGATTCGACCAGGGTGTACCCGCCGATCAGGGCCGGGGCGATGGAGAGCCCCGCGAGCAGCCCGAGCCCGGCGAGCAGGAACACGGAGTGCACCGCCCAGAGCCCGGATACGGTCAGGGCCAGGGCCGTGTATCCGGCGACCAGCCGCCGCCTCGGACCGCTCCGCCAGGCGATGGCGCCGCACGCGATGCCGGCCAGCATGTTGCCGGCCGCGAAGATCCCGTACAGCAGACCGTTGGCTCCGGGGCGGCCGATCTCCTCGGCGAACGCGGTCAGCGAGACCTGCATGCCGCCGAAGACCGAGCCGATCCCCAGGAACGCCACCGCGAGCACCCGCACACCCGGTACGGACAGGGCGGAGGCGTGCCGCTCGGCGGCGTCGGACTGGGCGGGGCGCACCGGGGGCTGGGTACGGCGCCGGGCGGCGAAGAGCAGGCCGCCGACCAGCGTCAGCGCGGCCTCCGCGATCAACCCGGCCGCCGGGTGCACGCCGGTGCAGAGCGCGGTGGCGAGCACCGGGCCGATGACGAAGGTGAACTCGTCCGTCACCGATTCGAAGGCGGCCGCCGTGGACAGCAGCGGAGACGCCTCGCGGCCCGGGGCCGCGCCCAGGACGGCCGCCCAGCGGGCCCGTACCATCGGCCCGACCTGCGGAACGGAGGCGCCGGTCGGCACGGCCGCCGCGAACAGCGCCCACAGCGGCGCGTCGGCCAGTGCCAGCGCCGTCAGCGCGGAAACGGAGGCCGTGTGCACCAGGACACCGGGCAGCAGAACGGCGCGCTGGCCGAAACGGTCGGCGAGTTTGCCGCTCTGGGGGGCGAACAGGGCCATGGACACGCCGGTCACGGCGGCGACGGCCCCCGCGCTGCCGTACGAGCCGGTGGTGTGCTGGACCAGCAGCACGATGCCGATCGTGAGCATCGCGAAGGGCTGCCGGGCGGCGAAGCCCGGAAGGAGAAACGTCCACGCACCCGGAGTGCGCAGCAACTGCCCGTAACCCGGGCGTCCGGTGACCGTGGATGCCACGGCCCATGCCTTTCTGCCGCCTGGTAGCCGAGCGCCTGCCGGACCGGCACGGGGTGCGGGCCCGGGCGGGTGCTGCCGAGAGCTGTCCTCTTCGCGCGGAACTGCGGTAGATGCCGGGCGCTCAGCAGAAGCGGAGGACGCCACGACCGCCATACGGTCGCGCCAGCTCTGCATCAGGCAGAGTTGGTCGTTCGAGTGGTCTGGTCGGCCGGCCTTGCGAGGAGACCGATCGGACTTCTCGCATGATACAGGCAGGTGTTCACGCGCCCCGAGCGCACCGAAGGCCCCCGGCCCATCGCTCGCCCCGAGCGCGCCCAAGGCCCCCGGTCCATCACGCGCACCGAAGGCCCCTGGCGCATCGCGCACACCGCACGAGCCCCAGCGCAGCGGACGCACCCAGCGCACCGACAGCGCCGAGCGCACGAGCTCACCGAGCACGCGGGCGCAACGAGCACACGAGCTCACCAGCGCACTCGCCGCCGGGCCCCCTGCCGCCGTCCGCCACTCGCCGTCCGACGCCCCGCCCGCCGCCCGCCGCCCACTGCTCCCTCAGTGGCGCGGCCGTGGCCCGTCCGCCCTCCCCGTCCGCTTCATGGCCTTCACCGCGTGCGCCACGTCATGGGCCACGTCCTGAGCCAGATGGGCCGCATGGGGCGCGATCCCGCCCTCCCTGCCGCCCGTCCCCAGCCAGCCCGCGAGCTTGCCGCCCTCGCCGACCGCGCGCAGCCGCTGCTCCGCGGCGTCGCGCACCGGATCGGTGGTCACCACGAGCAGCTCGTCGCCGCGCCGCAGCACCGTGGACGGCGCCGGGACGAAGCTCTTCCCGTCCCGCACGACCAGGGTGACCGCCGCCCCGGCCGGCATCCGCAGCTCCCCGACCTCCACGCCGTGCATCTTCGACTTCCCGGGGATGGCCACCGACAGCAGATGGCCGCGCAGCCGCTCCAGCGGCGCCGACTCGATGCCCAGGTCGGTGGCCTCGGCCGGGTCCTCGGCGATCTTCAGGATTTTCGCCACCCAGGGCAGCGTCGGCCCCTGGATGAGGGTGTAGACCACGACCAGCACGAAGACGATGTTGAAGATCCGGGTGGAGCCCTCGACTCCGGACACCATCGGAATGGTCGCCAGGATGATGGGCACGGCGCCGCGCAGCCCCGCCCAGGACATGAACGCCTTCTCCTGCCAGGGCAGCCGGAACGGCGCGAGCGAGATGAAGACCTCCAGCGGGCGCGCCACCATCGTCAGCACCAGTCCCACGATGACCGCGGGCCAGAAGTCGTCGTACAGGTCGTGCGGGGTGACCAGCAGCCCGAGCAGGACGAACATGCCGATCTGGGCCAGCCAGCCGAGCCCGTCCGCGAAGCCGCGGGTGGCCGGCCAGTGCGGCAGCTTGGCGTTGCCGAGGATCATCGCGGCCAGGTAGACGGCGAGGAAGCCGCTGCCATGGACCAGCGCGCCCGCCGCGTACGCGGACACCGCGATCGCCATGACCGCGATCGGATACAGGCCGGACGCCGGCAGCGCCACCCGGCGCAGCCCGAACGCGCCGAGCCAGCCGACGGCCAGCCCCATCGCCGCGCCGATCGCCAGCTCCAGGGCTATCTCCCCGACCAGTACGTACCAGCTGTCCACCGGTCCTCTGGCCGAGAAGGCCACCACCAGGATCACCACGGGCGCGTCGTTGAATCCGGACTCGGCCTCCAGCACGCCCGTGAGCCGGGCGGGCAGCGGGACCTTGCGCAGCACCGAGAAGACCGCCGCGGCGTCCGTGGACGAGACGACCGCGCCGATGATCAGCGCCTGACGCCAGTCCAGCCCCACCAGATAGTGCGCCCCGGCCGCGGTGACGCCGACGCTCACCGCGACGCCCACTATCGAGAGCACCGCGGCGGCCGGCAGCGCGGGCCGTATCTCCTTCCACTTCGTGCCCAGACCGCCTTCGGCGAGGATCACGACCAGCGCGGCGTACCCGATCACCTGGGTCAGTTCCGCGTTGTTGAACTTCACATCGAAGAAGCCGTCCTGCCCCATGGCGATCCCGATGCCCAGATACAGGAGCAGGCTGGGGAGCCCGCTGCGGGACGAGACGCGCACCGCCGCCACCGCGACGAGCAGAACGAGCGAGCAGACGAGCAGGAGTTCGTTGAGCGTGTGGACAGTCAGTGGCCGTTCCTTCCCTGCGTGCGCCTGCCGAACGGACCCGCCGGACGGACCGCGGGGGCCTCGACGGATCGCTCCTCGGCATCGGCCGTTGGCAGTCGGTACTTCGTTACCTTACCTAATCTTTAACGCTTTCTTGACGCGTTCGTTCATTCGTACGATCACGCTGGAACTGGAACCATCCCGATACCGCGTCGGAGCCGCCCCGCGTCTGCGCCTATGGTTGCTCCTGCACTCCCAGGACCACCTGCCCCTCGAAGGACAGCGATGCCCGCCAACACAACCGCCCCTTCCGGTCCTCCCGGTACCGCCGGTTCCACCGCCGGGAAGAAGACCGGCAGGAAGAAGGGGCGACGCGCCCGCCTGATCGTTCTCCTTCTGGTGCTGGCGCTCGTCGCGGGTATCGGGTACGGCGCGTTCTGGTCCGTCTCGACGGTGCGGGCCTCGTACCCGCAGACCAACGGGACGATCAAGCTGGACGGTCTCGACGGCGACGTCGAGGTCAAGCGTGACGGCTACGGCATTCCGCAGCTGTACGCGGACTCCGACGCCGACCTCTTCCGCGCCCAGGGCTTCGTCCAGGCACAGGACCGCTTCTGGGAGATGGACGTCCGCCGCCACATGACGGCCGGCCGGCTCTCCGAGATGTTCGGCTCCGGACAGGTCGACACGGACGCCTTCCTGCGCACCCTGGGCTGGCGCAAGGTCGCCCAGCAGGAGTACGACGAGGTCCTGTCCAAGGAGACCAAGAAGAACCTCCAGGCGTACGCGGACGGCGTCAACGCCTATCTCGAGGGGCGCGACGGCAAGGACATCTCCGTCGAGTACGCGGCGCTCGGCCTCACCAACGACTACAAGCCGGAGAAGTGGACCCCGGTCGACTCGGTGGCCTGGCTCAAGGCCATGGCCTGGGACCTGCGCGGCAACATGCAGGACGAGATCGACCGCGCGCTGATGTACAGCAGGCTCGACGAGAAGCAGATCGGGCAGCTGTACCCGGACTACCCGTACGAGAAGCACAAGCCGATCGTCCGCGGGGGCGCGATCTCCTCGGTCACCGGGAAGTTCGACCCGGACGCGACCCCGTCCTCGTCCGGCCTCGGCTCGGACACCACCGAACAGGGCGTCGGCGGGCAGGGCGCCACGGGGCAGGGCGCCACCGGCACGCAGGGCGCCACCGGCACGCAGGACACCACCGGACAGGGCGTCACCGCGCAGAGCGCCGCCGAGGGCGTGCAGACCCAGCTCGCCTCGCTCTCCGACAGCCTCGCCGAGATCCCCGCGCTGCTGGGCCCGAACGGCAACGGCATCGGCTCCAACTCCTGGGTGGTCTCGGGCGACTACACGACCACCGGCAAGCCGCTGCTGGCCAACGACCCGCACTTGGCCCCGCAGCTGCCCTCGCTCTGGTACCAGATGGGGCTGCACTGCCGTGAGATCAGCGCCACGTGCCAGTACGACACCGCCGGTTACACCTTCTCCGGCATGCCCGGTGTGATCATCGGTCACAACCAGGACATCGCCTGGGGCTTCACCAACCTCGGCGCGGACGTCAGCGACCTCTTCCTGGAGAAGGTCTCCGACGACGGCTACCTGTACGACGGCAAGGTCAAGCCCTTCACCGTCCGCGACGAGACCATCAAGGTCGCGGGCGGCAAGAGCCGGAAGATCACCATCCGCGAGACCAACAACGGACCGCTGGTCTCCGACCGCAACAGCGAGATGGAGAAGGTCGGCCAGAAGGCCCCCGTCACGGGCACCGCCGTCCCGGACCGGGCCGACGGCTACGCGGTCGCCCTGAAGTGGACCGCGCTGGATCCGGGCCGTTCCATGGACGCCGTCTTCGAGCTCAACCGGGCGAAGGACTTCCCGTCCTTCCGCAAGGCGGCCGAGCATTTCGAGGTGCCCTCGCAGAACCTGATCTACGCCGACACCAAGGGCAACATCGGCTACCAGGCACCCGGCAAGATCCCGGTCCGCAAGAACGGCGACGGCACGATGCCCAGCCCCGGCTGGTCCTCGGAGTACGGCTGGAAGAAGGACCCGATCCCGTTCGAGGAACTGCCCTACGAGTACAACCCGAAGCGCGGCTACATCGTCACCGCCAATCAGGCCGTCGTCGACGACAAGAAGTACCCCCACCTGCTCACCAAGGACTGGGGCTACGGCTCCCGCAGCCAGCGGATCAACGACCTCATCGAGTCGAAGATCAAGGGCGGCGGGAAGATCTCGACCGAAGACATGCAGAAGATGCAGATGGACAACACCAGCGAGATCGCCGCGCTGCTGGTGCCCGAGCTGATGAAGATCAACATCTCGGACAAGAGCGTCCGCGAGGCCCAGAAGCTGCTGGAGGGCTGGGACTACACCCAGGAGCCCGACTCGGCAGCCGCCGCGTACTTCAACGCGGTCTGGCGCAACATCCTCAAGCTGGCCTTCGGCGACAAGCTGCCCAAGGAGCTGCGGGTCGAGGGCGAGTGCCTCAACGTGCGCCGGGCCGACAGCTCGGGCCCGATCGACGAGCGGCACAAGCTGGTGCGCGAGTGCGGCCGGCGTGACGCGACGTCGGCCCAGCCGGACGGCGGCGACCGCTGGTACCAGGTGGTCAGGAACCTGATGGACGACCAGAAGAGCGACTGGTGGAAGTCGCCGAGGAGCGGCCGCGACGAGGCGACCGAGACCCGCGACGAGCTCTTCGCCCGGGCCCTGAAGGACGCCCGCTGGGAGTTGACCGCCAAGCTCGGCAAGGACATCAACACCTGGAGCTGGGGCCGGCTGCACCAGCTGAACCTGAAGAACCAGACCCTCGGCACCGAGGGCCCCGGCCCGCTCAAGCGGCTCCTCAACCGCGGCCCCTGGAACCTCGGCGGCGGCGAGGCCGCGGTGAACGCCACCGGCTGGAACGCGGCGGGCGGCTACGACGTCGTCTGGGTGCCGTCGATGCGGATGGTGGTCAACGTGGGTGACTGGGACAAGTCGCGATGGATCAACCTGACCGGCGCCTCCGGGCACGCGTTCGCGGCGCACTACACCGACCAGACCGACAAGTGGGTCAAGGGCGAACTGCTCGACTGGTCCTTCGGGACCGACGCCGTCGCCGCGACGACGGCGGACACGCTGACGCTCAAGCCGTAGAGGCTCCGCCCGGCCCCCTGCGGGCCCGGAACCAGGTGAGGCCCGGCTCCCCGCGAGGAGCCGGGCCTCACCCGTGCGCGGGCCTCACCCGTGCGCGGGCCTCACCCGTGCGCGGGCCTCACCGGTGCGCGGGCGTCGCACGCGGCCCCGCCGACGGCGGGCCGGGCCGCGTCCCCTCGGGCTCCGGGGGGCGGGGCTCCCGCGCCCCCCGGTTCAGGGCGTACGGGCCGCACCGGGCTCCGCCCGGCGCGTGCGGTGGATCGCGGTCGGCGTCACCGCCACGTCCACGGGGTGGTCGTGCGGCTCCACCGGAACCCGTTCCACCACCTCCTCGTCGTACAGCAGCACCACCAGCGCCGGGCACGCCCCCGCCGCCGTGAGCCGGGCCAGCACCCGGTCGTAGCTGCCACCGCCCCGGCCCAGCCGCATCCCGCGCGCGTCCACCGCCAGCCCCGGCAGCAGGACCGCGTCGGCCGCCAGGACCGCCTCCCGGCCCAGCCGCTCCCCGGCGGGCTCCAGCAGCCCGCGGCCGGCCCGCGCCAGCCGGTCGGCCCCCTCGTACGCCGCCCAGTCCAGGTCGTTGTCCGGCAGCAGCACCGGCAGCAGCACCCGCACGCCCCGGGCGCGCAGCGCGTCCAGCAGGACGCGGGTGCCCGGCTCGCTCCCGACCGAGACGTACGCGGCGACGGTACGGGCCTTCGACAGCTCGGGAAGACCCAGAGCGCGCCGGGACAGAACCGACGCGGCGTTTTCCACGTCTTCCCCGGTCAGAAGACGTCGAGCAGTCAGCAGTTCCCGCCTGAGCAGGGCCTTTTCGGACATCTCGCTGTTCAACGGGTACCCTGAACCTCTCGTATGCACATATAGGCGTACAAAGTTAACCGGACCCTCATCTTCCGCCCTCGGGCGCCGGTTATCGTTCTGCGCATGACTATGTCGCACCGCAGGATCAGCAAGGCCGTCATCCCGGCCGCAGGGCTCGGTACCCGCTTTCTGCCGGCCACCAAGGCCACTCCCAAGGAAATGCTGCCTGTCGTCGACAAGCCCGCGATCCAGTACGTCGTCGAGGAGGCGGTGGCCGCCGGTCTCTCCGACGTGCTGATGATCACCGGCCGGAACAAGCGCCCGCTCGAGGACCACTTCGACCGCAATTACGAACTGGAGTCCGCCCTCACCCGCAAGGGGGATGCCGACCGGCTCCGGAAGGTCCAGGAGTCGAGCGATCTGGCCACCATGCACTACGTCCGGCAGGGCGACCCGCGCGGTCTCGGCCACGCCGTGCTGTGCGCGGCGCCGCACGTCGGCGACCAGCCGTTCGCGGTCCTCCTCGGCGACGACCTGATCGACCCGCGCGACCCGCTGCTCTCCCGCATGGTCGAGGTCCAGGAGCGCGAGGGCGGCAGCGTCGTCGCGCTGATGGAGGTCGCGCCGGAGCAGATCCACATGTACGGCTGCGCGGCCGTCGAACCCGGCCCCGACGGCGAGGTGGTGCGCGTCACGGGCCTGGTCGAGAAGCCGGAGCCGGGCGAGGCGCCCAGCAACCTCGCTATCATCGGCCGTTACGTCCTCGACCCCGCCGTCTTCGGGATACTGCGCAGGACGGAGCCGGGCCGCGGCGGCGAGATCCAGCTCACCGACGCCCTCCAGCTCCTCGCCGAGGACGAGAAGGCCGGCGGCCCGGTGCACGGCGTCGTCTTCAAGGGTCGCCGCTATGACACCGGCGACCGGAGCGACTACCTCCGTGCCATTGTCAGACTCGCGTGCGAACGTGAGGACCTGGGCCCGGACTTCCGGACCTGGCTCCGCAGCTACGTGACCGAGGAGATGTAGTACGTGAGCAGCGCGATGTGGTCGGTGGACGAGCACCTGGGCGACATTCTCGACGCGGTCCGGCCGCTCGAACCCATCGAGCTGCAACTGCACGACGCCCAGGGCTGCGTCCTCGTCGAGGACGTCTTCGTGGACATCGCCCTGCCGCCGTTCGACAACAGCTCGATGGACGGGTACGCGGTCCGGGTCGCCGATGTCGAGGGCGCCGACGAGAAGAGCCCCGCGGTGCTCACCGTCGTCGGCGACGTCGCGGCGGGCGGCGACGGGCTGCCCGGGGGCCGGAGCCTGGGCCCCGGGGAGGCCGCCCGCATCATGACCGGCGCCCCGCTGCCGGCCGGCGCCGAGGCGGTGGTCCCGGTCGAGTGGACCGACGGCGGCACGGGCGGCGGCCCCGCCGCCGCCATGCGCTCCCACCGCGAGGCGCCCGAGGCCGCGGGCGGCGAGGTCCGGATCCACCGCCCCGTCGAGGCCCGCGCCCACGTCCGGGCCCGCGGCAGCGACGTCACCCCGGGCGAACTGGCCCTCGCCGCGGGGGCGGTGATCGGCCCGGCGCAGATCGGTCTGCTCGCCGCGATCGGCCGCTCGACCGTGAAGGTGCGGCCCCGGCCGCGCGTCGTCGTCATCTCGACCGGCGCCGAACTGGCGCAGCCCGGCGAGGAGCTGACCGGCGGCCGGATCTACGACTCCAACAGCTTCGCCCTGACGGCCGCCGCCCGGGACGCCGGAGCGATCGCCTACCGGGTCGGCGCCGTCACCGACGACGCGGACACGCTGCGCGCCACGATCGAGGACCAGCTGATCCGCGCCGACCTCGTCGTCACCACCGGCGGGGTCAGCGTCGGCGCGTACGACGTCGTCAAGGAGGCCCTGTCGTCGCCGGCCGCCGCCGACGAGCCCGCCGGGAGCGGCGCGGGCGGGCCCTCGGGGGACGGCCCGGACGACGCGGGCGGCGCGGACGGCCCGGAAGGGGACGAGGCGGAAGGGCCGCGCGGCGTCGACTTCCGCACGGTCGCCATGCAGCCGGGCAAACCGCAGGGCTTCGGCTCGATCGGCCCGGACCGCACGCCGCTGCTGGCGCTCCCGGGCAACCCCGTCTCGGCGTACGTCTCCTTCGAGCTGTTCGTGCGGCCCGCGATCCGTGCCCTGATGGGGCTCACGGACCTGCACCGCCCCACCGTCCGGGCCGCGCTGAAGACCGACGAGGCGCTGTCCTCGCCGGCCGGCCGCCGCCAGTTCCTGCGCGGCGCGTACGACGCGGAGGCCGGCACCGTCACCCCGGTCGGCGGCGCCGGGTCGCATCTGGTGGGCGCCCTCGCCCGGGCCGACGCGCTGATCGTGCTGCCCGAGGACGTCACCTCCGCCGAGCCCGGCGCCGAGGTCGAGGCGGTCCTGCTCCGCTGATCCCCCCGCGGTGGCGGTACGGTATCTGCCGCTGTGCCTTCCCGGGGACACCCCCGGGCCCCGGGCCCGCACCCCGGTGCGGGCCGAGCGGGCAACCGGCGCCCTACCGCGAGGCGGAGTGAGTTGAGTACGCAGAACAGGCTGACGCACATCGACGAGACGGGCGCGGCCCGCATGGTCGACGTCTCCGGGAAGGACGTCACCGCGCGGTCGGCCCGTGCCGGCGGCCGGGTCCTCGTCTCGCCGCGCGTCGTCGAACTGCTCCGCGGCGAGGGCGTGCCCAAGGGCGACGCCCTGGCGACCGCCCGCATCGCCGGGATCATGGGAGCCAAGCGCACCCCCGAGCTCATCCCGCTCTGCCATCCGCTGGCCGTCTCCGGGGTCCGGGTGGACCTGGCGGTCGCCGACGACGCGGTGGAGATCACCGCCACCGTGCGGACCACCGACCGCACCGGCGTCGAGATGGAGGCCCTGACCGCCGTCTCCGTCGCCGCGCTGACCCTGATCGACATGATCAAGGCGGTCGACAAGTCAGCGGTCATCACGGACGTACGGGTCGAGGAGAAGTCGGGCGGCGCGTCCGGCGACTACCGGCGCGCCGACGCGGACGGAGCGGACGCGTGACGGCCCCCGAAGCCACGTCCCCGCCCGACGACCGGTCCCCGGACGGCGACGGGGCCCCGGCCGGCCGCGAACGGTCCTCGGACGAAGTCGCGTCCGGCGGCGCCGGGGCGCCGACGGCGTACCGCGCCCTCGTCGTCACCGCCTCCAACCGCGCCGCGGCCGGGGTCTACGCCGACCGGGGCGGCCCGCTCGTCGTCGAGGCGCTCACCCGGCTCGGCTTCGCCGCCGACGGCCCGCGGGTCGTGCCGGACGGCGACCCGGTCGAACGGGCGCTGCGCGACGGCGTGGCCGCCGGGTACGACGTGATCGTCACCACCGGCGGCACGGGCATCTCGCCCACCGACCGCACCCCCGACGTCACCCGCCGCGTCCTCGACCACGAGATCCCCGGCATCGCCGAGGCCATCCGCGCCGAGGGCCGCGACAAGGTGCCGACCGCCGCGCTCTCCCGGGGGCTGGCCGGTGTCGCGGGCGGCACGCTCATCGTGAACCTGCCCGGTTCCACCGGCGGGGTGCGCGACGGCCTCGCCGTGCTCGAACGCCTTCTGGTGCACGCCGTCGACCAGCTGCGCGGCGGCGATCACCCCCGACCCGGGAGCCCGAACTGAACGTTCCGACCTGGCCGGTGGTCCTCACCGACGGCGAGATCACCCTGCGCCCGGTGAGGATGCGTGACCAGCGCATGTGGCGCGAGGTCAACCTGCGCAACCGGGACTGGCTGCGCCCCTGGGAGGCGACCGTGCCCCCGCCCGCCCCGGGCGGACCGGTGGCCCAGCGCCCCACATACCGTCAGATGGTGCGTCACCTGCGCGCCGAGGCCAACGCCGGCCGGATGCTGCCCTTCGTCATCGAGTACCGGGGCCGGCTGGTCGGTCAGCTCACCGTCGCCGGGATCACCTGGGGCTCGATGTGCTCGGGCCACATCGGCTACTGGGTCGACCGGGACGTGGCCGGACGCGGCGTGATGCCGACCGCGGTCGCCCTCGCCGTCGACCACTGCTTCGGCGGGGTCGGGCTGCACCGCATCGAGGTGTGCATCCGGCCGGAAAACCGCCCCAGCAGAAGAGTCGTCGAGAAGCTGGGATTCCGCGAGGAGGGGCTGCGCCCGCGCTACCTCCACATCGACGGCGCCTGGCGGGACCACCTGATCTACGCGCTGACCGCCGAGGAGGTCCCCGACGGGCTGCTCAGCCGCTGGCACCGGAAGCGGCCGGGAGCCCCCGGTGCGTCCGGAGCGCCTGGTGCGTCCGGGACGCCTGGGACGCCCGGGGCGCCCGGGGCATCGGGCGCGTCGGACGGCCCGGGGGACCCCGGGGGGACGGACGACCCCGAGATACCCGGAGTCCCTGAGACGCCAGAGGCGGCAGGGACCCTCAAGCGGCCCGAGAAATGAAATAAGTGTTCGATATCGATCAGTATCGTGCCGCAAACGAGCACACAAGCATCGGCAGTCGATCAAAACAATCACAAAAAAGGCACTTGGTATCAGCGGGATTGTGCGACACACCGAGCCAATTGGCGGATGCGCCCGCGCGAACCCCTCTACGGTGTGAGATGTGAGCAGCAGCGGCCTCATCTACGCAGTCATCGTCGGGGCCTGGGCCGCCTACTTGGTGCCGATGTGGCTCCGCAGGCAGGACGAACTCAACGAGGCTCGTCCGACGGAACGCTTCAGCACCGCCATCCGGCTGCTGTCCGGACGGGCGGCCATGGAGCGCCGGTACGCCAAGGACCTGCGGGGGCGCATCGCCGAGGAGGAGGCCGACCTCGACGCCGACCCGGACGCCGCCACGGACCGATTGAGTTCCGTGGACGTCCGGGCCTTCGCCGCGCCCGAGGCGCACACCGGAGCCGGGGCGCACGACCCGGCGCGGGCGCCGGGGCACGCGGACCGGCAGCGCCCCGGCCCCGCGCGGCGCGCCCGCCCGGACTCCGGCCGTACGGAAGCCGAGCGCGCCCGGCGTGCCCGGCGCCTCCAGGTCCTCGCGCGCCGTCGGCGTACCACCGTCGTCCTGTTCCTCGCCTTCACCCTGGGCGCGGTCGTCGCGGCGGTCGGCGGCCTCGGCTTCCTCTGGGCGCCCGCGGTCCCCGCGGTGCTGCTGAGCACGTACATCGTGCATCTGCGCACCCAGGAGCGGCGCCGGTTCGCCTTCACCATGGACCGGCAGCGGGCCGAGGCGGCGGCGCGGCAGCTGCGGGAGAACCGCCCGCGCAGGCAGCAGCCGGCCGAGGCGGCCCCCGCCGGGTCCGACGAGGAGCCCGAGGCACGCCACCCCGACCCCGAGCCCGTCCCCGCGGTCTCCCCGCAGGAGGCGGGCCGCCGCGCCCTCGTCGAGCAGACGGACCACGCGGAATGGGTCGACCAGCAGCGCCAGCGCGGCCCGGCCCAGGGCGACAGCTGGGAGCCCGTCCCGGTCCCGCTGCCCACGTACGTCACCGCCCCGGTCGCCCCGCGCGCCACGGGCGGCGTCGAGGTGGGCGACCCGGAGACCTGGAGCGCGGCCCGCTCCAGCGCCGCCGAGCCCTCCCGGACCGGAACCTCGCACCCCGCGACGCCCCCGCCCGACCCGGCGCCCCGCCCGCGTACCCACCAGCCCCGCCGCACCCGCGACCGCGGCCGGACCCCGCTCTTCGACCAGTACGAGGACGCCGACCGCCCCCGCGCCGCCAACGAGTGACCCCCTCCGGCCCCGCCGCGAGGCCGCCCCGGCTGACCAGCGAGGAACGGATTTCCAAGCACCGCCGTAGGGATGCTAGAGTTTCACTCGTTGCAAGGGCCTGTGGCGCAGTCTGGTAGCGCACCTCGTTCGCATCGAGGGGGTCAGGGGTTCAAATCCCCTCAGGTCCACACAACAGACCGTTCGCGGGTTCACCCCGGAATGGTTCACGAGATCCCGGTCAGATGGTCACCATCTGACCGGGATCTCGTCGTTGGATCCTGAGCGCCCGGTAGGGCAGAAGGGCGTCGTTCGGCTTGAGGCCGTTGATCGTGCTCTTCTCACTGACGGCCAGATATTGCCCGAGTTCCTCGATGTTTTGGACCATGACGGTGATGGCGGACAGGAGAGCTCGGGCGACGCGGCCACGGCGCTGACGTCTCTCGCGGGCATGCCGGGCGGGGTCGACATACGTCAGCCGCCTGTCGCCACCTTGGGTGTGGGCACGCAACGTCTGGTAGGCCAAGGCCCAGGAAGTGTCTGTCAGGGCAGTTCCTGCCGAGTGCGGGGCATGTAGTGCGCCCGCACGGTGACGGAGGACTGGCGTCCACACTTGGGGCGTTCGCCGAGCGGCAGCTTTGAAGGCTTCGCGGTGGGGCCGGCTGGCAGGGTGCGCAGTGCACTCAGCAGCGCAAGCGTTTCCCGCCACGCGCCCGGGAAATTGTCACCTGGCACACCGAGCAGACGATATCCGCGCCGGCCAGTAAGCGGGCGCTGATCGAGGACGCGCAGAGCGAACTGGCGATCGGCCGCGAACTCCGGCGGGTCCGGGCCGCCCGCCTCCAAGTGGCTCGTCGGCGGGGCGGATTCGTCGCTCTTACGGTCAAGGGGCCTGAACTTCCCAGCGTGGCCGAACAGTCGGCGGACCGCTTCGATGTGGCGCCGCTCGCCATGGACAAGCTCCTCCTCGCGACGCTGCGGGAGCCGGCTCAGGAGCACCAGGCGCCCGCAGGTGCTGCTGAAGACGGATGCCGCAGTCCGCCTCCTCGGGGAGCATCGGCGTGGGCCTCGCCCCCATGCACGGCTTGCGTTGGAGCGGGCCGTGTCCGTGTCACGGAGCCGACGATGGCTTTCGGCCCACGCATGGTGCTTCTCGCTCACCGGACCGGGTCGGCTGCCCCCTACTGGGAGATGGCGCGACGGGAGTTGCTGGTCGCCCTGCAGAACGCCGCCGGGCGCCCCGCCGACGCCGCAGGGCCTGTGGCTTCTTGTCCCAAGGAAATCCCGAGACCTCGCCCGTCCTGGGCGGGCGTTCGGTGGATGTGGCGAACCGGGCGATAGGGCGGGTGGTGCTCGATGCGCTGTTCCTGAAGGAGCTGAAGCCGGGGACGTGAGAGGAGACGGGCTGACGAGTTCGTGACACAGGGCCCGTGGCGCCACGAGCGGGAGAGTATTACGAAGCAGTCAAAATCTTCCGCTTCTCTGTCTCGTAAATCTCAACTGCATGTGGTTCGCGATCGTAATATGACTCCCAGAAGCCCAGTCGGTTCCATGGCTCCGGACGCAAGACGAAGGATCCTGTTTCGAACTGAAAGTATTTCCAGGTCGGCGGTAGGGAGCTCGATGTCACCTCGAACGCCCTGCTGTCGAAAAGTGCGCTGTCCTCCCCGGGTACTTCGACGCGGAACTGCACCCCTTTTTCGTATGGCGCGAACACCTCGAGGACTACGTATTCCAGGCCCTCCTTGAGGGAGTCAAGGCCCTGAAGAATCCGAGGGTTCGAGGTCTGTGGAAATTTGAATCGAGCGCGCAATTATATCACCTTCTATTCATGATGACCTTGTAGTCATAGTTGAGAAGCCTACCGGTCTCGGGATTGTAGTAATAATGGACCTGGAAGTCCCCGTAAGGCGACTGGTGGGTCTTGGTGGTGTACTTTCCCCAATCGCTGAGGTTGCTGCCGTCGGAGGTCATGAGCTCACGCACGGCAGGATTCCCGATGTCCTCTCCTGCGATGACGCGCCGAGACTCTGCTCTTGCCTGCGGGGTGAGCCATCCGTCCTCATTGAACATGGACCTCGCTGATTCACCGCGCAACCGATCAGCGAGCCGTTCTGCTTCGGCTGAACCAGCTATGAAGTTCTCATTTGCCTGCCTGCCCTCCTTGCCGGTTTCGTTCAGGCAACGTGGTGCGAGACCCAGCGGATCGCTCCACCCATGGGGGTTGCTTACGTAGGCCGAGGGGTTCGGTGAAGGCGTCAGTCCCAGGGGGTCAGCGGTGAGGTAACGGGCGGTTTCGGGGTCGTAGTGGCGGAAGTAGTTGTAGTGGAGTCCTGTTTCGGAGTCGAAATACTGACCGGGAAAGCGCAGGGGTGTGTACGTCGAGCTTGCCGCTGTCCATGCCGTTGTGCCCCATAGTGTGCTACGGCTGTGCCACGTGACGTCACCTCTTTCGTCGACGAGTTGGCTGGGCGCACCGACGAGGTCGGTAACGATGGCGAAGAAGCGGGAGTTGATCTCGCGCTGCGAAATCTCGTCCGCGGCAATGCGTTCCGTCTGGCAGATGGGTCGCAGGCCATCGTGGTCCCAGGTGAGGGTCACTGGGTTGGGTAGCGTACGTCCCCCCGTCGTCTGTTCGCACAGAGTCGTACCGTCCCATGTGAAGTGCACCCGCTCAACGACCGATTCACCATCCTCCGCGAAGCGGATCTTCGCCGTGCGTCGTCCGAGGGCGTCGTACTGGTAGCGCCACACCACCCCGTCGGGCGTGGTGACCGAGCGCATACGATCCTCGGCGTCCCATTCGTAGCGCCAAGTGTCCGGTTTCCTGGAGAGGCGGGTCTTCTGGCGGAGAGTGATGCGACCGAGTGCATCGTGTTCGTACCGGACGTTGCCCGCGCCGGTGATTGTGGTACCGGAGTAAGTACGAGAACCAGTCGCTTCCTGGCCAGGATGTGGTGTCGGCCAGAAGGCTTCTGTCTGGTTGCCTGCCTTGTCGTAGGCGTAGCGCTCGGTCCAGTCGGGCGCGTGGACGCCGGTGACGCGGCCGGCCGCGTCGAGGTCGAAGGCATGGGAGCCGGTGAGCTGGTCGGCGAGTGCCACCAAGTTGCCGTCGGCGCGGTAAGTGTAGTCACGGCGTTGGATGCTGCGGCCCGCACCGGTGACCTGCTGGGTGGTGAGGCGGCCCATCGTGTCGTACTGGTAGGTCAGGCTCACGTGGGCACCGACATGCCGGGCAATCTCCCGACCCGCCGCGTCGTGCTCGAATGTAAGGACGCGGCCCGAGGCGGCAAGTGAAGTACGCCGTCCTGCCGAATCGTACGCCCAGGTGCTGACGGCGCCGCTGGGGGTGGTTCGGCTGGTGCGGCGTCCGAGCCGGTCGTACTGGTACGTCATTTTCCGGCCGTTGACGGTTTCGGATTGGAGGCGGCCGTAGCGGTCATGCAGGTACGTGATGGTGGCGTCCGCGTTGGTGGCCTCGGCGAGTTGGTCGGAAAAGTCGTAGGCAAAGCTGGTGACGGTTCCTGCCGCGTTCTTGGAGACGATGCGGTCCAGTTCATCCCACTCGTAGCGGATGGTCTGGCCGAGGGCGTCGGTACGGGCGGTCAGACGGCCTGCCGCATCGCGTTGGTAGGTGAGCGTGCGGTTATCGAAGTCTGTATCGGACACGAGGTGCCCGGCTGCGTCGTAGGTGTAGTTCCAGGTCAGTCCTTGGGGGCTGAGGACCTGGATGAGACGTAGTTCATCGTCGTACGCGAATTCGTGGCGCTCTCCGTCGGGGCCTGTGCGGGCCGACATGAGGTCGAAGTGCGTGTACTCGAAGTGGGAGACGGCGCCCAGAGCATCGGTGTGGGCGAGGCAGTTACCCTCGCCGTCATAGGTCCAGGACTGTGTCGTGCCGTCCGCGTCGGTGCGCCGGGACAGCCTGCCCTCCACGGTCCATTCGAGGTGGGTGATCGCACCGAGCGGGTCGGTAAGGGTGACCGGGCGGCCGAACGCGTCGCGGATGAGACGGGACTTGGCCCCAAGCGGATCGGTCACCTCGAGCGGCAGCCCAGCCGCGTTGCTGTGGATGCTGGTCGTGTTGCCGAGCGCATCCGTCACCGAGGTCGGGTGGCCGGCCTCGTTGTATGTGATACGAGTCACGGCGCCGGACGGGTCGGTGACAGCTAGACGGTTGCCGCGCTCGTCGTACTCCTGGCGGACCACGGTCCGGTCTGGGTTGGTGACGCGGACCGGCAGGTGCAGATCGTTGTACTGTGCGGACATTTCCCGGCCGTCCGGGCGGACTGCAGAGGTCAGCCGTCCTGACTCGTCGTACACGAAGCGGATGGTGCGGCCGAGCGGGTCGGTGCGGGACAGCAGGCGGTTGTAGCGGTCTCGTTCGAAACGGGTGGTCGCACCCAGCGGATCGATCTCGGCCACCACCTGGTGGCTGTCATTGACGATGTAGCGGTGGACGGCTCCGCTGCTGCCGGTGACCGTGGTGACACGCATCCCGGTCTCGGGATCGGTGCCGTCGTAATCCAGGCGCAGGGCCATGTGTCCTGCGGCGCCGCCTTCGGCCACGCACCGGTCGCGCTCGTCGTAGGCATAGTCGTACCGGCTGCCGTTGGTGTCGGTCCAGGAAGTGACCCGGCCACGATCGTCGTACGCGAACCGGAAGGGAACTCCTGATGAGTTGATGACTTCGGTGAGGTGACCGTCGGTGTAGCGGTAGCGGAGGATTTCCTGGTCGGTACCGTCCGAGGCGGCCCCTGCGAGGTGGAGCGCGGTGATCCGTCCCTCGCTCGTGGTGAGCTTCAGGTGATACCCGGCACCGTGGACGATTCCGGTCGGTGCTCCGGTCTCGTCGTACTCGAACTGGAGCAAATTGCCGTTGCGGTCGCCTATCTGTGTCAGCAGTGCGATGTCCGCAGCGAGTGGGCTGAAGTGCCGTATCTGGCCGCTATCCGGATCAGTGATCGTGTAGTCCCCGGCGGTGTCCATGTCGAGGGGCCAGCGTGGGCCGTGACTCGGCATGACGGGTACATGCGGCGCGGGGTGCGGATAGGACAGCAGCAGACCGTCCTCACACACGAAGACGATGCCCTGGGAGTCGATCTCCAGCCGCTGGTCGGCCGTGGAGGACGACGAGGGCCCGAACCACCGCCCCGCGCGGTAGTCGGAGGCGACGCGGCGCTGGAAGACGAGTGGGAGAGCACCCGGCAGGGCAATGTCCGTCTGTGGCAGGTACATCACGCCGGTAGCGAGGTCGATCGGGTCTGTGCCCTTGCTCTCAACGGCGTCCTGGGGACGGGAAGTCTTGGGCGGATCGTTGCGGGCCGCCTTCTGCGCTGCCGACTCCGCGCCCTCCGTGATGGTGTGCTTGGCGGCATTGCGCAGTCCCGCACTCGTTACACCCCGCGCGACGCCCGCTCCCTTCGTCCCCACGGCCTCCGGGACGAGTCGGCCGATGAATTCGGACGGGTCGCCTTTTGCGGCGTCCCAGGCGTTCTTGAGCGCGCGGTCGGGGTTGGCAGCGGTGGAGACGAGGCCGGAGAGCGTCGTGTTGACGCCCTTGTAGTACTCGGCCGGGTGCGTCAGGTTGTAGGGGTCGGTGGGGTTGACCGAGCGGACGAAGTTCACCAGTCCGGCGGTTCCTTTGATGACACCACCGCCGAAGTGGGCCAACTCGATGCCCTGGCCGGCCTGGTAGTCGATGAACTCCTGCTTGGCACGGTCCAGACCGGTCGGTTCCTTCGGTGCGTGGGCCATCGCCGCGCTGATCGCGCCCTTGGCCGCTTCGGCTGCTTCGTTGCGTGCCTGCCGCGCATGTTGCAGGATCTCCTGCGCGTGCTGCCGCTTCGCCGCCCCCGGATCGGAGAACTTACCCGGGTGAGGGAGCGGGTGATCGGTGTTGCGGACCGCGTTGTACGCTGCCGCCTTCTCCCGGAACGCGGCAGCGGCCGTCTCGTAGTCCTGCTTGCCTTCCTTGTAGAGAGCGATCGCCTCACGGGCTTTGGCCTGCGCGCTGGTGACCGTCCCGGCGTATGTCTCCAGCGCCTTGGCCGCGTCCTCGAACGCGTCCGCCGCGCGCAGCCAGTCGGTGGGCAGGGGCTCGAACTTCGCCCGGAAGGCGTCGGCGGCCTCACCCTTCCAGTGACCGGAGTCGAGCTTCTTCATCCCGCCGCCGACTAGGTCGAAGGCTCGTTGGAAGTCCCGGAGGTTCTTCACGGTCGCGGCGATCTTCTCCGGCCTGCCGTGGATCAGCTCGTCGGCATCCTCGCTCTGTCCGAGCTGCTTCTCACCGACCTCCGCACCGAGGGAGGAAGCGGTCTCGTCCCCCCAGTCCTCGACCGCGTCCGCCCACTCATCGGCGCCGACCTTTTTCAGACCGGCGCCGATGAAATCGGTTCCCTTGTCGATCCCCTCGCCGACGATCTCCTTGCCCTTGTCGACCAGCTTGCCGGCACCGTCGTAAAGATCCCCGCCGAGCTTCCCCCAGTCCACCATCAGCGCCCCTCTCCCCACCGCTGCTGCTTGGCCTGACGAATCGTCTCCTGCGACGGATCAAGCTGCTCCTTCAACCGCTCATCCGCCGCGGCCCGCACCGTCGGATCCACCAGCCCGGACCGTTCCATCGCGTCGAGCCCGGAGTCCACCACGTCGTATGAGGTGTCCTTCCAGGTCTGTTCCACCTCTTCATTCGCCCTTAGCATCGACGCCGCGCTGAAGTCCGGCTCGTCGTATGCGGATTGCCTGCTGATCACGTCCCAGCTCGTGGTCTTCACCTCGTCCTCGGACAGGTGCGGGTTCCCGTTCAGGGAGTTCACGCCGATCTTGAACGAGTTCTTGACGTACTGTTCCTGCTCCGCGAAGGAACCCGCCGACAACCCGACCCCCAGGGCGAAGTTGTTGCCCTTCTGCGTCAGTGCTCGCACACCCCACTCCCACCGGTTGCAGAACGTCTCGAACTCCGACGTCAGCCCGCCGTGCCCCAACTCCAGTCCCGACAACGCGAGATCCGAGAGCCCTCGCCCCATCGACGCCTCCCCGATCAGGCCGAGATTCTTCAACTCCCCGTGCGCCAGATCGATCCCCTTCACGATCGCCGCCAAAGCCTCCGGTGGCACCTGGAGATCAGGACCCTCCCCGCTCATTGCATCTCCCCGAGATCTACTGCGACCGCGTCCGGCACGATGCCTACCACCGGCGGAAACAACGTGCCGTCCGCACTGCCCGCATCCAGCGCCACCCCCGCAGGCCCTGGTAGCAACGGCACCATCACATCCAGCAACCGTGCACCCAATACCGCCTGATACGTCCACTCACGCTCGGTATCCCCCCGGGCTCGTGCGAACCGGGCCAGTGCCTCCTTGTTCGAGAACGCACAGATCCAGCGCACCCCGTTCTGCTCCGCCGACCACAGATCTCCCGCTCCGTCCAGCGGCACCAGCACCGCTGTACGACGGAATTCGCCCAGCAACGCAGCAAACTCCTGCTGGGCCGTCGTCGTCGGATCATCTTCCGGGGGCATGGCAGGGATCGGTCTCGGTGCCTCACGTGGGTCCTGCCGCGCTTCGGACGCAGGCCAGTCGGCCAAGTCGGCGATCTTCGAACGTCGAGCCGACGAGCCTGTCACGTCATCCCCGTTATCGAACACATGCCGAATGCTGTCACGGCGTGCTTCCCAGAAGCAACGAACAAAATGGCCTTGTCTCCTGACTGCCCTTCCGCAGAGTGAAGATCGGCCTACGATCGCCGTCGTGTCGGGAACCCATCCGGGAGGAATACTCTGCCTCAGCCGCCTCGCGGCGCTTCCACGATCAAGGGCGTTGATCGAAAGGAAGTTGCCAACGGCGTTCGCTGCTCGGGAGCGCTGAGGGCCCTCCTCGTCGGCGCGCTCGTACGCCTGATCGGATCGGGTCACGAAGACGCGGCGCTTCATCGCCCTGACTACGGCGTCGAATTCCGGGTCGCGCAGGCTCTCCACTTTGTCGTTGGGTGAGGTTCTTCGGGACCCGTTCCAGTGGTACGGCCGTGTCGTTGGTGGAGTGCCGGGGCGGGCGTCCGGCAGTGGCGGGGTGGGGCGGGTGGGGGTGCGGTGCCGGGTGCCGGACGCCTTCGGGGTCAGCAGGCCCGGCGGTCCAGTGTCAGCGTGCCCTGGGCGGTGCGGAGGGTCCGGTCGTAGCAGCCTTCGGAGCCTTCGAGCCGGTAGTGCTCACCGGACGTGCCGACGGCCTGGCGCTGTTCGCGCGGGACGTTCATCGTCCAGGCCGCGTCGCCGGTGTAGGTGTCGTCGAGCCGCGACCAGGAGAGGCGCTTGCCGGCGCGGACGACCGAGGTCTTCGCGTGGTCGCCGAGCGTGATGACGGTGCGCAGGCGGTCGGCCGCGTCGATCGTGATCTCGCCGTCCATGGTGTAGACGCGCTCCGTGCGCGTGACGCGCGCCGGGCCGCGGCCGCGCACGGTCACCGTCTCGTCGTCGTTCCAACGGGCTTTCAGGCCGTCGGTGTTCTCGTCCTCGGTCCAGCGGTGGGCGGAGGTGTTGGCGACGGCGCGGTCGACGGTGGTGGTGACGCGGCCGTGCGAGGTGTTCAGGTAGCCGGAGACGGTGAGGCGGTGGCCGCCCTCGGTGTCCTGGCGGTGGAGCGAACCGGGGGTGTGGGTGGTCGAGTTGGCCGGTTCGCTCTCCTCGTGGCGGGTGAGCTCCCCGGTGACGGTCCTGCTGTGCTCGTCCTGCCAGACGAGTACGTTGGCGGGCGTGCTCCAGCCGGCCTGTCCCCGGGGGACGCCGGTCACCGACACCTCGACGCGGTGCTCACGCCCGTCGTTGAGGATGCCGGCGAACGGCGTCAGGTCGTACTCCAGGGGCTTCACGTCGAAGGCGCGCGGCGCGGGGACGACGTACCAGAGGAAGGGGTTGGACCAGCCGCCGGTCCATACGTTGGGGAACGGCGCGGCGATTCCGGCGAGCCGGCCGTCGACCTTCACCTGCACCTCGCGGTAGGGGCCCCGGTCCGCCTTGCAGGAGTAGGGCTCGGAGTCCGGCACGGTCAGGTACCAGAACTCCTCGCAGCCGCCGCCGGATCCGGTGGCGTACACCTCGGCGATGATCTTCTCGGAGTTGCGCGGAGCGGTGAGTCGGGCGTCCTTCAGCGGCAGCACCGTGTCGGGGGCGTCGGCCGGCTTCGTGCGGCCCTGGGAGGCGTAGAAGGTCAGGGTGACCTTGACGCCGATGACGCCGGTGTACGTGTCGTCGACGACATTGCCGATGAGCATCTCGACGGGCCGGTCGCGGCGGAGGGTGTCGCTGTAGCGGGTCACGTCCTTCTCGACGGACCACTGGATGCCCTCGGGCGAGGGTTCGGGCGTGGAGGTGCGCAGTACCTCGACGCCGCCGATCTCCAGGTGGCCGAGGCGGTCGTACTGACGCCCCTTCACCTTTCCGTCGAGGCGGAGCACCACCTTGCTCCAGCGGTCGCCGCAGCCCTTCGGGGGCGTGTAACGGCCGGTGTACGGCGTGAAGTCGCGGAACTCGGTCTCCACGAGGGTCACCCGGCACGAGCGGGTGGCGGGCCGGTCCACGGGCGGCGCCGCGGTCAGCGGATCGTGCCAGTCGACGCCGAACTCCGCGGGGGCCGACGCGGCGGCGGCCGTCGGGCCCGCGCCGAGCGCCGCGCCGACCGCCAGCGTCAGTCCTGCCAACAGGGACGTGATCTGTCTCTTCATGGGACAAGAGTGAGCGGATGTGAACGTGTGCGCCAGGGGCAGGTGAGCGAACGTGGTGCGTTGTGCGGTGAGTTCTGTGTGTTTGTGTTGCGGGAATGGTCGTCGGGGCGGGCGCGGGAATGGCCGTGGGGGCAGGCGGCGCCGTGCCCCGGGTTGGGCTCATGGGGTGTCAGGTGCGGTGGCCGAGGCGCAGCCAGGCGATGTCGACCAGTGCTATCGCGCCCCAGATCCAGCCGACGGCCGCGGCGGTGTGCGGTGCGAGGGCGGTGGCGAGGGCGCCGAGCGCGATCGTGGCCGGTACGACGCGGGCGCCGCGACCCGAGAGCAGGGCGGTGCGCAGCGGCCCCGGCTCGGCCAGGCGGTCGGCCATGTACGCGTCGAAGGCCTCCGCGACCTGGTCGTCGATCTCGTCCCGGAGTCGCGGGCCCAGCGGGTCGGGTCCGGGATGCCGCCCGGGGGCCTGCGGGTCGGGTTCGCGGTGCGGGTCCGGGCTCGTGCCCACGGGCGTCTGCGATGGCGACGTCGCCCCTCCGGCCGGTTCCCCCTGCATCCCGTTTCCCCCTCTTCTCCGGCGCCCGGCGGCGCCTTCCGTTCTCACCGTAGTGATTGCAGAGAAGTTCTGCAAACATTCTCTGCAAGCTTTGCAGAGAACCTCTGCACTATGCTGGCGGGCATGGCCGAGCGTCCCGAGACGAGAGTGCTCACCGGCCCGGACCTGAAGGCCTTCTACAAGGCGCTGTCCAATCCGGTGCGCCGCGACATCCTGAGCTACCTCGGCGATCACGGCGAGGCGAACTCCACCAGCGTCGCCAAGGCCCTCGGCGAGTCCACCGGCACCACCAGCTATCACCTGCGCAAGCTGGCCGAACTCAATCTGATCGCGGAGGTCGAGGAGCGTTCCACCGGCCGGGAGCGCTGGTGGAGGTCGCTCATGACGAACATCTTCACGCCGCCCGGCCTGGAGATGACGGAGGACGAGCGCGAGGCCGCGACGAAGATCGGCGCGCTGAAGATGACGCACGACCTGAACCTGGTCGTGCGCGCGTACGCCGGATACGACGCCGCGGCCGGCTGGAACCAGATCTACCGGGCCGGGCTGCGGATGACGAAGGAACAGGTTCTCTCGTTCACCGAGGAGTACCAGGCGCTGCTGCGCAAGTACGTGTCCGAGCCGGGCGAACGCCCGCCGGGGTCACGTCAGATGGCCGTCCGCCTGGTGGTGCTGCCGGACGACGGGCGCGGGCCCGAGCTGCCGGACGGCTGGCGTGGGGGCGAGTCGCCGGACGATTGACTGGCCGGTGGCCGGTGGCCGGTGGCCGGTGGCCGGTGGCCGGTGGCTGAGGGGCGGAGGGATGGCGGTCGGTGGCCGAAGCCCGGACGGGTGGCGGTCGGCGAGCGGCCCGGCTCGTTCGCCGTTGCGGGGGCCGCCCGTCGTCGCGTGCGGGGCCGCTCGGCTCCTTGCTCCGGCCCTCGCTCGCTGTGCGGCCGGCCCGGCGCGGCGGGCTCGGCCGAAGACACCCCCTAGCGCAGTGGCTTGGCCATGCAGAGGCTGCTGTCGTAGGTGCGGTAGTAGCCGAACTTCTCGCACGGGGCGTAGCCGCTGGACGTGTACAGCGCTATGGCCTCGGGCTGCTTGTCCCCGGTCTCCAGCACCATGCGGGTCCGGCCCGCCGCGCGGGCGTCGGCCTCCAGGGTGGCCAGGATGCGGCGGGCCAGTCCCTGGCCGCGGCCCTCGGGGATCACGTACATCCGCTTGAGCTCCGCGTCGCCGTCGGCGTAGCCCTCGTCGTTCCGTTCCTGGGAGCGCCAGCCGCCGGTGGCGACGGGGCGGCCCTGCTCGTCGTAGGCGAGCAGATACAGGCCGCGCGGCGGCTCGAACATCGACGGGTCGAGCGGTGTGAGATCGCCCTCACCGTCGCCGTACCGTTCGCCGTATTCACGCTGCACCCGGTCGTTGAGCCGGACGGCGTCGGGGTGATCGAAGGGTCGAGGGTGGATAAGCATGCGATGTATGGTACAGGTATGCGTTCCTTGATGTCGGTATCGTGCCGTAATGCTCGCCGTGACCGGCGGCGACGGCCGCCTCGCCGGTGGCCCGGCGCCCGGGTCGTGGGCCGGGCGGCCGTACCAGAACCGCGGTAAGTAGGAGCACGTTTTGTACACAGTGACCACCGTCAATGTAAACGGGCTCCGTGCCGCGGCCAAGAAGGGGTTCACGGAGTGGCTGGCCGGGACCGAGGCCGATGTGGTCTGCCTCCAGGAGGTCCGCGCCGAGCCGGAGCAGCTGCCCGCCGAGGTGCGTGACCCCGAGGGCTGGCACGCCGTGCACGCGCCGGCGGCCGCCAAGGGGCGGGCGGGGGTCTCCCTCTACACCCGGCGCGCGCCGGAGCGCGTGCAGATCGGGTTCGGCGGGTTCGGTCACGCCGGGAGCGAGGAGTTCGACACCAGCGGACGTTATGTCGAGGTGGACCTTCCCGGCGTCACGGTCGCCAGCCTGTATCTGCCGTCCGGCGAGGTCGGCACGGAGCGGCAGGAGGAGAAGGAACGATTCATGGCCGCGTTCCTCCTGTATCTGACGGGGTTGAGGGAACGGGCCGCGGCCGGCGGGCGCGAGGTCGTGGTGTGCGGCGACTGGAACATCGCCCACCAGGAGGCCGACCTGAAGAACTGGCGGGCCAACAAGAAGAACTCCGGGTTCCTGCCGGAGGAGCGCGCGTGGCTGGGCCGGGTCTTCGACGAGGCCGGGTACGTCGACGTCGTGCGGGCGCTGCACCCGGAGCAGGAGGGGCCGTACTCGTGGTGGTCGTACCGCGGCCGGGCCTTCGACAACGACTCGGGCTGGCGGATCGACTACCAGGTGGCGACGCCGGGGCTGGCCGCCCGCGCGGTGAAGGGCTGGGTCGAGCGGGCGGCGACGCACGCGGAGCGGTGGAGCGACCACGCGCCGGTGACGGTGGCCTACGACCTGCCGTGACCGCCCGTCGGGGGCGCCGGGTTCCGCCGGGGCGCGGCGCGTCCGGCCTTCCGTGGGCTCGGTATGTCTCCGGCCGGGGAGCGGTGAACGGCGCGCGGCGCGGCGCGACCTCGGCGTGACGGGGCGGTGCGGGGAGTCGGCGTACGGAGCGCGGGAGTCGGTGGACTGTGCGCGAGGGTCGGCGGATGGTGCGCGAGGGTCGGCGGATGGTGCGCGAGGGTCGGTGGGGCGTTCGCGGGAGCGCGCCGGCCGCCCGCCCGGCCGCCCGAACGGCCGCCCGAACAGTGCCCGAACGGCCGCCAGGCCGGGCGGCGGCGGGGATTCGGGTGACGATCCGGGCGCGTCGCCGTCGCGCTCGCCCTGTCACGGATTCGGGACCGTTTCTCCGGAACCGAAGGCTCCTGTTCTGCGTCGTCCGTTTCCGTGCATCCTTTCCCACTTGTCCATCCCGCCCCACCGTTCCCATCAGTACGCCTTCGTTCCCGCTCGCCCGCGCCGTTCCGGGCGGCGGCGGGGGCGAGCGGGGGCGTGTTACGAGGGCGTCGGCTCCCGGTCCCCCGGGCGGTCGGGGGGTTCGCGGCGCAGCCGCCGGTCGAGGGCCATGGAGAGCTCGGCCTCCATCACCGCGCGGGCCAGCGGCCGGAGTTGGGGCGGCTCGGGTGTGCCGGGGTGCGATTCGAGCACGCCGACGAAGAGCTCCGCCAGCGCGTCGGCGTGCTCGCGGACGCGGCGGCCGGCCGCGAGCACCGTCGCGAGCGGCACCCCTTCGCGCACCAGTTCGGCCGACGCCTCCAGCAGCCGGCGGCTGATGTGGACTATCCGGTCGCCGTCGACGGCCAGGTAGCCCAGTTCCAGCGCGGTGGCCAGGTTCTCCGCGCTGGTCTCGCCCGCGAAGTAGTCCGCGAGCTGTTCGGGGGCGAGGTGGACCGGGGTCTCCTCGGTCGGTTCGCCCAGTCCCAGCACCTCGGCGACGTCGCGCCCGCTCTCGAAGGCGCGGGCCAGGTCCGCGATGCCGGAGAGGGTGTGGCCGCGTTCCAGCAGTCCGATGATGGTGCGCAGCCGGGCCAGATGATGGTCGTCGTACCAGGCGATGCGGCCCTCACGGCGAGGCGGCGAGATCAGCCCGCGCTCCCGGTAGAAGCGCACGGTCCGCGCGGGGATGCCGGCCGCCTCGGCCAGCTCCTCCAGCCGGTACTCACGATGCTCGCGTCCTTCGACCACATCCGAACCCTACGTCGTACCGGCGGTAACTTCCCTTCTCCATACCTCTACCCATCAGTACGGAGCTGTTCTACGCTCCCATTGTGCCAGTGATTGCTGGCAGAGTCGTGTGACGTATCGCGGGAGGCGGCAGCATGACCCAGCACGAGCAGCACGTAAGAGTGGCGGTGATCGGATCCGGATTCGGCGGCCTCGGGGCCGCGGTCCGGCTGCGCCGCGAAGGCATCACGGACTTCGTCGTCCTGGAGCGGGCCGGCTCCGTGGGCGGCACCTGGCGCGACAACAGCTATCCGGGCTGCGCCTGTGACGTGCCCTCGCACCTCTACTCGTTCTCGTTCGCGCCCAACCCCGAGTGGCCGCGCACCTTTTCCGGGCAGGAGCACATCCGCGCCTACCTGGAACACGTGACGGACACCTTCGGGCTGCGTTCGCACATACGGCTCAACCACGAGGTCCGGCTGATGCGCTGGGACCGCGAGGAGCTGTACTGGCGGATAGAGACGGCCAACGGGGCCGTGTTCACGGCCGATGTCGTGATCTCCGCGACCGGCCCGCTCTCCGACCCGAAGACGCCGGACATCCCCGGCCTCGACGGATTCCCCGGCAAGGTCTTCCACTCGGCGCGCTGGGACCACGACTACGACCTGACGGGCAAGCGCGTCGCGATGGTCGGCACGGGCGCCTCCGCCATCCAGATCGTGCCCTCGATCCAGCCGAAGGTCGGCCGGCTGACGCTGTTCCAGCGCACCCCGCCGTGGGTCATGCCGCGCATGGACCGGCGGATCAGCGGCGCCGAGCGGTGGCTGCACCGCACGCTCCCGGTCACCGGCACCGCGCGCCGCGGACTGCTCTGGGGCATCCGGGAGTTGCAGGTCAGCGCCTTCACCAAGCACCCCGACGAACTGGGCCTGGTCGAGAAGATCGCCAAGTCCAACATGGCACGGGCCATCAAGGACCCCGCCCTGCGGGCCAAGCTGACCCCCTCCTACCGGATCGGCTGCAAGCGCATCCTGCTCTCCAGCACCTACTACCCCGCTCTCGCGCAGCCCAACGTGGACGTGGTGGCCTCCGGCCTGGCCGAGGTGCGCGGCTCCACGGTCGTCGCCTCCGACGGCACCGAGGCCGAGGTCGACGCCATCGTCTTCGGCACCGGCTTCCATGTGACGGACATGCCGATCGCCGAACGGGTGGTGGGCGCGGACGGCGTCACGCTCGCCGAGGCGTGGCGGGACGGCATGCGGGCGCTGCGCGGCGCGACCGCGGACGGCTTTCCGAACTGGATGACGATCATCGGCCCCAACACGGGCCTCGGGAACTCCTCGATGATCCTGATGATCGAGTCGCAGCTGAACTACATGGCCGACTACCTGCGGCAATTGAACGCGCTCGGCGGCCGGGCTGCGCTCGACGCGCGCCCCTCCGCGGTGGACGTCTGGAACCGCCGCGTCCAGCAGCGGATGAAGCGCACCGTGTGGAACACCGGCGGCTGCAACAGCTGGTACCTGGACGCCAACGGCCGCAACACCACGGTCTGGCCGGGCACCACCACCGAGTTCCGGAAGGCGACCCGGGCGGTGGACCTCGGGGAGTACGAGGTCGTACGCGCCCGCGAGCGGTCCGCCGCGTCCGTGGCGTCCGGCGGGTCCGTGGCGTCCGGCGGGTCCGCCCTGGCGGGGTCCGTCGCCGAGGAGGTCGCGCGATGAGCCGGCCGTCCGGGCGCGAGGGCGCCTCGCCCGTTCCGATACGCCGGCTGACCGTGCGCTCCGCCGACGGGGCCCGTGTCCACGCCGAGGTGCACGGCCCCGACGGCGCGCCGGCGGTGGTCCTGGCGCACGGCTGGACGTGCAGCACCCGCTTCTGGGACGCGCAGATCAGGGACCTGGCGGCGGACCACCGCGTCATCGCGTACGACCAGCGCGGGCACGGCCGTTCGCCCGCGGCCGGCCCCGAGGGGTACGGCACGGACGCCCTCGCCGACGACCTGGAGGCGGTGCTGGCCGCCACGCTGGAGCCGGGGGAGAAGGCGGTGATCGCCGGGCACTCGATGGGCGGCATGTCGGTGATGGCCGCCGCCCGCCGGCCCGGACTGCGCGCGCACGCCGCCGCCGTGCTGCTGTGCAGCACCGGCAGCTCGCGCCTGGTCGCCGAGTCGCGCGTGGTGCCGCTGCGTCCCGGGGCCCTGCGCGACCGGATGAACCGGGCGATCCTGCGCTCACCCGCACCGCTGGGGCCGGTCACGCCGTTGTCACGGCGGATGCTGAAGTACGGGACGATGGGCCCGGGTTCGGCTCCGGAACGGGTCGAGACCTGCGCCCGGATCGTGCACGCCTGCCCGCGCGCGGCCAGGGTCGCCTGGGGGCACGTCCTCGCGGATCTCGATCTCGACGCCGAGGTGAGGGAGCTGAGGGTGCCGACGGCGGTGATCGCGGGCACGGAGGACCGGCTGACGCCGCCCGTGCACGCCCGCGCCCTGGCGGCGGCGCTGCCCGAGTGCCTGGGGCTCACGGTGCTGACGGGGATGGGGCACATGACCCCGGTGGAGGCGCCGGAGGCGGTCGGCACGAGGATTCGGGAGCTGGTCACCGCGTACGTCCCGGCGGGCGGCGAGATACGTACCGGAGCGGCGGAGGGCACGGCCGAGAAGGAGGACGCGGCATGAGCGGCGCGCGGGGTCTCGAAGGACAGGTCGTCGTCGTCACGGGCGCGGCGCGGGGCGTGGGCGAGCTGTTGGCGCGCAAGCTCTCGGCGCGCGGCGCGAAACTCGCCCTGGTCGGCCTGGAGCCGGACGAGTTGAAGAGGGTCGCGGAGCGGCTGCACGGCGAGAGCGGACACTGGTTCGCGGACGTCACCGACCACGAGGCGATGACCCGGGTGGCCCGGGAGGTCAAGGAGCGGTTCGGGAAGGTCGACGTGGTCGTCGCCAACGCCGGTGTCGCGGCGGGCGGTCCGTTCGTCGACTCGGACCCGGAGGCTTGGCGGCGGGTCATCGAGGTCAACCTGATCGGCGGCGCGGTCACCGGGCGGGCGTTCCTGCCCGTCCTCATGGAGAGCCGCGGCTACTTCCTCCAGATCGCCTCGCTCGCCGCGATGACGCCGGCGCCGATGATGTCCGCGTACTGCGCCTCGAAGTCGGGTGTGGAGGCGTTCGCGCACAGCCTGCGCGCGGAGGTCGCCCACCGGGGGGTGAAGGTCGGGGTCGGGTATCTGTCCTGGACCGACACGGACATGGTGCGCGGCGCGGACCAGGACGACGTGATGCGCGAGATGCGCCAACGGCTGCCCTGGCCGGCGAACCGCACGTACCCGCTGGGCCCGGCCGTCGACCGGATCGTGGCCGGCGTCGAACGGCGCTCCGCGCATGTGTACGCGCAGTGGTGGCTGCGCGGGATGCAGTCGGTGCGGGGCTGTCTGCCCTCGGTCATCGGCGTCGTCGGCCAGCGGGAGATGCGGCGGTTCGGGCCGCGCCTGGCGGGCCTGCGGACGGGGCTGGTGGGCGCCGGGGGCGCCGCGGACCAGGACGCCCGAGCGGTGCGCACGGAGCGTGACTGATCGACATGCGGTGGCCGGCGGGGCGTGCGACCGTGGTCGAGGTCCTCACGGACCGTTCCCCACGCACCACGAGGAGTGAACCGCATGGGCATCGCAGACCAGTTCAAGGACAAGGCGCAGCAGCTCGCCGACCAGGCGAAGAAGAAGCCGAACGAGAACCGCGACACGGGCCGGGACACCGGCCGCGGCGCCGGACGTGACCGGATCAGCGAGGGTCGCGACCGGATGAACGAAGGCCGCGACCGGATGAACGAGGGCCGGGACCGGATGCGGGACGACTCCGAGCGCGGCTCGAAGACGTCGCCGCAGGGCCGTGACCGGCTTCAGGATGCCGAGGACGACCTCCGCGAGCGCCGCCGCGACCGCTGACGCGGCGCGCGTGGACGTGTCCTTCTCCGTCTCCGTCTACGGCCGCGTGTGACACTGCGCGTTGTCCGTGAGGGGCGTACCCGGGTGACCGGGTGCGCCCCTCATCGCGTGGCGCGGGCGCGCGGTGCGCGGCCCGGGACGCCGGCGCACCGGCGGGCGGTGCGGACGCCCGACGGTCACGGGCAGCGGACGACCTGCCCCGCCCAGGACAGGCCGCCGCCGAAGCTGAACAGCAGGGCGGGGGAGCCCGCCGGGACCTCGCCGCGTTCGACGAGTTTGGACAGGGCGAGGGGGATGGACGCGGCGGAGGTGTTGCCGGAGTCGACCACGTCGCGGGCGACCACGACCCGTTCGGGCAGGGCGAGTTGGCGCACGACGGAGTCGATGATGCGCAGGTTCGCCTGGTGGGTGACGATCGCGCCGAGGTCGCCGGGGGCCACCCCGGCCCGGCGGCACGCCTCGGCGGCGAGGGCGGGGAGCTCGGTGGTGGCCCAGCGGAAGACCGTCTGACCCTCCTGGGCGAACCGCGGGTGCCAGGCGTCGACGAGCCGGACCGCGTCGCGCCGGGAGGGGTCGGAGCCCCAGACGACCGGCCCGATGGCCTCCTCGTCGGTCGCGCTCACCACCGCCGCCCCGGCGCCGTCGCCGAGCAGCACGCAGGTGCCCCGGTCGGTCCAGTCGGTCACGTCGGACATCTTCTCGGCGCCGACGACCAGGGCGTGCCGGGCGGCCCCGGCGCGTACCGCGTGGTCGGCGGTGGCCAGGGCGGTGCAGAAGCCGGCGCAGCCGTTGTTGAGGTCGTAGGCGACGGCGGCCGGGATGCCGAGCCGCCCGGCGACCTGGGCGGCGATGCTGGGGCAGCGGTCGATCGCCGAGCAGGTCGCGACGGTGACCAGGCCGATCTCCTCGGGGGCCAGCCCGGCCGCGGCCAGCGCCCTGCCCGCCGCGGCGGCGGCCAGGTCCGCCACGGACTCCTCGTCCGCGATGCGGCGGGTGGCGATCCCGGTGCGCTGCCGGATCCACTCGTCGCTGGTCTCCACCATCGTGGCGAGGTCGTCGTTGGTCAGCACCCGGTCCGGCTGATGGTGGCCGAGCGCGGCGATGCGGGCTCCCGGCATGGCAGCTCCTCACATAGGGCATCAGGATGCCGCGAATATAGCGAACGACCGGTCGGAAGTTAAAACGTGGGCGGGTGGGGCGCCGGGATACGCTGGAACGCATGAGCCCGCGCAATTCCGTCGCCGAGGCCCGCAGGACGCGGGACCGGATCATCGACCGCAGCGTCGCGGTCGCCTCGGTCGAGGGCCTGGAGGGGCTCACCATCGGGCGTCTCGCCGCAGACCTCGGGATGAGCAAGTCCGGACTGCTCGGCCATTTCGGCACCAAGGAAGTGCTCCAACTGGCCGCTCTGGAACGGGCGTCGGTGATCTTCCTGGCGTCGGTGTGGGAGCCGGTCGCCGACGCCCGGCCGGGGCTGACCCGGCTGCGGGCGGTCTGCGAGCGGTGGATCGGCTATCTGGAGCGCGAGCGCGAGACGTTCCCCGGCGGCTGTCTGTTCACCACGGCGGTGGTCGAGTTCGACGGCCGCGCCGACGGGCCGGTACGGGACGTCGTGGAACGGCTCTTCCGCATCTGGCGGCGGCGGCTCGTGGTGGACCTGCGCCTGGCGGTGCGCGCGGGCGAGCTGCCGGCGGGCACCGACCCGCGCCAGATCGCCTTCGAGCTGATCGGCCTCTACATGGGCCTCAACCACGCGATCCAGCTGGAGCGGGACTCCCAGGCCCCCGAACGCACCCGCCGCGCCCTCGACCGCCTGCTGACGCCGCCCCGCTGAGCACCGGCCGGGACGGCCCCGGGGCCGGGGCCGGGTCGGACCCGGGGGCCGGGGCCGGCCGGCCGGAGGCTCGGACGCGGCATGGCGGGGGCCGGAGGCGGCAAGGCGGGCCGGACGCGGCCGGGGTCAGTTCCCGGCCGCCGCCGGACGCGTCAGATCGCCCGGGTCGGTGTTCGCTCCGCACAGTACGACGGCGATCTTCTCGCCCTCGCCCGGCCGGTAGCCGTACGGGGCCGGGGCGGTGAGCGCGGCCAGGGCGGTGGAGGCGGCGTGCTCGACCGCGACGCGGTGGCGGTCCCAGAGCGTCTGGCGGGCGCGGACGATCTCGTCGTCCGGCACGAGCACGCAGCGCACGTCCTCCCGGCGGGCGGCGTGCAGGGCGAGCGCGGTGGCGCGGCGGGCGCCGAGGGAGTCGATGGCGACCGAGTCGACGGGGACGTCGACCGGCCGGCCGGCCTCGACGGCGGCGGTCAGCGCCCGGCAGTTCTCCGGTTCGACGGCGACCGTGCGGATGCCGTGGTGCCGGGCGGCGGTGGCGACCCCCGCGAACAGCCCGCCGCCGCCGACCGAGACCACCACCGTGTCCAGTCCCGGGACGCGGGCGTGGATCTCCTCCAGCAGGGTCCCGGCCCCCGCGGCGATCAGCGGGTGGTCGTACGCGTGCGAGGCGAGCGCGCCGGTCGTGACGGCGAACTCCGCGCACGCCTCCAGCGCTTCGGCGTACTCCGCGCCCACGATCCGTACGTCCGCGCCGAGTTCGCGGAGCTTGGCGACCTTCACCGCCGGGGCGACGGTCGGCAGGAACACCGTGGCCCGCACGCCCTGTTGCCGCGCGGCCCATGCGCAGGCCAGCCCGGCGTTGCCGCCGGAGGCGATGGTGACCCCCGCGTCGGGCAGGGTGCCGGCCTCGCGGTGGGCCTGGATGAAGTTCTGCGCGCCGCGCGCCTTGAAGGAGCCGGTGTGCTGCAGGAACTCCAGCGCGAACCAGACCTCGCCGGGCGTTTTGGACCGGCCGTCGGGGGAGTCGGGGTACGCCGTACGGACCGCGCCCGGGTCCACGGGGGCGACGGCGACCGGGCGGACGTGCCCGGTGATCCGGTCGGTGGCGGCCTTGATGTCGTCGTACGCGAGCTGCTGCACTTCTTCGCTCCTGCCGGGAGACGGCCACCGGCCGGGCGGACGAGCCGGTCGGCGGACGGGTTCGGAAATTCGAAACGGTCGGATCCGTCCGGGCCGGAGGCTCGGAACGGTCCGGGCCCGTCGGGCCGGACGCTCGGAACGGACCGGAATCGCCCAGTAAAACAGGCCGCCGAAGCGCGCGTGTGCCGGGTCGGGTGTGCCGGGTCGCTGTTCGGCGTACGGCTCCGCCGCCGTCCCGTTCACCGGATGCGGCCGCGGTACGCGCGAGGCGTGGTGTTCCAGTGGGCGCGGAAGCGGCGGGCGGCGTAGCCGGGGTCGTGCCAGCCGACGGCGTGGGCGGCGGCCGTGACGCTGGTGTCGGTGGTGCGCAGCAGGTACGCCAGTCGCTCCGCTCGGATCCGCTGGAGGTAGGCCATGGGCGAGGCGCCCGTGTCGGCGCGGAAGACGCGGGCGAACTGCGACGGGGAGAGCGACGCCTCCCGCCCGCGTGATGTGCCATGGGGCGCGGCGTGCGCCCCGGACCCTTCGCGTGGTGATCCGCGACGCCGTCGGGGCGGACGCTCTCCCGCCCCCGCCCCCGCCCCCGCCCCCGCCCCCGCCCCCGCCCCCGCCCCCGGTCCTGGTCACTGGGCGCGGGAGCGGCGTGCCTCGCGTGCCAGGAGCCGTACGAAAGCGGTGAAGCCCCATACGAGAAGGACGTTCGCGACCGCTCCCGCCGCGTACAGCGGCAGTGAGTCGAACGGGCCCGGAGCGGCGTCCGCGGCCGCGGTGTCCACCGATTCGTCGGGGAACGCGAGCGACAGGAGCAGCAGGAGCAGGAAGGCCAGCTGCGCCCCCGGGAAGGTCGTCAGCAGCAGGACGTACGCCAGGATGTCCGGCCAGCCCATGGCGTCGTACGCGATGGAGCACGCGGAGACGAGGCCGACGTACCAGGCGGCCGGAACGAGGTGTCTGATCCTGCGGTGTGGAGCATCCGTCGGCGTCATGGGGACATCCGCCTTCCTGGCAGGGGGCGTTGCCCGGCTCCGGGCTCGGGCGGGCGGCGGCGCCGTGCCCCTGTGGAGGAGGGGACCGGTGCGCCCCGTCATTATTGAACACGTTCAATTCCGGGCCTTCAAGCGGGACGCGGGAACGACGTCGGCGGAGCCGGAGCGAAGAAGGGGCTCCGGCCCCGCAGCCCCGCCCGGTGGGCAGGGTGCGGGGCCGGAGCCCGCTGTCGGCCGAAGCGCGTCCGGCTACCGCTGTTCGGTCGTCCGGCGTCGCTTCCACCACACGAGCGCGCCGCCGAGCGCGGCCAGGGCCGCGGCGATTCCGGCGATCAGGCCGACGGGGGTGTCGGAGCCGGTGTGGGCGAGGTTTCCGCCCGGATCCTTCGGCGAGTCCTGGCCGCCGGCGTCGCCGCCGGCGGGCGGGGCCGTCGGGGCCGGGGCGCTCGGCCGGTCGGTGGGCTTGTGCGTCGGAGTGGGCGTCGGGGTCGGCGTGGGCGTCGGGCTGGGCGTGCCGTCGTCGTCCCCGGCCCGGGTGTCGCCGCCCAGGTAGAGGGTGTCGGTGTCCCGGTAGGAGGCGTCGTCGGACTGGAGGGAGTTACGGGTGGTGTGGTCCAGGTCCCGGTTCTCCGTCTCGAAGCGGACCTTCGTGATGTTCTGCTTCGGTGACTTGGAGAAGTCGACGCCGCCGACCCCCTGGGTGAAGGTCTTGCCGCCGTACTCCAGCTTGAACCACTCGACGCCCTCGCGGAGGGACTTCATGTACCGGTCGTAGGTGTCCTGCTTGGTCCACTTCTCGTTCGGTGCGCGCAGCGGCCAGGCGGAGACGTCGTCGGAGTCGATGAACGGACGGAAGTCCGTGGGGGACTCGGCGTCCTGCCGGCGGATGTACTCGGCCGCGACGCGGGAGGTGTAGACGCGGCGCAGGTCCGCGTACTTCGGGTCGGTGTTGACCCGCTTGGACACCTCGGGCATCACGTTCGTCCGCAGGTTGGTCTCGCTGAAGCGCTTCTGGGCGTCGGTGAAGGTGCAGTCGTGGGCGCCGGGGGCGGACCAGTCCATGTCCATCCACTCGGTGGACACCTTCAGCGGGGCGTCCAGGATGTAGATCCCGCCGTCCTGTTCGCGGACCTGGGCCACCTCCGGCTCGATCCACAGCCGGACCTCGGGAAAGCACGGGATGCCGTCCTCGCGGGGCTGGGTGCCCCAGAAGCGGCGTGCGCCCGCGTGCTTCTCGGGGTTGACGGCCTCGGCGAAGTCGAACTTCATGGCCAGGTCCGCCTCAAGAAGCACCCGGCCGGCGTCGGTGGACGCGAACTTCGAGTCCATGATCTTGTCGGGCTGGTCCGGGTTGAGGTTGACCCAGAACTTCTCCGGCGTCAGCGCCAGCCAGGTGAACAGGGAGTCCGAGGCCAGCTGCATCGTGGCCCGGCCGCCGTAGCCCGGGTTCTCGTCCGGGTCCGGCATCATGTCGGCCTTCATGGAGTACTGCATGCCCTTGCCCTTGCCGAGGCCGCCGACGTAACGCAGCTCCAGGGTGGTGAAGTCCACGCCGCCGGGGCCGCCGCGGGGCAGGGTGCCCCGGGTGTCGAGGCGTCGGGCGTCGGCCTGGAAGCGCTTGGCCTCCTCCGGGGTGCGGCCGGAGCCGTTGACCCGGTCGTTCAGCGGGCCGCGCGTGCCGCACGGCGAGGCCGCCGCGGCGGCGAGGCGGGTGCGCGCGGTGCCGCCGGTCTGGCAGCCGGGGGCGAACCAGGTGTCGCGCCTGCTGTAGCCGGGGATCGGGGTGGTCTTGCCGACGGGGTTGTAGAGGCGCTGGTTGCCCCGGACCTGGTTGGTCTTGCCGGGGCGTTCCTCGACGATGTCGCGGTTGAGGTCGGTGATGTGCCGCTGCTGTCCGCGGGTGAACTTCTTCGCGCCGGTGAAGCGGAAGGTGTGGTCCGGCATCGACCGGGCGACGACACGGTCCTTGGCGAGCTGCTTGGGGTCCAGGCGCGAGTTCGACTTGAACTCGTGGAACTCCTTGGTGCGCTTGTTGTAGGCGTCGTAGCGGCGCTCGCCGACCTTGTTGCCGTCCTCGTCGAAGAGTTCGACGTAGTACTCGCACAGCCAGTCCGGCCCGACGAGCTTGTAGTCCCTGACGAGTTGGCGCTCGAAGCCGGAGCCCTTGTGGTTGTTGGTCTGGTTGCGGATGTAGCGCTTGTCGAACCAGTGGTCGAACGTCAGGCCCTCGTTGTTGGCGAGGTAGCGGGCGTAGATCTCCATGGCCCGGTCGGCGGGCTTGCCGGAGGTGTCGGCCTGCTTGGTCCAGGCCTCGACGTTCTTCTTCGGGTCGCCGGGCACCTTGGACAGGGCCTTCTGCTTCTCGGCCGCCGTGGGGGCCTGCAACCCGTCGTACGCCTTGCCCGGGAGGTCGAATTCGTAGTTCTTCGGGAGTTCGTCGGACTTGTGGAGCAGGCCGGACGGGTCGTCGGGAAACCCGGAGTCCGGCGGGGTGGTCCTGGCGGCCGGGAGGCCGTTGCGGGTGTCGCAGCGCTTGCCGGTGCCGGGCTTGGGCTTCGCCAGTACGGGCGGGCCCGCCGCGTGGGCGGTCTCGACGGCCGGCAGGCCGGTCAGCGAGACGGCGGCGGCCAGTGCGCCCGCCGCCGCCCAGCGCACGGTCAGCCGCCACCGTGTGGGTACGCGTAACTTTCGGTTCAAGGTGCTTGTTCTTCCCCTCGGTTGGGGGCCGGGGGAGGTACGGCGGCGCGTGAGGCCCCCGTGACGTGTACGCGCCGCCCTCCCACACTAGGGGCATCCGAGGCTGCGGCAACCGTATTGCGGCGTTGTCCACGTTGTGTCAACGACCATCAGAAAATGGGGAGTTGGTGTGACCAGGTGCGGGGCCGTCGCGGGTCGGCCGACGGGGCGGGCGCGGTCGGACGGGGTGGGTGCGGTCGGACGGGGCAGGGGGGTGTTCCTCGGATGAAGCGGCAGGAGCGTTCCTCAGATGAAGTAGAGGCGTTCCATCGCCCGGACGGCGGGCTCGGTGTGCAGCACGCGGAACGCCGTGGTCTGTACGCCGGGGCGGTTCCAGGGGTCGGCCCGGCCCAGGGCGAGGGTGGCGAGCGCGGACCACTCGGTCTCGGCGGGCTCGTCCTCGTCCAGATCGAGGCCGGCGTCCTCCAGCGTCCCGGCGCTCAGTCCCAGCGAGGCGATCACGGCATCGGGGTCGCCTCCGACGACGAACGGCTCGTCGCCGGGCCATCCGGAGGCGTGGAACATGGCCCCGTCCGGCAGCCACACGAGGTCCTCGGTGTGGTCGGCGCCCGCGTGGAAGTGGACGCGGCCGACGATACGGGCGTCGGGGAACCGCTCCCGCAGGGACCGGGCCTCGTACAGCAGCGGTGTGTCGTCGCCGTTGTCGGCGAGCGCCGGATCGCAGATCCCCCGGACGCGGCCCCACGCGCCGGCCCGGACGACGTCCAGATCGGTCCGCTGACCGGGGTAGGGAACGTCGAGGACCGACCGGGGGCCGAGGTCTTCGACGACCGCGTCGACCGTGCCGAAGGAGGCGGCGAACTCGGCGGCTTGTGCGGGGTCGTTGGCGGCCAGGTCGCGGACGTCCACGTCGAACGGGGGCGGCAGGACGGTGAGATCGCAGTGCCCCATGGAGCCGCGGACCGTCCGGTCGGGCGGGGAGGTCCAGAATCCGTTGCTGTTCATGGCCGCAACCGTAGTGGCGTGGGCCGGCCCGCGTACGCCCTTGCGGGGCGCCGTTCCGCTGTCGGCCGAACCATCGTGGTTCCGACGGCGCGGGCGACAGGATCGTCCCATGCAGCCGATCTTCGTACTCGTGCACAGCCCGTCCGTGGGCCCCGCCACCTGGCAACCTGTCGCGGCACACCTGGCGGCGGCGGGACACCAGGTCCGCGTGCCGTCCCTGCTGCACGTGGCCGCAGGCGATCCGCCCTTCTGGCCCCGCGTCGCCGAGGCCGTCCGCGACGACCTCCGGCACGTCCCGGCCGACCGGCCCGTCACGTTGGTGGCACACAGCAACGCGGGCCTGTTCCTCCCCACGATCCGCTCGGGCCTCGACCACCCGGTGACCGGCTCGGTCTTCGTCGACGCCGCACTGCCCGCCCGGGTCGGGCCGACCCCCGTCGCCACCGCCGAGTTGCTCGAATTCCTCCGCCCCATGGCGGTGAACGGCAGGTTGCCGCGCTGGACCGACTGGTGGGACGAGGAAGACGTCGCCCCCATGTTCTCCGATCCGGAGACGCGGCGGACCGTCGTCGAGGAACAGCCCACGCTGCCGCTGTCCTACTACGAACAGCACATCCCGGTCCCCGACGGCTGGGACGACCACCCCTGCTCCTACCTGCTGTTCGGTCCTCCGTACGACGACCTCGCCGCCGAGGCACGCGAACGCGGCTGGCGGGTGGCCCAGCTGCCCGGCGCGCACCTCCACCAGATCGTCGACCCCGTCGGCACGGCCCGGCACCTCGTCGAACTCGCCATCACGGCCTGATCCGCCTCCGTCGTACGGCCCGGCGCCGCGACGCGCGTCGGCCGGAGGCCGGGCCGTCCGGGCAGTACGCCGCGCCCGGAGGCGCGGGTCTCCGGCCGCCGTGTGCTGCCCGCCCGTGTGAACGGGGCGGCTGTCAGTCGGCGAGCCCGGCGTTGACGAGCGCCTTGACGTACGGGAGCACGTCGCCGACGCCCGTCGGATTCAGGGAGTACACCATGCGGTGCCGGAGGTCGCGGGTGGCGAAGACCCCGTTGTCCCAGCCGGGGCGGGAACCGGTCTTGCCCCAGGCGTACTCGCCGTTCGGGAGCTGGTGGCGCAGGAGACCGCCGATGCTGTAACACGCGTCCGGGCCACCGCAGTTCGTGTTGTCGGGGCCGTTCGACACGTTGGGGACTTCGAAGACCAGCTTCTGCTGGGCGGGCGGCAGCAGGCGGCCCCGGAACAGCGCGCTGACGAAGCGGTCCAGGTCGGCGGCGGTGGAGATCATGCCTCCCTCGGTCCACGGGTACGGGCTCTGCTCGGTCACGTCCTGCCCGTCGACGTAGACCCGTGCGTGGGGCGAGGGGATCGTCGGGTCTTCGGCGGCGGGCAGGCTGGTGTGGCGCAGGCCCAGTGGCACGATGATGCGGCGCCGCAGTTCGTCGGCGAAGGAGCGATGGGCGACCTTCTCGACGATCAGGCCGAGGACCAGGGAGTTGAGCCCGTTGTACTGCTGGTCGGCGGGGGTGGGGGACGGCACGCCGGTGGCCGCGGCGAACGAGTCGCGCAGAAGGTCCTCGGGCGCCACGGACGTGAGCTGCCATCCGGGCCCGTCGGCCGGTCCGGGGGTCGGTGCGGGCTTGGGAAGACCGCTCGTGTGGTCGAGGAGCTGTCGCACGGTGACGCCGCCGTACGCCTCGGGCAGCACGTCGGGGACGTACCGCCGCGCAGGTGTGTCCAGGCCGATCCGGTGCTCGGCGACGAGTTGGAGAACCACCGTGTTGGTGAAGAGTTTGGTGACGCTGCCGATCCGGAACCGCGCGTCGGCGGTGACCGGCCCGGCGGCGGCCCCCACGCCGTCCCGTCTGATCAGCGCGCCCGCGACGGCGTCGTCGGGAAGGCGGTCGAGGATGTCCTGGACGCCCGGGGCCGCGGACGCCGGGGTGCCGGAAGCGGGCGCGGTGGCGGCGGCCGTGGGCAGAGCCGCACCGACGGTGAGAGCGGTGGCCAGGGCGAGGGCGGTGGCGGTGGCGGCGAGGCGGGTACGCACTGGAGTTCCTCCGGAACGGGCCTGGTGGGACCTGACGGGACTCGACGGGAGCTGCCAGGCTCCGACGGGACTTGCTGACGACGTCAACCCTGCTGCGCCCAGAGGTCGTTGCTCATCAGTGATCCCCCTGACCGCGCCCCTGGGCCGCCCCCTGGGGGAAAGGCGGCGCCGCCCGGGACCGACAGAGGCGATCACGCGCACGGCGCTGCGGCGCGACGCCTCGGGCATCTCGTCCAGGCCGTCCAGGATCAGCAGCAGCCGCTGTCCGCGCAGCAGAATGCCCGCATGGAAACGGACACCGTGGTGGACCGGTCACGCGGGCACTGGCGGCATCGCGCGCCGCCATCGACGCGGACGACCCGGACGGCCGGCACGAGTGCGTACCGCTGTTGTGGCAGGCGGCCGCCGACGGGGCGGCGGCGCTGCCGCTCGGCACCCTCGGCGCCGACGCCGCCTTCGGGTCGTCGGGCTACGCCATGGAAGCACTGCTCGCACGCGCCGACGGCAACCCCGCGCGCGCTGTCGAACTGGTCGCGGCCGACCTGCCGGGAACCCTGCCCGGCTCCCCGGCTCAGCCGCTCGGCAGTTGATAGCGTGATCGTCATGGTGGAGCTGGCAGAACTGGTCCTGACCCCCGACGAGCGAGCCCGGGGGGTCCGCGTCGACAGCGTGATGTTCGGTCTGGACTGGACGGGCGAGGAGTACCCGGGCCAGCTGGCGGCGTTCGTGGCCGGTCGGGTGCGGGCCTTCGGGGCGGAGCCGACAGGAGTCGACACCGATGTCGTCTACAAGGCGGCCGAGGGCGACCCGACTCTGCGCCGCGGCGATTTCCCGGTGCGCCAGCTCGACCACCTGTCCGGGGTGCTGGCAGATCTCGGCTGCACGCTCGCGGTGTGGGACAGCGGCACCGACGCCTACGAGATACTGGTCGCGCTGACCGGCGGGCGTGAGCTGCCCGGGCTGACGCACGAGGGCCTCCCGGTGCGGGCCTGGGGCTCGGAACCCGAGGAGACCCTGGTCAGCCTGAACTGCCCGAGCTGCTCGCAGATGCTGGTCTGGGAGCTGTCCGGCACCCAGACCCTGGCCGACGAGCGCTGCGAGTGCGGAACCGCGTTGTTCGACGCCGCAGGCCACCCGCTGCCCGGCGTCACCCTCCACGACTGAGCCGCTCAGCGCCCCCCGGGCCTCGGCTCGTCCTCACCGATGCGCCGCTCACGTCCTCGCCGATGCGCTGCTCATCGGATGCGGCGTGCCCTTCCGCCGACCGGGCCCGCCGCTTATCCGTTTGCCGTCGGCCGGTCCGGCCGGATAGGAAGCGTGCATGCTTCAAGGCGGCAAGGTCGGGCTCAGGGCCCGGCACGAGGACGACATCCCGATCCTGCGGGCCGAGCTCTACGACGACGTGGTCAACGCCTCGCGGGCCGAGAGCCGGCCGTGGCGGCCGATCACGCCCGGCTCGAAGGACCGGCGGCTCGTGGTGGACGACGAGGAGCAGGCGCACGTCCCGTTCTCCGTGGTGGAGCTGGACGGCGGCACGTTGATCGGCACGGCGACGCTGTGGGGCATCGACAACCACAACCGGTCCGCGCACATCGGGCTGGGGCTGCTGCCGTCCGCCCGCGGCAAGGGCTACGGCACCGACGTGGTCGCGGTCCTCTGCCACTACGGTTTCGTCGTGCGCGGCCTGCGGCGGCTGCAGATCGAGACGCTGTCGGACAACGCCGCGATGCTGCGTTCCGCCGAGCGCAACGGCTTCGTCCGCGAAGGCGTGCTGCGCTCCTCGGCCTGGGTGATGGGCGAGTTCCTGGACGAGGTGCTGCTCGGACTCCTCGTCCAGGACTGGCAGCGGGACGCGAAGGTCTAGGACCTGTCTTCGAACTGAGCGGCGGGCAGGCCGTCAGCGCGACGGCCTGGCCCGCGCATACGATCGCCACCGCCCGCCCGATCCGCTCGGGGGCGACCAGTCGGGCCGCGTAGGCCGCGGCCATCGAGTTCGCCGGACAGCCGCGAGCGGGACGCACCACCTGGGCGAGGAACCTGGGCCTCGGGCTCGCGTCGGGCCTGCTCAACCCGAAGAACGCCCTGTTCTACGTCAGCCTCGCCGCGGCCCTCACCGACGCGAGCCCGGCATCGCTGGTGCTCTACGGGGCGTGGATGGTCACGATCGTGCTCGCCTGGGATCTCTTCGTCGCCGTCGCACTGGGCTCCCGGCGCGCACTCGCGAAGCTCTCCCGGATCCTCCCGTGGCTGACGAGGGCCGCCGGCGGCTTCCTGGTCGTCCTGGGCCTCGGGATGGTCGTCGCCCTCGTCACCGAGCTGACGCACTGAGACGGCGTCCGGGCCGTTCGCCGGATTTCGATGCCTCCGCGGGCGGCACGGACGCCCGACACGTCGCTCAGGGGAGGTCGGTGACCCGGGAGTGGAATACGCACTCCTTCAGGCCCCGTTCCATCGAGTCCCGCATGCTCCACCGGTCAGTGCCGAACCGGGCCCCGGTGAAGGTGGCGTCGCCGTGGAAGGAGGCGCGCCCCGAGTAGGCGCCTCGGATGCAGAAATCGGCGCCCATGGCGAACGACGCTTCTTCGAATGTGGTCGTCCCGTGGAACTGGGCTCCGGAGAAGTCCCCGTATTCCAGGCTGCATTCACTGAGGTCGAAGTCGATCAGCGTCGCACCGGAGAGCCTCAGGGAGATGCCTTCCCAGTGCGCGCCCGCCGAGGGGCGCGTGCGGTCGGCGAGTATTCGTTGTGCGGAACGCCGTACGCGCAACTCCTGGGCCTGGTCGGCGGTGAGGGCCGCCGGCCCGGCGGTCACGTCGAACGCCAGGGGCGTCCGCAGATACTCGCCCATGGTGTCGGCCACGCGTTGCCTGAGCCCGGGTTCGGCGTCGCCGAGCCCTTCGAGGGCGCGCAGGCCGGAGAGCCGCACCGCGGGGTCCGGATCGGCGAGCTGACGGCAGTACGCGTGGGCGACGTGATCGGGTACCAGGCGTCCCGAATATCCACCCCCGCCTTCTCCTTCGCCCTCGCCGCCGCGCCCGGAAATCACCGTCCAGGCGAAAGGCCAGTGCTGCTCATCGTCCCCGTCGCCGTCGGCCACCCGGGCATCGGTGAGGTCGACGGAGGGGTGGTCGAGATGTACTCGGCCGGAGAACGTCGCACTCCGGAACAGCGATTCGCCACCGAACCGCGCCTTCCAGAACCAGGCGCCGTCCTCGAAGCGGGCGTCCCGAAAGGACACCCTGCCGTTGAAGCGTGCCCCATCACCGCCCTCCTCCCAGGACTGGTATTCGCCCATGAGAACGTCGCGAGGCCACAGCGGATCGTCCTCGTTCAGCTCTCCCCAGGGAACCGCTCTCCTCTTCTCCACGGCCTCCCAGGCCGCTTCGTCCTCCTCGTCGATCGATTCCTCGCCGTGCCCGAACCAGGCGATCTCCTGAAAGCGGGCCCCGTCGAAATCCGCACGGCCGCGGAATCGGGTGCGCCCGAAGACGGCCCACCCGCCGAACCGCGCTCCGGAGAAGCCGGCGTCGGACGCGAAGAGCGCGCACTGGAACTGCGCCTCCCCGGTGAACCGCGCACCGTCGAAGACGCACCGACCGCTGAACAACGTCTCCGCGAAGGACGCCGCACCGAACCGGCACCCGCTGAAGTCGACGTCCCCGAGCTCGGCGCCGGAGAGATCCACCCGCAAGCCCTCCGGAAGCGTCCAGTCGGCAGGGGGCTCTCCCGAGCCCTCCGGCGACGCGCGCAGCTGGGAGGCCAGAATCCGGAGCGCTTCCCGCCGCACCTCATGGTCCGGACACCCCTCTGCCTCGGGCGCGCGCAGATAGTCGCAGATCGCGTCCACCACGCTCTGGCGCCACGGGGAGCCCTCCCCGGCCAGCGCGTCCAGTTCGAGCAGCGCGGAGTGGCGGGCGCCGGCATCCCGGCTCGCCAAGCGGTCGACGGCGGTGCGGTACGCGTCGGGAAGCTGCGGTCGCGAAGCCATGATGGCCCTTTCTGCCGGCTGAGGACTCTCCCGCCATGGTGCATCGGCGTGGCGGCGAGTCGGGGCCGCCCGCCGTCGAAGCCGGACCGGCTGAGATGCCGTCGGGGTGTTCATGCTTCTGCGCGCAGCCAGGCGGTGGACGGGGTGATCCGCGTCAGGCAGGCGCCGTGGAATGGTCAGCCGATGGACTTCGCGTCGTTCGTCAGCGCTTCGACGATCCGCTGCTTGACCAGGTCGCGATGCGGAATCTGGCGACGCGGCTGCCCCTGCCGCGGCGAGACGCCGAGGTCGGCGAGAACGTAGAGCATGCGCAGGGTGCGCAGTGTGTTGGAAACGTATGTCGGAGTGGTGCCCCGGGCCACGGCCCGCAATTCGGCGCCGATTTCGTCGAGCCAGGCGACGGATTGGCCGGCGGTGAGCTTCGGGTTGGTGAGAGTCGACGCGATGGCATGGGCGAGCCGGTCGTCCTCCCGCTCGGCGTACAGGTAATCGGTGGGCGCGACGAGCCGCGCGGTCGCGAGGTCCAGCATCTCGACCGGCTCGACATCGCGGTGGCAGCCGAAGGCGCCGAGCAGGTCGGCGCCGTGCGCCACGGCGTGCAGCCATCCCAGGCGCTCATCGTGTCCGCGCAGGTCGCTCTCGGCGAGGTACCAGCGGGCGAACGCGTCCAGCCATTCCCGGCGGAAGTCCCCCCGGCTGACGATCATTTCAAGGACCAGCGGCGCGAATGTACGGGCCTGAATCTGTGAATCGGTGAAGCGGGCCGCCATTTCATCGCCCAGTCGTATCCGGCGGTCGCCGTCGATGACGTCGCGTTCGATCCAGGCCCGCAATACCCCGTACGGATATCCGTCGCGCACCTCCGGGTCCGGATCGCGCAGGCATTCCGCCAATTCTGCGGTGAGTTCGTCCAGGTCGCTTCCCGGAGGCAGGGCGCATTCGTCCGAGTAAACCTTGTACCAGTCAGTCATGATCAGCGAGGTTAACCCGCCATGAGCGGTGTGCCCAGCCAGTATTCGAGGGCCTTCCTCACCGGGCCGGTCGGGACTACAGGGACCACAGGGACCGCAAGGGCTGAAGGGGCTGCCGGGTCGGCCGGGACCGCAGGAGCCGCCGGGAGCCTCGGCGTCGGAGTGGTGGTCGTGCCTTCCGGCTCGTTGCCCGATCAGCTCCGCGCGGCGCTGGCCCCGCTCGTCCCCGCGCTCGACGCCGCCGAGCGACGCACCCGGCCGTGAAGTCGACCCGCTGGGCGCCCCCGTCGGGCAAGCAGCAGATCCGGAACGCGCCGATGCACCACATCGTCGCCATCGGCGCGGCAGAGCTCGGCCTCCGTCCGCTCGTGGCCTGAACCGTCGTGCGCGAGAACGACGCGTGCGTGACGCGAGGTCGCCCGACGGGGCAACCGGGACGGACCCTACGGCCAGGGGAGCGAGTGCCGGTGGTGGCCGGGTGAGATCAGGACCACGAGACGTCGAACGGCAGATCCCGGCGGAAGACGACCATGGCCCGGCCGGGCCCGTCGTAGTCGTCGACGATCTCCGCGTCGAAGCCGAGGCTGCGATGGAAGGCGATCGAGCCGGTGTTCCCGACCGAGGTGATCGCCTTCAACCGCCGTGCGCCCTGACGTTCCGCCGCCTCGGCGAACGCCGCGTACAGGCGACGCCCGAGGCCGGTGCCACGGGCGTCGTCCCGCGTGGCGATCAGATGCGCGTACCCCGTGCCGTCCGGGGTCACGAACCCGAAGACGTACCCGCGGATTCCGTCCTCGGCCCGGGCGACCAAGCAGGTCGGGCCGAATTCCCGCACCATGGCCAGGAGGTGCAGCGAGCGGAGGTCGCGTTCGCCCCAGTAGCGGTGGTGATCGGTCAGGACCTGGTGGAAGTCGGCCACCTCGGCCGGTGCGATGTGTGTCCCCATGACGACGATCATGGCAGGCGTCGCCCTGGCCGTTGCGGGCGAACCCGCGGCAAGGGCTGCTGCGGGACCGATGGGGTCGCGGTCCTCGCCCAGGGGGGACGAGGCCATCGCGGATCCGGCCGTACGGCGGGACAGCCCGTGGCGTCGCGTCGGGTGACGCCCGCCCTGGACCGACCGCGTCTTCGACCGGCGTACGCTCTGCCTGTCCACCGATCAGGCGTGGTGCGGGGAGGGGCGGGCGTGGGCGAGCGCGGGCTGGAACGGATTGATCTGGGTGAGATTCCCTACCTCGAAGCGGTCGAGCAGATGGGCGCCTGGGTCCGCCAACGGCAAGAAGGGCTGATCGCGGACCGGCTGGCACTGCTCACTCATCCACCGGTGATCACCTACAGTGCCCGGACGCCGCGCCACGAACTGCCCGCGCGGACCGGGATTCCCCTGGTCGAGGTGGACAGAGGCGGTCAGGCGACCTACCACGGACCGGGGCAGCTGATCGGCTACCTGGTGGTCAATCTCCGCGAGCGCGGCCCCGGGGACATCGTGCGCTGGCTGGAGGAGGGCCTGATCAGCGCCTTGGGCTCGCTGGGCCTGCGGGCCGTGCGTCGTGACACCCCGCCCAAGGCCCAGAGCCTGGTCGGGGTCTGGACGCCGGAGCACAAGAAGGTCGCGTCGATCGGCATGAGGATTCGCAGCGGCGTGACAAGCCACGGGTTCGCCCTGAACATCGCACCGGACCTGACGGCGTTCTCGGCGTTCACCGCCTGCGGGCTGCCCGAAGTGGCCATGACCTCCCTCGCGGAAATGGCCGCCGCCGCGGGCGAACCCGTCCCCACCGAAGGAGCGGTACGAGAGGCCGTGGCCGCGGCACTCGGGGCGGCTTGAGAACCCGGTACGCGGGGGCTCGCCCGTGTGAGATATGCGATCACGGCGTTTCTAGTACCCCAGATGTAGACCGTGCTCCGAGAGAGGTGCGGCGGCGAGGGGCGGCCGTTATTCCAGCCACATCCCGTCGCGCATGATGACTCTCCCGCGTAGTTCCGGCTCGCCCCGCCAAGCGCGCACAGTCCTCGGGACGACGCGTACATACAGAAAGGAACCCTCTTCCACACGCGGATCCCACCCGAACTTCTCGGCGAACGCCTCCGCTGCGCCTCCGGGCACCTCCTGGTCCGAGAAGCACTCCGCCTCACCCTGGAGAAGCACGACGTCGAAGGTGTCCGGCAGCGCCAGGCGCACGCGCGGCTCCTGGCGGACGTTCCGCGCGGTCACGGAGGTGGCCTCGGTACACATCCACACCGCTCGCCCATCCCACAAGAACCACAGCGGCACCTGGTGCGGTCCGTGATCAGGGTGAGCCGTCGACACCCAGACATCCCGCTCGGTAGCGAGCCGCTCCAAGGCGTCGCGCACACGCGCGGCCGTCTGGCGACGAACGATTCCCGTGGTCTCCATAAGGGCCGACCCTAGCCAGCGGGCGCGCAGCGCACCTGAGGCGCAGGACCTACACCCAACGACCGATGAAGCCCCTCAGCCTTCTGCTCGGGGCCACCGACGTCCATGCCCGGAGTAGCTGGCTGAAGTGCTCAGCACGCTTGTCTCTGGTGACGGCCGGCTTGTGATCGTGCCTGGTGGCTGCGTCGCCGTCGGCACGTGGTGAAGCTCGCTCAAGTCAGCGTTGGGGGACGCGATCCTGTCGGCTCATCGTGGTGACGAGGGTGGAGGAGATGTGGGCCAGGGCGGGGTCCGCAGCGATGAAGAAGGTTTCAATTCCGGCCAGTTCGTGGTTCATGCGGGCCATCGGCATTTCGTAGTCCAGGTCGGGAACGCCGCGGACTCCCCGGATGACGACATCGATTCCGCCTCGGCGGCAGTAGTCGACCAGCAGGCCGCCGGTGTGGGAGTCGACCGTGACGTTGTTCAAGTCGGTCGCTGCCGCGCGGAGCCGGTCCAGCCGTTCCGTGATGGGGAGGCGGCCGGCTTTGTTCGAGTTGGACATCACGCACACGACGACCTCGTCGAACAGGAGGGCAGCGCGCCGGAGTATGTCCTGGTGCCCTTGAGTGACCGGGTCGAAGGATCCTGGGAAGAGGGCTCGCATGAGCGGAGAGATTAACAACCGGCCGCCCCCGGTACCGGCTGATCACCCGGAACCGCGCCCCGGGGCCGTCAAAGCGATTTCGACGGCCCCCGGGGCTTCCTGGCCCGGACGGCGGCTCAGGCTGCCTTGACGGACTCGATGAACGGGGTCCAGGCGGAGGCGGGGAGTACGAGGACCGGGCCCTCGGGGCGCTTGGAGTCGCGGACGGGGACGACGCCGGGGTTGCCGTCCGCGACTTCGAGGCAGTCGCCGCCCGAGGGGTTGCTGTGGCTGCTCTTGCGCCAGCGCGCGTACTCCTGGGCGACTTCGAGGCAGTTACCTCCGGAGGGGTTGCTGTAGCTGCTCTTACGCCAGGTCGCGACGCTCAAGTCGAATCGGCTGCACGCCATTTCGGTAGTCCTCTGCCGCTTGCTCGATCATGGCGAGGGACGCCCCCGGCGGCAAGGCGGCGGCCCTCAGCCGATCGTACGACCTCCGATATTGCTTCACGAGGCCCGGATCGTCGACGGTGTGACCGTGGTGCTGGCTCTCCGTGTAGAACAGCGGCGGTGCGTCCGCGAAATCCAGGATCATGGCATTGCCCAGCATGAGGGGGTGTGCTCCCGCGCTCCACGGCAGAACTTGAGTAAAGATCCGACCGCGCTTGATGAGAGCGGCGATGTGTTCGAGCTGCTCGGCCATCAGCTCCGGCGGCAGGATCGGAAGACGCAGCAGGGACTCGTGCAGGATGGTCCAGTACTGCGGGCTCCGGCGGCTTGCGTCGAAGAGTTGTGCTCGCTCCAACCGTGCGTTGACCTTTTCATCGGTCTCTTCAGAGGGCTCCGTCGGCCACTCGGCGCGGATCAGGGCTCGTGTGTACGACTCCGTCTGGAGCAAGCCGGGCACGCCGGTCGGAGACCACTCCTCGATGACCTCGGCGCGCTTTTCCGCGTCCAGTACACGTTCGAAGTACTCCGCGTGGCCCTTGAGGCGGGCCTTCCGTACGTCTTCGCAGCGCCGTTCGAAGAAGCCGTCCGTCTTCAGCACCCTGTCCACGTGCTGGGCCAGGTTTTCGGGCATGCGTCGCTGGCCACGTTCGATCTCACTGAGGTAGGTGACGCCGTAGTAACTCCTCTTGACCAGCTGGGCGAGGGTGAGACCCGCGTGCTCCCGTTTGAAGCGGAGTTCCTTGCCGTAGAACTCTGGGACGCTTGCCGATCCGTCGATTTCCTTGCGCGCGGCCACCGTTGACCACCTCTCACGCTGTGCGGTGTGGAGCGGGAAGAGCCTTCACGGTAGAGGCCGGGGCGGCGGTGCGTGAGGCATTCGTCACAGAACGCAGCGAAAGGTGTACGGGTCGCGGCCCGTTTCTCAACTTGAGGTGTGGCCTGGCGTTTTGTTCGGGCGGGCGACCGAGCGTGCGGGGCGTGGTACGTTCTGTCACCCTGAACTCAATATGTGACCCCGGCAGCGCGGCAACGCTCCGGGGTCCGGCACAAGGAACCGAACTCCTCATGCAGATTCATCGTAGCCGCCATGCGTGCGGTTTCACTGTTCTGCCCAATGTCCTGTTGCAGGACCGGCGGTTGTCGTACACCGCGCGCGGGCTGTTGGCCGATCTGTTGTCCCGCCCGGACGGCTGGTCGGAGGACGGGCGGCGGATGGCCGACACCAGCCCGCAGGGCCGTACCGCGGTCGCGAAGGCGCTGCGGGAGCTGACCGCCTTCGGGTACTACCGGGTCCTCAAGGTCCGTCGCGACGACGGGACTTTCTTCAGCGAGGCCCACGTCTACGACACCCCTCAGCGGCCCGACATGAGTGCGGCCCCCGCCTGCCCTGCCGCTGGTCCGGAGCTGAACCGTCCGGCGGTACCGGCTCCCGGCGAACCGGGCTCCGGTGCCTCGGGCTCCAACCCCGTAAAGGACCGAAGGGAAAAACCCTCCCTCCCCGGTCCCCTCCGGCGTCGGCGTCGGCGTCGGCGTCAGCAGTCGAGTGCGGCCGACGCAGTGGACGCACGTCTGGCCGACGCCGGTGCCGATGCGTCGGCCGGCGGGGCTCACGGCGCGGCGGTGGCCGTGCTGTTACGGGTGGTCGGTGCGGAACCGCGGCTGCGGCTGGGTGTGGTGGAGGCGTTGGCGCTCGCGCCGTTGGTGTCCGCCTGGCTGGAGCGCGGCTATGGCGAACGCGATCTCGCCGGGGCCCTGTTGGGCGGGCTGCCCGCCCGTATCCACTCCGTCTCGGCGTTGCTGGGCGACCGCCTGACCCGCAAGCTGCCCCCGGCCCTTGAACCACCGCGTTCCGGGCGGTCCGGCCCGGCCGTGGCCCACTGGGCGGAGTGCGGCGAATGCGGCCGCCCGGTGCCGAGCGAGGGCGTCTGCCGCGCCTGCGAGATCGAGGCCGACAGGCACGCCGGTCCAGGGGTCGGCGGTCCACGCCCCGACGACGCCCGGTCGGACGACTCGGGGCCCGGCGATTCCGGGGCCGACGACTCCGGGCCCGGCGGCTCCCGGTACGACGATGACAGCGCACGCGGTGCTTGTACGGCTGCCCGGGGGCGCGCGCTGGTCCGCGCCGCGCTGGGGATGCGCCGCTGACGCGTGTGCGACGGATCGCGCGGGGCCGCGTCGAGGTGCCTTTCGGTGAAGTGGGCCCGAGCTGCACCGGTGGGTCGCATTACACACCGCGGTTGTGGAGCGGGAAACCCTTCCACGGCGGGGGCCGGTGCGGCAGCGTGTGAGAGGTTCGTCACGCAACGCAACGAAAGGTGTACGGCTCCTCATGGACAACACGCATGGCACGCCTCCGGGCGAGGCGAGCGGCCCCGACGTCGGCGCGGACGTCGAGGCGCTCCGGGAGGCGCTCGCGACGCACGGGATCACGTTGCCGTCGCTCGGCGTCGACCCGGTGACCCTCGCCGGGGGCGCGGGGCGGCCGCAGTTGGTCGTGCTCGGCAACTGCAATGCGGCGACCGCGCGTCGGCTGGCCGACGTCCTGCGCAGGGCGGCCGAGGCGTGAGCGCGGTGCCGTTCACGGTGGAACTGATCGCCGTGCCGAAGGCCGTGCCGCAGGTGCGGCAGATACTGCGCGACTGGTGCGGCCAGGCGGACGCGCTCGATCTGCTGCTCTGCGTCAGCGAGTTGCTGTCCAATGTGATCGTGCACCTCGGGGAGGGCACGCCGGTCACGCTGTGCGTCAGCGGTGCGGACCCCGGCCGGGTCCGCGTCGAGCTGAGCGATCCCGAACCGGGGATGTGGCCCGCGCCCCGGGCCGCGTCGGACGACGACGAGGCGGGCCGGGGACTGGCGCTCATCGGGGCACTGGCGTCGCGGTGGGGCGTGGACCAGGGGAGGCGCGGCAAGACGGTCTGGTGTGAACTGCCCGTGCCCGCCGGGTGGGGGAGACCGGCGGGTGAACTGCCGGAACCCGTCGATCCGCTGGGAACGGCGGGGCCGGCGGGAACGGCAAGTTCGGCGAGTTCGGTGGGTTCGGCGGGAACAGCGGGGTCGGCGGGGTCGGTGGAGCCGGAGGGGTCGGTGGGAACGGGGAGTGTGCCGTCGGGGGTGGTCAGCGCAGGGTGAGAGGGGTCTCGGACTCGACGCGGGTCAGTTTCTCCGGGTTGCGGACGTAATAGAGGCCGGTGATGCGGGCGTCCTCGACCCGCAGCGCCAGGACGCCGTCGATCTCGCCGCCCACGCGCAGGAGCAGCGCCGGGCTGCCGTTGACCAGGGTGGGGTCACCGGTGATCGCGCCGGTGGCCTTGCCGGAGCCGCCGATGACGAAGCGGGCCACCTTGTCCGCGCCGGTGACCGGCCGCCGCGCGGCCTGCTTGACGCCGCCGCCGTCGCTGAGGAGGACGACGTCGGGGGCGAGCACGTCGAGGAGGCCCTGGAGGTCCCCGGTTTCGAGCGCGCGCCGGAACGATTCCAGCGCCGCCCGGGTCTGGCTCGCCGAGACCGCCGCGCGGGGGCGGCGGGCGTCGACGTGCCGACGGGCGCGGTGCGCGATCTGGCGGACCGCCGCAGAGGTCTTGTCTACGGCCGCCGCGATCTCGTCGTAGTCGACGGCGAAGACCTCGCGCAGGACGAAGACGGCGCGTTCCGTCGGCGACAGCGTTTCGAGGACGAGCATCAGCGCCATCGACACGCTCTCGGCGAGCTCCACGTCCTCGGCCACGTCCGGCGCGGTGAGAACCGGTTCGGGCAGCCAGGGGCCGACGTACGCCTCCTTGCGGCGGGTCAGCGTGCGCAGCCGGTTGAGCGACTGCCGGGTGGTGATCCGGACCAGGTAGGCGCGCTGGTCGAGCACGTGTCCCGGGTCCACCTCCGCCCACCTCAGCCAGGTCTCCTGGAGGACGTCCTCCGCGTCGGCCGCCGAGCCGAGCATCTCGTAGGCGACGGTGAAGAGCAGGTTGCGGTGGGCGACGAAGGCCTCGGTCGCCGGGTCTGCGGCGTGGTGGTCGTCGTGGGTCAAGGGACTTCTCTCTTCCCGGCGTTCGGCGTTCGGCGTTGGACGTTCGGCGCCTGGCGTTCGGCGTTGGACGTTCGGCGTTGGACGTTCGGCGTCTGGCGTTCGGCGTCTGGCGTTCGGCGTGTGGCGTTCAGCGTGTGGCGTTCAGTGTGTGGTGTTCAGCGCGTGGTGCGTGGTGTGCGGCGCGTGGCGTTCAGCGTGCGGCGCGCGGTGTCACGTCTTCGGCGGCCGGGTCAGGCCGGGTGTTCGGCGCGGGCCGGGTTCTCGTCGCGCTCGGGGCGGGCCGGCCGGGGGCGCGTACCGGCCCTGCGGGCCTCGTACGCCAGTTGTTTCACGGTGGACACGCAGACCAGCTCCTTGAGCATCGCGCCGGGGCGTCCGCCGACGTGGAAGCCTTTCGCGGTGTCGTCCTTGGAGGCGAACTGGAAGATTCCCGCGCGGCGGCCCAGGCTGATGCACTGACCGACGAACCGCAGGTCGAGCGGGGCCGGCCGCTCGCCGGCGATCCGGCTGAGCACCGTGCGGGCGGCGCGCGAGCCCAGCTGGCCCGCGGCCTGGCAGCTCATCCGGAACGGCAGGCCCTCCGGCGCCGCCGCGTCCCCGGCCGCGACGATGCGCGGGTCGTCCACACTGGTCAGCGTCCGGTCCGTGCGCAGGCGGCCCACCGCGTCGGTGCTCAGGCCGCTGCGGGCGGCCAGGTCCGGCACGCCGAACCCGGTGGCCCAGACGGTCACCGCGCTCGGGAGTTCGCGGCCGTCGTCGAGCCGTACGGTGTCACGGGTCACGGCCGCCACCCGCGCGCCGGGCCCTTCGAGCACGGTCACGCCGAGTCCGGCGAGGGTCCCGGCGACCGAGCGACGGCCCCGGGGGTGCAGATACGGGCCGAGCACCTCGCCGCAGACCAGGGTCACGGCACGGCCGCCCTCCGCCAGTTCGGCGGCGGTCTCGATGCCGGTCGGCCCGGCCCCGACCACCGTCACCGGGGCCGCGGCCGACGCGGCCTCGACGACCGGCCGCAGCCGCCGCGCCTCCTCCAGGCCGGCGATCGGGTGGGCGAACTCCGCCGCGCCGGGCACGTCCGGTTCGGCGCTGCCGCTGCCCACCGCGTAGACCAGGTAGTCGTAGCCGACCGTGTCGCCGGTCGTCAGGGCGACGCCGCGCCCCGCCGCGTCGATCCGGGCCACGTCGCCGACCACCAGCCGGACGTTCCCGGCCAGGACCTTCCCGTAGTCGACGACCGCGTCATGGGTCCCGCCCACCAGCTGGTGCAGACGGATGCGCTCGACGAAGACGGGGCGGGGGTTGATCAGGGTCACGGTCACGTGGTCGTGGCGGGCCAGGCGGTTGGCCGCGGTGAGGCCGGCGTACCCTCCGCCGATCACGACCACCTCGGTGTTCTCGGTCACGGTGTCTCCTTCGTTGCCGGGTTTTCGGCATCAAGACACCGCGGCGCGGTTCGCTGTGACAGCACGTGAGGCAGGTCACTCGCGAGGGCGTGGAGATGCGGGGGACACCGGGAGCTCGCCTGGGAGTCCCCCGGGAGCCCGCTCGGGCGGGGGCGCCGAGGGACGTCGAGGGACATCGAGGGGCGGGGTGGGGGCGGGGCGGGGGGCACAGGGGCGAGGTCTATATTCCTGTTATCCGGATAAAGAGGTTTGCCTTTCCTAAGAGGCGCTCAGGTGCTCAGGTGGTCGCGGTGGTGAGGATGTCGATGGCGTCGATGGTCTCGGCGCGGTCGGGCGCGCGCCGGAAGGACGACCCGTCCCCGACGGCGGAGTCCGGGCGGGACACGTGCCTGGCCGAGCTGCGCCCGGGGATGAGCGGCGAGGTGACCGGCATCGACGAGTCGGTCGAGCCGAGCACCGCGCGACGGCTGTTCGACCTGGGGTTCGCCCCCGGCGCCGAGGTCGCCGTGCTGCGGAAGGCGCCGCTGGGCGACCCCGTCGTCCTGCGGGTCGCGGAGTACGAGGTGGCGCTGCGCAAGGCGCAGACCGCGGGCATCCGCGTGCGGCGCACCGCGTGAGCGCGCACTGCGGTCCGGAGGAGACCCGGACGGTCGCCGGCGGGGCCCGCCTGGCCCTGGTCGGCAGCCCGAACTCGGGCAAGAGCACGCTCTTCAACGCCCTCACCGGCCTGCGGACCAAGACCGGCAACTACCCCGGCGTGACCGTCGCCCGCTACGAGGGGGTGGCGCGGGTCGGCGAGGACGAGGTGGTCATCGAGGACCTGCCCGGCACCTACAGCCTCGACCCGATCAGCCCGGACGAACAGGTCGTCGCGGACGCCCTCGACCCGGACCACCCGGACATCGGCACGCCCGACGGCATCCTCGTCACGATCGACGCGACGACGCTGCGCCGCTCCCTCGGGCTGCTGGCCCAGGTCATGCGGACCGGCCTGCCGATCTGCGTGGTGCTCACCTTCCGCGACGAGCTGACCCGGCGCGGCGGCACCCTCGACGTCCCCGCCCTCCGGCGCGCGCTGGGCGTGCCGGTCGTCGCGGTGACGAGCGGGTCGCGCAACGACCTGGAGCAGCTGCGGGCCACGCTGCTCGACCGGGCCGCGTGGGAGCGGCCGGTCGTCCCGCCGCCCACCGACCCCTCGCAGCGACGGGCCTGGGTGGAGTCGCTGCTGCGCAGCGCGGGCTACGAGGTGCCCGAGGTCGATCACCGCACGCGGCGCATCGACGCCGTGCTGCTGCACCCGCTGTGGGGCACGCTCGTCTTCTTCGCGACCATGTTCGCGTTCTTCCAGGTCATCTTCACCGCCGCGACACCGTTGCAGGACGCGGTGCAGAGCCTCTTCGACCGGCTCGGCACGCTGGTCGCCGAGCACGTCTCGAACCAGTTGCTCTCCGGCTTCCTCGGCAACGCCCTGATCGGCGGCGTGGGCAGCGTCCTGGTCTTCCTGCCGCAGATCGCCCTGCTGTTCCTCATGATCTCGTTGCTGGAGGGCAGCGGCTACCTCTCCCGCGCGGCGTTCCTGATGGACCGGCTCATGGCCAAGGCCGGGCTGGAGGGCCGGGCGTTCGTCGCGCTGCTCTCCTCCCTCGCCTGCGCCGTCCCGGGCATCATGGCCACCCGCTCCCTCCCGTCGGCCCGGGACCGCTTCGCGACCATGATGGGCGCGCCGCTGATGACCTGCTCGGCGCGCCTGACGGTGTACGTGCTGCTGACCGGCCTGCTGGTGAGCCCCGACGCCCGGGTCGGCCCCTTCGGCGCCCAGGGCGTCGTCATGTTCGCCCTGTACCTCGTCGGCGCGCTCTCCGCCATGGCGACCGCCTGGGTCTTCAAACGGTTCAGCAGCCGGGGCGGGCCGGCGCTGCCGTTCTACATGGAGATGCCCTCCTACCGGCTGCCGCGCCCGCGGGCGGTCGCCGACTCCGTCTGGAGCGCGTGCAAGGGCTTCCTGCACAAGGTCGGCCGGGTCATCCTGCTCGTCACCGTCGTGCTGTGGCTGCTGCTCAGCCTGCCCATGCACAGCGACGCCCAGCTGCGCTCCGCCGGGGTCGACCCGGCCGACCGGACCGCGGTCTCGGCCTACGAGGTCGACCACAGCTACGCCGCCCGGATCGGGCAGGCCATCGAGCCCGTCTTCGAGCCCCTCGGCTTCGACTGGCGGATCAACATCGGCGTGCTGGGATCGCTGTCCGCCCGCGAGGTGTTCGTCGCCACCCTCGGCCAGGTCGCCGCCGCCCAGAACCCCGACCAGCCGGCCGAGGCCCTGACGCAGATGACCTACACCGACGGGCCGCGCCAGGGGCAGAAGCTCTTCACCCCGGCCACGACGGCCGCCCTGCTGGTCTTCTTCCTCTACGCGCTCCAGTGCATGTCGACCATCGGGGTCATGCGCCGGGAGACCGGCTCGTGGCGATGGCCCGCGATCGCCTTCGGCTACATGTTCGTGCTGGCCTGGACGATGGCGTTCCTCACGCATGTCCTCGTGGAGCGGCTGGCGTGAGCGCCGTGCGTCCCGAGGCCGTCCCCGGGCACCGCGGGGCCGTTCCCGAGCACCCCGAGACCGTTCCCATGCACCCCGAGGCCACGGACGACCCGCAGACCGTCCGCTGGGTCGTCCCCGCCGGCACCCTGCCGGTCGTCGGACGGATCGCCGAGGCCCCGGACGAGCTGGGGGAGATGCTCCGCTCCGGGGACGTCGCCGCCATCGAGGCGGAGACGCGGGCCGTGGTGATCCGGCTGGCCGACGGCCGAAGCTGGTCCGGGTCCGGGGCCCGAGTGCGGGACGCGCTCGGCGCCGCCCTGCGGCAGCCCCGGCGGTGGCGGCCGGCCGCCGAGGTCAGCGAGGACGACGTGCTGCGCGCCGCGCTGCGGGACGTCCTGGACGGGGCCATCGGCGACTACATCCGCTCCCACGGCGGCGAGGTGACCATCGTGTCCGCCCACGACCGGCGCGTGGAGGTGCGGATGGCGGGCGCCTGCACGCACTGCCCGGCCGCCGGGTTCACCCTCCATTCGCGGCTGGAGGCGGCGCTGCGCGAGCGGTTCCCCGGCCTGGTCGAGCTGCGCGCCACCGAGGAGCCCGCCAAGTCGGCGGGGCGCACCTGGCTCACCCTGCGCCGCCGCGGCGCCTGCCCGCCGGACCGGGGACGGGCGACGGGGCGGCCGTAGGGACGTCCGGCCGCAGGGACGTCGGGACGCAGGGCCGTCGGGACGCAGGTACGCAGGGACGTCCGGCCGCAGGGGCGCAGGGCCGTCGGGCCTGTAGGGACCTCCGGCCGTTCGGCTGCCCGGCTGCCCGGTTGCCCGGTTGCCCGGCTGCCCGGTCGCCCGGCCGTAGGACCGTCCGGTCGTCCGGCCGCAGGGCCGGGCCTGCTTCCTTCGAACGGCCCGGGGCCCGGGCCCGGGGATCATCGTGGGGGCAGCGGCGGGCGGCGGCGGTCCGGGACCGTGTCGTACGTCGGCGGGGTCGCCGCCGGGTGGGCGGCCAGCAGCTCCAGGGCCACCCGTACGGCGTCGTCGAGCACCGCGTACCGTCCCTCGGCCCAGTCCAGCGGGGTGCGCAGGGCCTCCACGTCCGGTTCGACGCCGTAGTTCTCGATCGACCAGCCGTAGGTGTCGAACCAGGCGGCGTTCATCGGGACCGTGATCACCGTGCCGTCGCCCAGCCGGTGGCGGCCGGTCATGCCGACCACCCCGCCCCAGGTCCGCTGGCCCACCACCGGACCCAGCTTCAGCAGCCGGAACGCGGCGGTGATCATGTCGCCGTCGGAGGACGTCGCCTCGTCGGCCAGGGCCACCACCGGGCCGCGCGGGGCGTTGGAGGCGTAACTGATGGGCTGGGCGTCGCGGGTGAGGTCCCAGCCGAGGATGGTCCGGGTCAGCTTCTCCACCACCAGCTCGCTGATGTTGCCGCCCGCGTTGCCGCGTACGTCCACGATCAGCGCCGGGCGGGACATCTCCATGCGCAGATCCCGGTTGAACTGGGCCCAGCCGGAGCCGCCCATGTCCGGGATGTGCAGGTAGCCGCACTTGCCGCCGCTCAACTCCCTTACGACTTCACGGCGTTTGGCGACCCAGTCCTGGTAGCGCAGGGGGCGTTCGTCGACCAGCGGGACGACCGCGACGCGGCGGGGGCGGCCCCCGCCGCCCTTCGGGACCGAGGAGCCCGAAGGGCCTTCGTCGGAAGGGCGGTGGTGGGGGACGGGCGGGCGGAAGGTGAGCTCGACGGTGGTGCCGCCCGCCGCCGCCAGCAGCGGGTACGGGCCCGCGACCGGGTCGACCGCGCGACCGTCGACATGGGTGAGGACCGCGCCCGCCCGGATGCCCGTGCCGGCCAGCGGGGAACGGGCCTTGGAGTCGGAGGAGTCGCCGGGCAGGATGCGCCGGATCGTCCAGTCGCCGTCCCGGCACACCAGGTTGGCGCCGAGCAGACCGATGGCCCGCTGGTAGTGCGGGGGGCCCTCGTTGCGGCGGGCCGGTGACACATACGCGTGCGAGGTGCCCAGCTCGCCCAGGACCTCCCGCAGCAGATCCGCGAACTCGTCGGGGGAGGCGACCCGTTCGATCAGCGGCCGGTACTGGTCGAGGACGCCGTCCCAGTCGATCCCGGACATGCCCGGGTCCCAGAAGTACGCGCGGACGATGCGCCCGGCCTCCGCGTACGCCTGCCGCCACTCGGCCGCCGGGTCGGCCTCGTGCAGGATGCGGCGCAGGTCGAGGTAGACGGTGGTGTCGCTGTCCGCGATCTCGGTGGCGGGCACGGCGCGCAGCTCGCCCTCGTCCATCACGACCAGCCGGGTGGCGTCGCCGCTGACCTGGAACCAGTCGAGATGGCCGACGAGTTCGGTCCTGCGGGCCTTGGAGATGTTGAAGTGCTCCAGGGTGGGGCGGCCCGACATGTCGGCCGGGTTGGCGAAGGTCTCGCCGAGCGCGCCCGAGATCGGCCAGCGCAGCCAGACCAGCCCGCCGCCGCTCACCGGGCGCAGCCCCGAGTACTTCGACGCGGAGACCGGGAACGGCGTCACCCGGCTCTCCAGCCCCTCGAACTCGACGCTGACCGTCGACGGCCCCTCGCCCGTCACCGCCACCTGGACGTCGTCGACCGGGTCGAGCCCGCCCGCCGCCGGGCGGCCCTCGGGGGAGAGGGCGAAGGGGGAGGGCGTGGCGGAGGACAGCGGCACCAGGTACGGGCGGCAGCCCAGCGGGAACGACAGGTCGCCGGTGTGCACGTCGTACACCGGGTCGAAGCCGCGCCAGGAGAGGAACGCGAGATAGCGGCCGTCGCCGGTGAAGACGGGATTCTCGTCCTCGAAGCGGCCGTTGGTGACGTCCACGATCACCGGGGCGCCGGCGCCCAGGATGCGGGCCAGCTTGATCTGGCGCAGCGAGCGCCCGATCCCGGGGTGCGACCAGGTCAGCCAGGCGCCGTCCGGGGAGAACGCCAGGTCGCGGACGGGGCCGTTGATGGAGCGGATCAGCTCGGTCGGTTCGCCGGTGGCGGTCTCCTCGTCGGTGTCCAGGAGCAGCAGCCGCCCGTCGTGCGTCGCGATCGCCAGGCGTTCGCCGTCCGGGTCCGCGACGAGCTCGTGGACCCGGCCGATCCGTCCGGAGGCCAGCCGGCGCGGCGGGTGGTCGCCGCTGGCGCGCGGCAGGTAGGCGATCTCGATCGCGTCCTCGCCCTCCGCGTCCGTGACGTAGGCGACCTGGCCGCCGCTGCCGAGCATCTCGGGCAGCCGGACCCGGACGCCGGGGGTGTCCGCGATGGTGCGGGCGGGGCCGTCGCGGTGGGTGAGCCAGTACAGGCTGCCGCGTACCGCGACGGCGCTGGCCCGGCCGGTCTCGTCCACGGACAGCGAGTCGATGTTGCTGGCGGTCGGCACCTGGTACGTGCGGCGCCCGGCGCGTGGGCCGCCGAGGCGCACCTCCAGCCTGCGGGGGACGGCGTGCGGCGACAGGTCGTCCACCAGCCACACGTCGCCCGCGCACTGGTACACCACCCGGCGCCCGTCGCTGGAGGCGTGCCGGGCGTAGAAGGCGTCGTGGTCGGTGTGGCGGCGCAGATCGGTGCCGTCGGGGCGGCAGGAGTACAGATTGCCGACGCCCTCGTGGTCGGAGAGGAACGCGATCCGCCCGGCGACGAACATGGGCGAGTCGAGATGGCCGCCGATGTCCGCGAGCAGCCGCTTGCCGTGCAGCCACAGCCGGCCCGTGGCGCCGCCCCGGTACCGCTTCCAGGAGGCCGGCTCGTGCGGGGGCGTGCCGGTGAGCAGGAGGGTGCGGCGCTCGCCGTCGGTCTCGGCGACCGCGATGTCGGAGACCGGGCCCCAGGGCAGCTTGCCGCCCGGGCTGCCGTCCGTGGGGAGGGCGTAGGCCCAGGACAGGTGCGACAGGGGCTGGTTGTGCGAGGAGACCGCGAGGATGTGCGCGTCGTCGCCCGGATCGGGGGTCCACCCGCAGACCCGGGCGTCCGTCGAGCCCCAGTAGGTGAGCCGGCGGGCCGGTCCGCCCTCCACCGGGACGAGGTGGATCTCGGGGTCGAGGCTGCGCCAGCTCGTGTACGCGATGCGGGTCCCGTCGGGGGAGAAGCGCGGATGGCCGACCCGGGTGCGGTCGACGGTCAGCCGCCACGCCCGGCCGGGCCGCTGCCCCTCGGCGGCGAGGGGTGCGACCCAGAGGTCGTCCTCGGCCGCGAAGCAGATCAGATCGTCGTGGAGGTGGGGGAAACGGAGATACGCGACGTCGTCACTCACCTCTCCATGCTTTCCGCGGGGGCGGGCGGCGGCAACTCGTGACGGCGGACGGGCGCGTCGAGGGGCGCGCGGGGGGCGGGCGCGCGGGGCGGGGCGTTCGCTGTCGTACGGGGGCCGTCCGCTGCCGTGCGGCGCGCTGTCCTCCGGCGGTGCGGGGCGTTCGCTGCGGCGCGGACCGACCTTTGCGGCGCGGGGCGCGCGCTGTGGTGCGGGCCGCGCGCTGTGGTGCGGAACACAAGCGAAACGACACGGTTTCGTTCACCGGGTGCGTTAGCGTGTATGTGTACGAAACAGTTTCGTTCGATTGTTGTAAGGGGTCGGCACATGGCACGCACCCGGCTCACGCCCGAGCGTGAGGGCGAGCTGTACGCCGCCGTGCTCGACCTGCTCCGCGAGGTCGGTTACGACGCCCTGACCATGGACGCCGTCGCCGCCCGTACGCGTTCCAGCAAGGCCACCCTCTACCGCCAGTGGGGGAGCAAGCCCGAGCTGGTCGTCAGGGCCCTGCGGCACGGCAAGCCGGTGGCCCTCGCCGAGGTCGACACCGGGTCGCTGCGCGGCGACTTCCACGCCGCGCTGAACCTCGTCGACACCTGTCAGATGGAGAAGGACTCCGCGCTGATGCGGGGTCTGGCCCATGCCGCCCACGGCAGCCCCGATCTGCTCCAGGCCCTGCGCGAGCTGCTGATCGAGCCGGAGATGACCGGCCTGGAGACGATGCTGCGCAGAGCCGTGGACCGGGGCGAGGTGGCACCGGACCACCCGGCGCTGAAATACGTGCCGCACATGCTCATCGGCGCGTACACGACCCGGTGGCTGGTCGAGGACCGCCCCGTCGACCCCGCCTACGTCGACGACTACGTCGACTCCGTGATCCTCCCCGCTCTCGGAGTCTGACCGGCCCGTTCCGCCTGTTCCACCCGTTCCGTCCGTCACCCGCCCCGCATCCGCACGGTCGCGTCCCCCTCGTACGGCCCCGTCCTCCCCGTAGCACCCAAGCCCCACCTGACACGCGCCGCTCTCGTCGTCGGGCTGGTTCCCCACGCCCTTTTCCACCACACGACCTGACCGGGAGTACGCCCCCGTGGCCACATTCCTCTACAAGCTCGGACGGTTCGCCTTCCGGCGCCGCCGCTATGTCGCCCTGGTGTGGGTGGCGCTGCTGGCGCTCGCCGGGTTCGGCGCGGCCTCCGCGTCCACCGCCGCCTCCAGTTCCTTCTCCATCCCCGGCACGGAGGCGCAGCGCGCCTTCGACCTGCTGGAACAGCGCTTCCCCGGAACCAACGCCAACGGCGCGACCGCCCGGGTGGTCTTCAAGGCCCCCGACGGCGGGAAGATGACCGACCCGGCGAACAAGGCCCAGGTCGAGAAGGCCGTCGGCAGCCTGAAGTCCGGCTCGGACCAGGTCGCCTCGGTCGCCGACCCCTACACCGTCGGCGCCGTCAGCGAGAACGGCTCCACGGCGTACATCGCGGTGTCGTACAAGGTCAGCGGCATGGAGCTGACCGACGCGACCCGGGACGCCCTGAAGGACGCGGGCCACGCGGCGCAGAAGAGCGGGCTGACCGTGGAGATCGGCGGTGACGCGCTCATGGCGATGCCTGAGACGGGGGCCACCGAGATCATCGGCGTGGCGATCGCCGCGGTGGTGCTGGTGATCACCTTCGGCTCGCTGGTCGCGGCCGGGCTGCCGCTGCTCACCGCCCTGATCGGGGTCGGCATCGGTGTCTCCACGATCACGGCGCTGGCGAACACGCTCGACCTCGGCTCCACCACCTCCACCCTGGCGATGATGATCGGCCTCGCCGTCGGCATCGACTACGCGCTGTTCATCGTCTCCCGCTACCGCGTCGAGCTGGCCGAGGGCCGGGAGCGCGAGGAGGCGGCGGGCCGGGCCGTCGGCACGGCCGGCTCGGCGGTGGTCTTCGCGGGGCTCACCGTGGTCATCGCGCTGGTCGGCCTCGCCGTCGTGAACATCCCGATCCTGACGAAGATGGGCATCGCCGCGGCCGGCACGGTCGCGATCGCGGTCCTGGTGGCCCTCACTCTGGTCCCCGCGGTGATGGGCTTCGCGGGCAAGCGGGTCCTGGGCCGCCGGACCCGCAAGGCGGGCGAGTCCGCCGCGCCGAACGGGTCCGCCGCGCCGAACGGGTCCGAGGACCGGCCGAACATGGGCACCCGCTGGGCGCGGTTCGTGCTGCGCAAGCCGGTGTGGGTGCTGCTGGCCGGGGTCATCGGCCTCGGCGCCGTCGCCGTGCCGGCCGCGTCCCTGGAGATGGGCCTGCCCGACGACGGCTCCCAGCCGACCAGCACTACCCAGCGGCGCGCCTACGACCTGCTCTCCGACGGCTTCGGCCCCGGCTTCAACGGGCCGCTGGTGGTCGTCGTCGACACCGCGCGCAGCTCCGACGGCAAGACCGCGGTCAAGCAGGTCACCGATGAGATCTCCGGTGTGCGGGGCGTCGCCGCCGTGACCCCGGCCCAGTTCAACAAGGCCGGCGACACCGCGATGATCACGGTCATCCCGAAGGACCGGCCCAGCTCCACGGCCACGGAGGACGTGGTCCACGCGATCCGCGACGCAGGCAAGGAGATCCAGGCCGGCACGGGCGCCAAGGTCCTGGTCACCGGCTCCACGGCGATGAACATCGACTTCTCGCAGAAGATGAACGACGCGCTGCTGCCGTACCTGGCGCTGGTGGTCGGTCTGGCCTTCCTGCTGCTGATGGTGGTGTTCCGCTCGGTGCTGGTGCCGCTGAAGGCGGCGCTCGGCTTCCTGCTCTCGGTGGTCGCCGCCCTGGGCGCGGTCGTCGCGGTCTTCCAGTGGGGCTGGCTCGGCTCGCTCTTCGGCGTGGAGCAGACCGGCCCGGTCATGTCGATGATGCCGATCTTCATGGTGGGCGTGGTCTTCGGTCTCGCGATGGACTACGAGGTCTTCCTCGTCACCCGGATGCGGGAGGCCTACGTGCACGGCGAGAAGCCGGGCCAGGCGATCGTCACCGGTTTCCGGCACGGGGCCAGGGTCGTCACGGCCGCGGCCGTGATCATGATGGCCGTCTTCGCGGGCTTCATCGGCTCCAGCGAGCAGATGGTCAAGATGATCGGCTTCTCGCTCGCCGTCGCCGTCCTCTTCGACGCGTTCGTGGTCCGGATGGCGATCGTGCCCGCGGTCCTGGCCCTGCTCGGCCACCGCGCCTGGTGGCTGCCGCGCTGGCTGGACCGTCTGCTGCCGAACGTGGACGTCGAGGGCGAGGGGCTGCGGGAGCAGCTCGGCGAGACGCCCGGAGCGGGGGCCGGTTCCGCCGGTTCCGGTACGCCCGGTCGCGGCGACGCCGAGGGAGAGCGCGAGCTGAGCCGCGTCTGAGGTCCGTGCCGGGCCCGGTCGGCACCAGGCCCGGCACCCGTCGGCCCGGCAACCATCGGGCCCGGCCCGGCACCCATCGGACCTGGCACGCACCGGGCCCGGCCGTGCCGCCGGGCCGCCGGGCTGCCGAGACCCCGGGGCCACGCCTGAGCGGCGCGTGGCCCCGGAACGCACCGGTCACCCGTGGGGACGGGGTGCCGGGGCGAGGACGAAGCCCCCGTGCGAGCGGCGCGGGGGCTTCGTCGTGCGCACACGTCGTGCGTACATGTCGTGCGCACACGTCGTGCGTACATAGGGACGGCGCCTGCCCGTCGCCGGGTGGCAGGCGTGTCAGGCGTGTCAGGCGTGTCAGGCGCGCGTCAGGCGGCGTCGGGCGTCCACCGGGCGCGTGTCAGGCGGGTGCGTGGGTGCCGACGCCCTCGTCGTCGGTGTTCTCGTCCTCCGTGCGGTGCAGAAAACGGATCAGCGGCGCGTTGTCGAACTGCACGACCTCCACGCCCTCCGCCGTGTGGCGTTCCACGACCAGCTGCGTCCGTCCGCACGGCCACACCCGGATGCCGCCGCGTTCGGCGGGACGGGTCAGTCCGCGCTCCAGCAGATCGCGGCCGAACGCCCAGTCGATCCCGCCCGGGAAGGCGAGATGGACGTTACGGGGGTCGGCGTCGGCGTCGTACACCAGGTCGACCGGTACCGCCGGGAGGTCCGGGGTGTCATTGACCAGCCAGGCCTCGGCCTGTTCTTGGATCACGGGGGGCATGGTGGGACTCCTCGCGTGTGTCTCTCTCCCCTGTTCTCTCCCTGACATCAAATGTCGCATATTTCCTGGTCCGGGGGTCCGGTCGGTTCGCCGGACCGGGTGTGTCCCGCGGTACGGCGAACCGGTGCGGCCGGCCGCGCCCCCGCCCTGCCGCGTTCCGCGTCGCCGGAACATGTGACGTATCCGCTCTTGCGAAGCGTTTGCAACAAGGTCCTATCATTGAGCGGTTCACGACACCCCCGTCCGTGACACCCGCGCCCGCGGCCACCCGGCCCGAGAGACGACGCGGGCGCGCAGGAAGCGAGCCCCCATGCACGTACCCGACGGATTCATCGACCCGCCCGTCTCCGCCGTGGCCGGAGTCGTCGCCGCGGGCGCGATCGCCGTCAGCCTGCGGGGCACACGGCGGGAACTGGATGAGCGCACCGCGCCGCTGGCCGGTCTCGTCGCCGCGTTCATCTTCGCGGTGCAGATGCTGAACTTCCCGGTCGCGGCCGGGACCAGCGGCCATCTGCTGGGCGGGGCGCTCGCCGCGATACTCGTCGGGCCGTACACGGGGGTGCTCTGCGTCTCCGTCGTCCTGCTCATGCAGGGCGTCCTGTTCGCGGACGGCGGCCTCACCGCGCTGGGCGTGAACGTGCTCGACATGGGCATCACCACCACCGCCGTCGCGTACGCCGTCTTCCGCGGGCTGACCGGGGTGCTGCCGAAGTCCCGCCGCTCCACCACCGCCGCGTCCTTCGTCGCCGCGCTGCTCTCCGTCCCCGCCGCGGCCTGCGTCTTCACGCTGATCTACTGGATCGGCGGCACCACGGACATCCCGATCGGCAAGGTCCTCACCGCCATGGTCGGCGTCCACGTCCTGATCGGCATCGGCGAGGCCGTGATCACCGCGCTGACCGTCGGGGCCGTCCTCGCGGTCCGCCCGGACCTGGTCCACGGGGCCCGCGGCCTGACCGCGCCGCTCAAGCTCCGGGTCGACGGCGCACTCGTCGACGCCCCGGCCCGGCAGCCCGTCGCCCCGGTCGCCGCCCGCTCCACGCGCGGCTTCTGGGCCGCCGGCCTGGTCACCGCCCTGGTCCTGGCGGGCTTCGTCTCCTACTACGCCTCCTCTTCCCCCGACGGACTGGAGAAGGTCGCCGCCGACCAGGGCATCGACAAGAAGACCGAGGAGCACGCGGCCAAGGACTCCCCGCTCGCCGACTACGGCGTCAAGGACGTCTCCGACGCCCGGCTCTCCGGCGGCCTCGCCGGGGTGATCGGCGTCGGCGCCACGGTCGTGGTGGGCAGCGGGGTGTTCTACGTGATCCGCCGCCGCCGTACCCCGGACGCGTCCGCCGGCGCCGCGCGCGCCGGGGAGACCGTCTGACATGGGCGCGGGCCACGCCCACCGGCTCTACCGCGACGGCCGCTCGCCGGTCCACGCGCTGCCGCCGCACTGCAAGCTCGCCGCCGCCCTCAGCTTCGTCGTGGTCGTCGTCTCCACGCCCCGCGAGGCGGTGTGGGCGTTCGCCCTGTACGCCGTGCTGCTCGGCGGCGTCGCGGCGGTGGCCCGCATCCCCGCCGGGTTCCTGCTCAAGCGGCTGCTCATCGAGGTGCCGTTCGTCGCGTTCGCGCTGCTGATGCCGTTCGTGGTGCCCGGCGAGCAGACCCGGGTGCTCGGTCTCGCCGTCAGCGTCCCCGGCCTCTGGGGCGCCTGGAACGTCCTCGCCAAGGGCACTCTCGGCGTCGCCGCCTCCGTGCTGCTGGCCTCCACCACCGAACTGCGCGCGCTGCTGCTCGGGCTCCAGCGGCTCAGACTGCCGTCGCTGCTCGTCCAGATCGCCTCCTTCATGATCCGCTACGGCGATGTGATCACCGACGAGATGCGCCGGATGTCGATCGCCCGCCGCTCGCGCGGCTTCGAGGCGCGCGGGATACGCCACTGGGGGGTCCTCGCCAAGACGGCCGGCGCGCTCTTCATCCGCTCGTACGAGCGCGGCGAGCGCGTCCACCTCGCCATGGTCAGCCGTGGCTACGCCGGTTCCATGCCGGTCATCGACGAGGCGACGGCCTCGCGCGCGCAGTGGGCGTACGCCGCCGCCCTCCCCGTCCTCGCCCTTGTCGTCTGCCTGCTGGGATGGACCGTATGAGCACACCCACGTCCACGTCCGCCGCTCCCGCGCCCTCGCTGGAGGTCAGCGGCCTCGCGTACGCCTATCCCGACGGCCACCAGGCACTCTTCGGGGTGAATCTCACCGTCGGCCGGGGCGAGCGCGTCGCGCTGCTGGGCCCGAACGGAGCCGGCAAGACCACCCTGGTCCTCCACCTCAACGGCATCCTCGACGCCGGGGCGGGCGCCGTCCGCGTCGCCGGACTCCCGGTGGAGAAGCGCAACCTGGCCGAGATCCGCCGCCGCGTCGGCATCGTCTTCCAGGACCCCGACGACCAGCTCTTCATGCCCACCGTCCGCGAGGACGTGGCGTTCGGGCCCGCCGCCTCCGGGCTGCGCGGCGCCGAACTGGAGGAACGCGTCGTCGAGGCCCTGAAACGGGTCGGCATGGAGGCGTACGCGGACCGGCCGCCGCACCACCTCTCCTTCGGCCAGCGCCGCCGCGTCGCCGTCGCCACCGTCCTCGCCATGCGGCCGGAGATCCTCGTCCTGGACGAGCCGTCGTCCAACCTGGACCCGGCCTCGCGGCGCGAACTCGCCGACATCCTGCGGTCCCTGGACGTCACCGTGCTCATGGTCACGCACGACCTGCCGTACGCCCTGGAGCTCTGCCCCCGCGCGGTGATCCTCAGCGAGGGCGTCATCGCCGCCGACGACCGCACCCAGGACCTGCTCTGCGACGAGGAGCTGATGCGCGCCCACCGCCTGGAGCTGCCCTTCGGCTTCGACCCGCGCTCCGTCACCGTGGACGCCACGGCACGCTGAGCGCCGTCGCGGCGGGCCGTGAACATCCGGTGACCCGCCACCCTTTCACCCCGCCGGGGGAGGCACCATGGAGGGATGAGCGGGAACGCAGCAGCAGGCGTGGACGTACGCGGCACGGTGGCGGCCGGATTCGAAGCGGTCCGGGACGCCTTCGTCCGCAACTTCGAGCAGCGCGGTGAGCGCGGGGCGGCGGTCACCGTCTACCGGGACGGCCGCAAGGTCGTCGACCTGTGGGCCGGCACCCGGGACGTCGACGGCGCCGAACCGTGGGCCGTGGACACCGTCCAGATCGTCCGCTCGGCGGGCAAGGGCATCGCCTCCGCCGTCCCGCTGATGCTGCACCAGCGCGGACAGCTCGACCTCGACGCCCCGGTCGGCACCTACTGGCCGGAGTTCAAGGCGGGCGGCAAGGAACGCGTCCTGGTCCGCCACCTCCTCGCCCACCGGGCCGGCATCCCCGCCCTCGACTGCCCGCTGACCCCCTCCGAGGCGACCGACGGGGTCTCCGGGGCGCGGGCCGTCGCCGCCCAGTGCCCCCAGTGGGAGCCCGGCGCCGACCACGGCTACCACGCCCAGACGTACAGCTTCCTCATCGGCGAACTCGTGCGCCGGGTCACCGGGCGCACCGTCGGCCGCTGGATCGCCGAGGAGATCGCCCGCCCGCTCGGCCTGGACTTCTGGTTCGGCCTCCCGGCCGACGAGGCGCACCGGGTGGGCCGGATCGGCCCCGTCGAGACCCCGGCCGGTCCGGGCGGCGGCCTGCGGCTGCGCCCCAAGCGGTCCGTGGCCGAGGCGTACCGCGACCCGCTCTCCCTCACCCGCCGCGCCTTCGGGGCCATCGACCCGCTGCCCGACGAGAACGACCCCGCATACCGGGCGGCCGAACTCCCCGCCTCCAACGGCATCGCCACCGCCCGCGCCCTCGCCCGCTGCTACGCCGCGATGATCGGCCCGGTCGACGGCCACCGGCTGTTCGCGCCCGCCACGCTCACCCTCGCCCGCACCGAGGAGTCGGCCGGGCCGGACCGGGTCCTGGTCGTCAACACCCGTTTCGGACTCGGCTACATGCTCCACGGCCCGGCCGCCCCGCTCCTCGCGCCCGGCTCCTTCGGCCACCCCGGCCGCGGCGGCTCGCTCGGCTTCGCCGACCCCGAATCCGGCATCGCCCTGGGCTATGTGACGAACGGTCTGCAGAAGGGAGTCACCGCCGATCCCCGTGCCCAGGCCCTGGTACGGGCAGTACGGTCGGCGCCATGACTTCCGCATCCCCGGCTTCCCCGGCTTCCCCCGCTTCCCCCGCGTCCTCTGCATCCCCGGCTTCCCCCGCCGTCACCGGGACCCCCGCCTCCCCTGACTCCCGTACGTCCGGATGCAGTTCACGGTTCGAGGGATACGGCGCGCTCATCACCGGGGCCGGCCAGGGCATCGGCGCCGCCACGGCCCGCCGACTGGCCTCGGAGGGAGCCCGGGTGCTGGTCACCGACCTGGACGGCGACCGCGCCGAGCACACCGCCGCCGCGATACGGGCCACGGGCGCGACGGCCGAGGCGCTGCCCTGCGACGTGGCCGACCGGGCGGCGGTCGAGGCCGCCGTGGCGCACGCGGTCGCCGCGTTCGGCTCCCTGGACGTGCTGGTGAACAACGCGTACGCGTGCGCGGAGGACGCCCCGCTCTTCGAGGACCAGCCGGACGAGTCCTGGCAGCGCGACCTGGACATCACGCTCACCGGCCCGTACCGCTGCGCCCGCGCCGCCCTCCCGCACCTGGTGGCCTCCGGGCGGGGCGCGATCGTCAACATCGGCTCGGTGAACGGCGAACAGGACTTCGGCGGCCACGGCTACAGCGCCGCCAAGGCGGGCCTGGCCAGCCTGACCCGCACCCTCGCGGGCCACGCGGGACCGCGCGGCGTGCGCGTCAACCTGGTCGCCCCCGGCACGGTGCGCACGGACGCCTGGGCGGGCCAGGACGCCGAACTGGCCCGGGTGAGCGGCCTCTACCCGCTCGGCCGGGTCGGCGAGCCGGAGGACATCGCGTCCGCCGTCGCCTTTCTCGCCTCCCGCGACGCGGCCTGGATCACGGGCACCACCCTCCGGGTGGACGGCGGGCTCACCGCCTCCAACTACGGCTTCACGCGAGCCATTTCGGGGGACTGAGGGCTGCCGCGCGGCGTTTCGCGGGCGGGGGTCGGCGGCCGTCCAGCCGGTCCGCCGCCCAGCGGTCCGCCGCGCCCCGCAGACGACGCGTCCAGTCGTTGGGGTGCTCCTCCTCGGTGGAGCGCCAGTAGCGCCGGAGGGCGACGGCGGCGACATCCAGCTCGTGGGCGGACGCGGCGGACCAGGCCGGGACCTTGGCGGCCCACTGCTCGGCCTCGTACGGGCCATGCCCCGCGAAGCCGAGCCAGACCACCCAGCACGCCGGGTCGACCCAGGCGGCGCCCCGGGTGGCCCACGCCCAGTCGACGACATGGACCCGCGCCCCGCGTCCGTCGCCCCGGCCGCCCTCCCCGTCGCCTCCGTCCCGGCCGCCGTCCCCGTCGTCGATGTGCACATTGGTGTGGAACCAGTCCGTGTGCAGCAACGCCGTGCCGGCGAGCAGCGCCGCGTCCGCGGGGTCGTCGAGCCGGGAACCGAACCGCTCCTCGGCCGCCTCCAGTTCGACGCCGGGGCAGGTGATCCGGCCCAGAGCGGTCATGGCGTCGACGACGAGCGGGAGGTCGGCGGAGCCCGGGGCATAGTCCGCCCCGCGCCCGGCGACATACGCGAAGCCGAGCAGGTCCCACCCGTCGGCGGTGACGCGCCACCGCAGCCTCGGCCCGACCGGGACGACGTACGGGTTCACCGCCGCCTCCCGCGCCTGTGTCCACGCCAACGGATGATCCCGGCGCACCCCCTTGACGAAGAACCGGCCTCGGGCGGTGTCCAGCACGGCCGCGAACGGACTGCTGAAGCCCTGCCCGACCGGCTCGACCCGGTCGACGCGGCCGACCCGTTCCCGGACCATCGCGCGTACGTCGTCAGGGAGTTCGGCCCAGCTGGTCTTCGACATGGCGCGGAGTATAGGAGCCGGGACGGCACGAACGCGGTGGCTCGCGCGCCGGGCGTCGGGCGTCGGCGCGGGCGTCGGCCGGAGCGCCGTGGACCCACGGAGGGGACGTGCGGACGATCAGCCGTTGGCCAGCGGGGTGTCGTCGGCGGCCCTGCGCCACAGCCGGTCGGAGCTGGGCTGGGCGATGTTCAGGTAGAGGCTGTCCCAGCTGCCGTCGTTGTACCTGTTCAGGCTGAGCGCGAGGTTCTTGTCCACCATCGGGCGGTACATCCACCAGCCCGTGTAGCTGTCGCCGACCCGCTCCGCGTACAGGCTCCACTTCTGGAGCCGCGAGCCGTCGCAGGTCCGGACGACGACCGTGGTGCCCCGCTGCGGCGTCGCGGCGCTCGGCTGGAGGCACTTGTCCGCCGCCTCGTTCCGCAGCGTCGCGGTGTAGGTGTGGGGGGCGTCCGCCTGCCAGGCGGAGAGGTCCACCTCCCACCGCTCGGTGCTGTACTTCCACGCGGGGTCGCGCAGGGTGATGGCGGTGGCGCCGTCGGCGGTGCTGTCGTTGAGCAGCGCCAGGCGGCTGCCGTCCATCTTGTTGATCAGGTCCTGGTTGGGGGTGGGCGCGGCGGAGACCGGTGCCTGACCGGCTGCGGCGAGGCCGCCCATGGCCAGGACGGCGGCGGCGAGGACCCTTGCGGGACGGGCGTGCTCGGGCATGGCGGTGTCCTTTTCCGTGTCGGGGGAGTGCGCGAGGCGGGACCCGGGCATCCAAGCAGCCCCGCCCCCGCCGGGGCGGGCGTACCGGGGCGGTTGCGGTTCCTTTCACCCCATCGGAGTCCCGCCGGCCCTCGGCCCTCGGCCCGTCGGCCCTCGCCCCTGCCGCCCTGGTGGGTCCCGCCTCCGCCATCTTGGTCCGTCCCGTCGTGGCTCCCGGACCGGGGCGTGGCGAGGCTTTCGCCGTGTTCGCTCTCTATGACGGACAGCTGCCGCCGGCCGTACTCTGGTCGCATGACTGATGCGGGGAAGAAAGTCAAGCAAGCCCGCAAGCTAAGCGGGCTTACCCAAAGGGAGTTGGCCGAATATTCCGGGGTTTCGGTCTCTACGATTCGGAAGCTCGAACAGGGGGAGCGCGACGGGGCGCGCATGGAGACTCTCCACGCATTGGCGCGCGCCCTTCGGCTGCCGACCATGGCTCTGGTTGTCGAACCCCGAGAGCAAGGCCCCGTGTCCGGGACGCCTGAACTATGGGCACCGGTCCGGGCCGAACTGATGCGGCCCCCAGCGCTGGAAGCGCGCGAACCGGCGACCCCGCACGGAGTCGCGTCGGTGCTCGCTGACGCCGTCCCGCTCTACCGGGCCCACCGCTTCGCCGAACTGGCGACAGTTCTTCCCCCTCTGCTCCGCGACGCGGACACGCTCGACACCGACGGAAGAGGCGTCCGCGTCCGCGTGCTGCAACTGGCGGCCGGGGCCCTGACTCATACTCGGCAGTTCGACATCGCCGAACTGGTTGTTCGCCGAGCACTCGACGACGCCGCGGACCGTATGGAGTCCGCGGCAACCGTCAACACGTTGTGCTGGCTTCTCATGAGGCAGGGCCGGCTCGATGAAGCCTTGCGTACGGCCACACATTGGGCGGACGAGTTGGAGCCGCGCATGAGCCGGGCCACCGCCGCCGAGCTGTCGGCCTGGGGGCTGTCGCTGCTGAACGTCTCCGCCGCAGCGATCAGGAACAACCAGCCCGGAGCGGCCTCGGATGCCCTGAAGCTGGCGGCCAGCGCAGCTACGGCCGTCGGCAGGGAGACTCGGCCAGGGCACGAGCAGATGCGTACGTTCGGGCCCATCTCCGTGCGTATGAAGTACGTGGAGGACGCGTTGGTCCGGGACAAGCCGGACCGCGCGTTGCGCCTGGCGGCTCCACTGCCGAAGCCACAGAGGTCCGCTGTGGTTCCCTCCGCCAGCGTCCGCGCTCGTCATGGGCTCGACGTGGCGAGCGCGTATGCCCGTCTCGGCCAGTTCACAGAGGCGTTCGGGAAGCTGTCCGAAGTGCAGGCCGAGTCGCCCGAGTGGTTCCCGAACCAGAGCCCCGCCCGAGACGTGCTCCGAACGGTGGTATCGGGACGCCGAACATTGACGCCGGAGATGCGCCGCATGGCTCGAACGCTGCAACTAACTGTATAACCGGGGCACTTCTGGAGAACGGATGGGCGAAGTACCACAGACAGCGTCATTGCGACGGTTCTAACGTCACTGCATGATCCGACGAAGCCCCGCTGATCGTGCCCGCCGACGAGCACTCCTGGATGCCGCTGCCGGTCTGTGGCCCGCGTCACCGTGCTCCTGCTCGACTTCCGCGCGCCGCCCCGCAGGGGAGCCGAAGCAGCGTGATTCCAGGCGCGGGGGTGCACAGTGAGCCCGGAGCCGGGCACGCTCATGGTGGACATCTCGCAGGGCGACCGCGTGGGGGAGTTCCGTGGGGTGGCCGGTCCGTACTGGTCGTTGCGGCCGGTCGGTGGTGGGGCCGAGTGGGAGGCGGACCCGTCCTGTGTCCGGCTCGCCGGTCCGATAGAGCGTCTGCGTGCCGAGTTGGGCCGTGCCAATCGTCGTAGTCGGGGTGAGCTGCTGTGACGGGGTTGATCCTGGTGGAGGCGTATGCGGGTGATGGTCGGTCGGCTCTGTGTCTTGGTGGGGTGCCGGTGGGGTCTCCTCGGTTGGCGTTGCGGTGGCTTCGGGGTCAGGCGGAGCGGTTGGCGAACGGGTTGGATCCTGATCCGGGGGTGCCGTGGATTCCTCCGTATGGATTACAGCGTGTGCCGTTGTCCGTTCTCGACGCGCCGGCCGAGTTGCGTGCGTGGGCTGTGGACGACGCGCGTCAGAGCGAGGCGTTGCACCGGCTCGCGGCGGGGGCCGAGTT
>NZ_JBAGJZ010000031.1:0-103144 GCF_037034285.1 Streptomyces tyrfis | reverse complement strand
GGTGTCCGTGACAGCCAGTCACGGACACCCCTTCAAGGTCTCCCCACGCGACGTAGCACGGCCCGGTACACCCAGAGCCCGGCCAGCCTTGCACACAGCTCGTACGCGCGCCTTGACCAGCGTTGCCAAGCGACGCGACCATCCCAGCCCACCCCGAGGTCAACCGGAGGCAACTGCACGCGGTGGGGAAAGGCCGGCGCTCTCCGCTCGCGCCGCTGCGCCCCGGCATCGGCGCCCGCCTGAGCCTGTCGGTGCCCGTACAGCGCTACGACGGTCCTCCCCGCCCGCTGCGTCCCAGCCATTCAGGAAGGCGGCCAGGGCGCGGCGTTGTTCTTCTTCGCGGGTGATCTGACGGGCGCGTGCTTTTCCTCGGCCGAGGGCAGCTCGTACTCGATGGTCTGCTCGGTCAGGAGCACCCGGCGGACCTCGTCCCAGCAGTCTGCGGTGCGCCGGACCCAGTCCCGTTCCATATCCGCGCCGCTCGCGTCGAAGTCGCACCAGAGCAGCGTGGCGGGCCGTGCCGGGCGGTGCGGCCGCGTACGACGTCGGCGTAGGGCTGGGAGGCGAAGCCGCGGACGACCGGGACCGGATGCCGTACTCGGCCAGCCAGCCGGTGAGGAGCTGCCGGAGAGTGTTCTTCTCCGCCGCGACGTATACCGGGTGCTGGCCTTCGGTGCGGTCGAGGGCGAACCAGTCCACGGCCTCGCGCAGGGTGTCGATCAGGTCCGGGAAACGGCCCTCGCGGCGGGCCTGGGCGAGGGGGGAGAACAGGTGCCGGTACATCGACGGGGTGGGCGGCAGCATCCCCTCGGAGACGAGCCGGTACATGACCTGGCGCAGCGCGACGCCGCCTTCGTAGCTCTCCACAATCTGCCGGGCCCGGTCCACGACGGCCCGCCACTGGATCCGTTCACGTGCCATGCGGGTACATGTACCCGCCCCCGCCCCGAAGACCGCAGGCCCGCGTGCAGCCTTACGGGGGTCCTGGCCGCTCGCTGGAGCATTGGCGTGGCTCCCGGGCAGTGGTGCAGCCGGCCCGGTCCTGTCGGCGGGCGCGGCTGCCCTTCATGTCTACGGGCCGGGGGCGGATCGTGCGACCGGCGCCGGGCGAGTCGGTGACCGGGCTCCCTCGTACGGATGCTTCCTGTCCGGTCGGTGAACCGCAGGCATGGCTGGCGCCGTCGGCGAGGGCATGCAGATCGATCAGCAACACATCTCCGAGCCCGGGCTCGTGGTCCTGGACATCACCGCCGCGGACGAAGACACCGTCCGCGCGGTGATGGACGGCCTTCAGCGGCAGTGGGCAACCTCCGGGATCACACCAGTGCGACGTCTGCCGGGCCAGGCCGAGGTCCGGGCACGGGTGTATGCCGACGTGCATCGCCTCTGTCCGGCTGACTAAGACCGTGTCCTATGTGGTGAGTCGGACCAGCCGTTTGTAGCAGCAGAGGGCGGCGGCGAGTCCGAGAAAGGCCAGGTAATTGCGGGGATGGCGTTCAATGACCCACCTTCGGTGTCCGAGCCGTTCGCTGGATTCGATTCCCTTGCGGGCGATGCGGACGCCGATCCGTTTCCCGCGGAGCCATCTCCGCACGTCAGGGATGTCGTATGCCTTGTCGGCGTGGAGCCTAAAACACCCGTCCTGCACCCTGCCACGACGTGCACACACCCAAGACACAGCGAGCGCAGGGACAAAAGAAGAGGTCAACCACCCCGAAGCCCCGCCGCACAGGTTAAAGATCAAGTTAGGGCAGGTACAACTGCCGGTCCGTCGGACACGACGCGGTGTCGGTGGCGGCGTGGACACTGACCGCGACCTGGCAGGCCGCCCGCGTATGTCTTGTGGCACCGGGGGCGGCCGCGATCACGCGGCGGGTTTTCAGTTCGCGTCCTGTGCCGGGACGGTGACCAGGCGGAAGAGGATATGGCGGGCCTTGCGCTGGACTTCCTCGAGCAGGCCCTGGCTGGCCATGTCGCGCAGGGCCTGGCGCACGTCCCGGCGTGAGGAGGCGCCGATGGCTACGCGGACGTCTTCGGCTGACCACAGCCGCTGGGATGCCTGCCCCATGAGCGCCAGGATCACCGAGACATCCAGCTCCTGCCCGGGTGCGGACGGGTGAGGCGGAGGGGGAGCGGCGGCCTGGGCGGTGCCCGGCAGGACCGGTGACAAGTCCGGCGGGCAGGCGCGCAGTTCGTTCCACAGCTTCCCCATGCGCAGGATGCCGGCCGCGGTGTCGCGAAGGCGTTCGTACATGCGGGCTTCGGCCGCCGCCGTCCTTGCGCGGCGGTCGAACTCCGCGCGCAGGGCCTCTGCGTCGGCCGGGGTCTTCACATCGCTCCAGGACCGGAAAGTTTCCACGTCCGGCACCGTAGTCCTGGGGCCGGGTCGTCCGGAGCCGTCCGCCGCCGCTGTCCCCCGTACTGGTGAAAGTCCGCACGAGGCCGCTACCAGGCAAGGCCGTGCTGCCCGTCGGGCAGCCACCCCTGCAGGTAGCCGTCGAGGAAGGCCGCGAGCTCGGCCGGCCGGGTGGCCGCCTCGCCCGCGAGGAGCTGTTCGACGGACCACCAGGACATCCGCCTCGTTCCGGGCCCGGGACGAGGGCGCGGGGTTGTGGGCGGCAGCAGGACGAGCAGCAGGCGCCGGTCCACCGTGTGACAGTGATCCGCGGGCGCGGGCGGCTGGGTCCAGGGAATGCCCACGGTGCCGGCGATCTGCACGTGCCGCAGTCCCCACCAGCGGCGGGCGGCATCGCGCACGGCCAGGTGGCAGGACTGGCCGGTGCGTACCGAGGTGTGCGGCGGCTGCCAGAAGAGTGTGTGGTCGCACAGCAGCACGTGTGCGCATGAGCGGTCCACCAGGGCCAGGGCTGCCACAGCATGCGGCCGCGGTGAGGACGGTTCCATGCCGGCCATACTGCCTGCATGCCATTGCAATGGCATCTCGGGAGGGCCTTCTGGGTGGGGGTGGGGTGCGGGCTCCTGAGGCCGGTGCGCCAGGGCCGTGGCACCCTTGTGGGCTGCGGCCGTCGCCCCGGTGAAGGCCCGGTCACTCGTCAGAGTGGACGCAGGTCATTGGGCGGCCGCACGCTGTGGCCGCAGCCCTAAGGTGGCACGCATGGACAGGATCACCCTGACCTGGGAAGACGCGCTGGCTGATCCGTCCGCCGCCGCCGTGCTGCTCAGGAAGTGCGAAGAAGAGGCCGAGGACTACATCGTCCGCTCACGCACGGTGCGCCAGTGGCTGGAGAGCGTGCCGCCGCTCACCGTGATGGAGACCTCTGCGTCCACCGCCGGACCGGACGCTCACGGACTCCGAACTCCAGTCCCTGAAACCGGGACTGACGATATGTCAAGTACGGTTGAGGGGCCGCGGTCGCAGGGCGGAGCCCGGAACCGTTGCACCGGGGAACCCTCCTCCCCGCCCTCCGAGGAGGAACCTCCGTCCCGGCCGCACGAGGGCCGCGGCTGCGCGGGCGGGGGGGTTCCGCCCCAGCGCGAAGCGGCCGAGCACCGGGAGGCGGGAAACGGCCCGAGCAACGCTCCGGGCGCAGCGTCGGCACCCCGCACCGGCCAGGAGCCGGTACCGCCCGGTGGCCAGCAGCCGACACTGTATGAGCGTGTCGAGGTTCTCCTGCAGGGGCTGCCGCCCGGCGCTCCCCAGACCGCCCGGGGCATCGCCGAGATGGTCGGCCATGCGAACCTGCGGAGCCTGCGGCCCGTTCTGGACCGGATGGCGGTGCGGGGGCTGCTAGTGAAGACCGAACTCCACCCGCGAGCCGTGGTCTACCACCGCCCGGAGGGCGAAGGACCGGTGAAGGAGGCGACCATGTTCTGATCCCGCCCCAGTTCACGACCCATCGGGACGGGCCGCCGCCAACTCTCACATCAGCGGCGGCCCTGAACGCCCCGGACCCCAGCAAGCCACCTCAGTGTCCTGTCCTGCCGCCCTCGGGCGGCAGGACAGGACAGGCAAGTGCGGCCCGGTCGTCGACGGCACTTTAGCGCGACAGGCGCGCCAAGGTGCCTGGTACGGCCGTGCCCTCATTCCATCGGGTGGCCCGCCGCCAGCGGGCCACCGTGTCGAGGACGGTCACGATGCCACCACGTTCCCCGGCGCCGCGTATCCGCGGCGCTTCACACCTCCCGGCCCGGCCACAGGTCGCGGTCCAGGGCCTTCTCCAGGCTGGCGACGGTCAGCAGGTCCGGCCAGACCCGCCCCTCCAGAACGTTGGCGATGGTCAGCCGGCTGACCCCGCTACGGCGGGACAGCTCGGCCATCGACCAGCCGGTACTTTCCAGTGCCGAAGCGAGCGCGAAGGCCAAAGCCTGGGCGACTTTGGCCCCGTGATGGTCAGTCAACACAGCTCTTGGCCAGAGCCCGCCATGGACGAATCCACGCGGGCAAACGGAACGGCTGTCTCCTCGGGGCACGTGCCCCAGTCTCACCCATCCGGATCTCCCGGGTCGCACGGCATCCCCCAGCACGCAGCATGTTATTCCAATGGCACCCCGCCGGGGGTGTTCGTCTGGAGGATGCTGATGGAGCGCCGGATCGCGCAGTACCAACCCTCGAACAGACCACCCGCCTGGGAACGCGTAGCCGACGAGGTCCGCACCACCGTCGCCCGCGCCACCCCCACCACCACCCACCGCGCCCGGGACCTCCTGACCGCCCTGACCCGGATCGCCGTATACGCCGACCAGCAGGGCCACCGCCCCGACGCCCGCCTCTGGCTGGCCCCCGCGATGGTCGAGCAGTTCGCAGCCGCAGGCTGCCCCGAAGTGAGCCAGGCCACCCGGGCGAACTACCGCGCCTGCCTCACCGCCCTCAGGACCGCCATCCTGGGACCCGACCTGCCCGGCGGACGCCCTGTCCCGCTCTCCGCTTCCGACTCCTCCCAGCCATACAGCCTGAACGACAAAGCCGGCCTGTGGGCCTGGGCCGGCGGCCAGCCCACTGCCGAACTCCGCCGCGGACTGCGGCTGCTGCTGGCCCTCGGCCTGGGCTGCGGCCTCGACACCACCGAAATCATCCCCCTGCGCGGCCCCGACGTACGCGTCCTGTCAGACGGCTCCTGCGTCCTCGCGGTCCGGGGAAACCGGGCCCGCCCGGTCATCTGCGCCCGCCCCTACGAACACACCCTGGCCCAGGCCGCCAAACACACAGGCACCGGCTACCTCTTCCGCCCCGCCTGCTTCGCCCGGCCCAGCAACACCGTCACCGACCTCGTCTACCGCGCCACCCGCGACCCGCGCGTACCCCGCCTGGTCATGGGCCGCTGCCGCGCCACCTGGCTGGTCGAGCGCATGAACATCCCCATCCCGCTGCCCGTCCTGCTCGCCGCAGCAGGCCTCGACTCACTCCACGCCCTCTCCCGCCTCCTGCCCTACCTCAAAGGCACCAGCGCCGAGCAGGCCCACACCACCCTCAGGGAGATGCCGTGACACCCACCCACAACCCGCTCCCGAACGACCACACCGGCACACCCCCATGGCTGCACCAGCTGCGCGAACGCCGCCAGAGCGTCAAAGCCGCCGACTTCACCCGCGCCCGCCAGCTCGTCGAACGCTCCGGCATCATTTCCCTGCTCCACCAAGCACAGCAAAACGCCCGCAAGTCGAACGCCGGACGCACCCGCACCGTCAGCCTCAAAGCCCTGTTCATCGCCATGACCCTGGACTCCTGGCGCAACCAGGGACGCGTCGTCCTGGCCGAGGCCGCCGACATCCTCGCCCAGCAGCTCACCCCCTCCGCACGCACCCAACTCGCCCTGCCCACGTGGCCGGACAACGCCGACGGCTTCGAAGCCGCCTACCTCGCCGTACGGCGTACCTTCCACGCCGCCGAGGCCGTCATGGACCCCTCCCCGCTCCCCAAGCACCGCCTCCCGCGCGCCGAAGCCCAGCGCCTGGAACAGAACGCCGACCAGGAACAGCTCGCCGCCCGCCGCCAGCTGCTCGTCGAGATCACCAACCGCATCGTCGAAGCCTCCCTCGCACCGGCCAGGCCAGTGATCGAGGAATTCTGGGACGGCTCGGCCGCCGTCGACGCCACACCGATCCGGACCTTCTCACGCGGCGTCAGCGCGACCGGCCCGGATACCGCCACCGACCCCGATGCCGCCTGGTACGTCCGCGAGGGCAACCACCGCGACTCCGCAACCACCCCGCATACACGCAACACCCGAAGCGGCGGCAAGACCCGCAAGGCCAAGCGCTACCTCTTCGGTTTCGAGGCGACCCTCGTCGTCACCGGCGACACATCCACCGCCCCGCCCGGCACCACCACGCGCGGCCACCGGCCGCCCCTGCCCGCACTCGTCCTCGCCTTCACCGTCCACAAACCCGGACACGACCCCGCCGGCAACGCCATCACCGCACTGCGCGACATGCGGCGCCGCAACTACCCCGTCGGCTGGCTCGCCGCCGACCGCGCCTACAACGCCGCCCTGCCCGAGAACTTCCACATCCCCGTCCGCGACCTCGGCTACCGCCCCGTCTGGGACTACCGCCTCGACCAACTCGGCATCCAGGACACCCACGCCGGCGCCCTCCTCATCGACGGCACCTGGTACTGCCCCAACCTCCCCGAAGCCCTCACCACCACCACCGCCGACCTCCTCAACAAAAAGATCGACAAGAACACCTGGCGTGCCCGCATTGACGCCCGCGCCGCCTACCGCCTGCGCCCCAAAGCCGCCCCAGACCACCGCGGCGCCCGACGCATGCTCTGCCCCGCAGCAGGCACCCACCCCACCGTCGCCTGCCCAGCCAAACGCCGCAGCCTCGGCCGCGACCCCCGCCTGCCCCTCATCGACATCACCCCTACCCCAGCAGGCCCACCAGAAATCTGCCGCCGAGAATCACTCACCTTCGCCCGGGACATCGGCATCCGCCACTGGCAGGAACTCGATCACGGCCGCGCCCCCTGGGTCCACCACTACTTCCGCCTCCGCAACCGCGTCGAGCACGTCAACGGCTACGCCAAGGACCACGAAGCCATCGAACGCTCCCGCACCCGCCGCATCCGCGGCATCGCAGCCCAGTCCCTCCTCCTCGCCTTCCAGATCGCCCACGCCAACCACCGCAAACTCTCCCACTGGCTCGACACCCTCCAGACCCACAACCAACCCGCCCGCCGCCGCCCTTCCAACCGCCACACACTCAAAAACCCCAACCGCTGGACCCCAAGCGGATACCTCCCGGACATCACCACCGAATCCTGACCCATCCCACCCCACACACCCCATCTGAACAGCACAAACACATCTGGCCCTCTGCGAACCCGCAGAGGGCCAGACTGCATCCACCACAACAACAGAGCCGGTCAAAGCGACAAAGCGTCGCATTGACCGGCTCTATTTGGTCGGTTGACCGTGGTGTCCGAGGGGGGACTTGAACCCCCACGCCCGATAAAGGGCACTAGCACCTCAAGCTAGCGCGTCTGCCATTCCGCCACCCGGACCAGGTGGTCGGCCCCGGTTTCCCGCGGCGACATGGAAAACAATACCAGGGGTTCGGGGTGCCTCTCACCCACGTTTCCGGTGGTCAGTGCGGTGTGGCGGGCGCCTGCGTTCATGGCGGGATCGGATGACGCCGTCGTCACGGTGCGTCCCCGTCGGCGCACGCAGTGTGTCGACTTGAGCGGTGTGGCGTCCGCCGCGAGGCCGGAGCCGATACGGCCGGTGCGTCCCATGCGTCCGGCCGGTCCCGGTGCGGCGCGGGTCTCAGGGGCAGCGGATCACCTGGCCCGCGTACGAGAGGTTGCCGCCGAAGGCGAACAGCAGCACCGGGGCGCCGGTGTGGATCTCGCCGCGTTCGACCAGCTTGGACAGGGCCATCGGGACGGAGGCGGCGGAGGTGTTGCCGGAGTCCACCACGTCCCGGGCGACGACCGCGTTGACCGCGCCGATCCGCTTCGCGACGGGCTCGATGATCCTGAGATTCGCCTGGTGCAGCACCACCCCGGCCAGTTCCTCGGGGGTGACGCCGGCCTTCTCGCACACCCGGCGGGCGATGGGGGGCAGTTGGGTGGTGGCCCACCGGTACACGGACTGGCCCTCCTGCGCGAAGCGCGGCGGCGTCCCCTCGATGCGGACCGCGTTCCCCATCTGCGGCACCGAGCCCCACAGCACCGGGCCGATCCCGGGCCGGTCCCCGCCGTCCGGGTCCGCGACGACGACCGCGGCGCCGGCCCCGTCGCCGACCAGGACGCAGGTGCTGCGGTCGGTCCAGTCCGCGACGTCCCCCATCTTGTCGGCGCCGATGACCAGGACGCGTTCCGCCGCACCGGCGCGGATGGCGTGGTCTGCGGTGGCGAGGGCGTGGGTGAAGCCGGAGCACACCACGTTGATGTCCATCACCGCCGGGGAACCCATGCCGAGCCGGGCGGCGACCCGCGCCGACATGCTCGGCGACCGGTCGATCGCGGTGGAGGTGGCGACCAGCACCATGTCGATCTCGTCGGGCAGCAGCCCGGCCGAGGCGAGCGCCTTGGCGGCCGCGTGCGCGGCCAGCTCGTCCACCGGCTCGTCAGGGCCTCCGACATGGCGGGTCCTGATGCCGACACGGCTGGTGATCCACTCGTCGCTGGTGTCGACCATGGCCGCCAGGTCCTCGTTGGTGAGCACCCTGGCGGGCTGATAGTGGCCGAGCGCAACGACACGTGAGCCGGTCATGTGCGGGTTCCCCTCGCTACGTATGGCAGGAGTCATCCAGTCTTGGCTGCTACCGCTGGGTAAGAGGACACGTGTTCCCACAGGAATGGAGCCCGGTCCTTGGAGGTTTGGCAACAGGGCCGCTTCCCCACGCCCCCCGTCGCCACCTGCGAGAACCCCCGGCCGGCGGCCGCCCCGGGCCTCGACGGACCCGCCGCCGGGCGGCCCGCACGAACCAAAAGCGGATCAACACCCTCCGCGCCATGCGTCCCCGGCATGCCCTCCGCGCATCCCGGCACGCCCGCCCACTGCGGCCGTACGGACCTGCCCCGCCCACCGGAGGCGCTCGCCACCCGGCCGTACGCGTACGGCACCGCCGCCCGCGCGACGCCGGTGCCGGCGCCCGGCGCCGGGCACGCGAACGCGCCGTCCCCCGCGATGCCACACTCCATGTGCAGGACAATCCATGAGCAGGACGGTGAACCGCGCCCCTTCCCGGGGCCGCTCACCGCCACGAGACGACGAGAGAAGAGATCGGGGCAACGGACATGGGACGGGTCACCGAGCGCCGCCGCACCATCCGCATCCGGGACGGGGCGGTCTCCGCGCGCCCGGACACGCTCGTCGCCGAGGAGCCCCTGGAGATCCGGCTGAACGGCAGGCCGCTGGCCATCACCATGCGCACCCCGGGCGACGACTTCGCCCTGGCCGCGGGCTTCCTGGTGAGCGAGGGCGTCGTCGCCCACGCCTCCGACGTGCGGTCGATCGTCTACTGCGCCGGGGCCGCGGCGGACGGCACGAACGCGTACAACGTGGTGGACGTGCGGCTCGCCCCCGGCGTACCGGTCCCCGACATCACGCTCGAACGCCATGTGTACACCACGTCGTCCTGCGGCCTGTGCGGCAAGGCGAGCCTGGACGCGGTCCGCACCGCGACCCGGCACGCCATCGGCGACGCTCCCCCGGTCCTGGTCCGGCCGTCCCTGCTCGCGGCCCTGCCCGACCGGCTGCGCGCCGCGCAGCGGGTCTTCGACCGCACCGGCGGCCTGCACGCGGCGGCGCTGTTCTCCGAGACCGGCGAGCTCCTCGACGTCCGAGAGGACGTGGGCCGGCACAACGCCGTCGACAAGCTGGTCGGCCGGGCCCTGACCGAAGGGCGGCTGCCGCTCTCCCGGGCGATCCTGCTGGTGTCGGGGCGGGCCTCGTTCGAGCTGGCCCAGAAGGCGGTGATGGCCGGGATCCCGATGCTCGCGGCGGTCTCGGCGCCGTCCTCCCTCGCGGTCGATCTGGCCGCCGAGAGCGGGCTCACCCTGGTCGGCTTCCTCCGTGGCCCCTCCATGAACGTGTACGCGGGCGAGCACCGCATCGCCCTGGAAGCCCCGGCCGCCCAGACCTGACCGGCCCCGGCCCGCGGGAGGGGCGACGCCCTCGGCCGGAAACGCCCCCTCCCCCGGGAAGGCCCTCGGCCGGAAGCGCCCCCTCGGCCGCAGCCCGCGGCGGGGTCCGCGATCCGGTCGGGCAGCGCCAGGAGCCCTTCGCGTTCGGCGGCGGAAAGCGGCGCGGCAGTTCCGAGCGGCCGACTGGACAGCGCGCGGATGCCCTCGGGAGCCGGGGCGAGGCCTGCACCGGGATCGGGGGCGGGGATGGGCGCCGTATGCCGGGTGCCGGGCGCCGTACGCCGGGCGCCGTACGCCGAGGGCCGGGCGCGCGCTGCCGCACCGCGCGCCCGCCGGGGCGGTCCGCCGGGCGCCTCAGCCCACCGCGACGGCCCCCTCGCCTCCTTCGGCCCCCTCCGTGCCCTTCGCCGCAACGACGCCCGTACCGTCCGGGCCGTCCGGGCCGTCCGGGCCGTCCGTCTCCCCGTGGTTGCTCGGTGTCGCGGCGGCGGTCTCCGGGCGGGCCGCGTCCGCCTCCACCACATCGCGCGAGCGGCGCTTGGCGATCACCGCGCACACCATCAGCTGCATCTGGTGGAAGAGCATCAGCGGCAGCACGGCGAGGGACGCCTGAGCCCCGAACAGCACGCTCGCCATCGGCAGCCCGGAGGCCAGGCTCTTCTTCGACCCGGCGAACTGGATGGCGATCCGGTCCTCGCGGTCGAAGCCGAGCCGCTTCGCCCCGTACCAGGTCAGCGCGAGCATCACGGCGAGCAGCAACGCCTCGGCGCCCAGCAGCGCACCCAGCCGGGCCGGGGTGACCTGGTGCCAGATGCCCGCGACCATGCCCTCGCTGAACGCGGTGTGGACGACCAGCAGGATCGAGGCCCGGTCGACATGGCCCAGCAGCCTCTTGTGGCGGGTGATGAATGCGCCGATCCAGCGGCGCAGCAGTTGCCCGGCCACGAACGGCAGCAGCAGCTGGACCCCGATCTTCACCAGGGCGTCCGCCGAGAACCCGCCGCCGCTGTTGCCGAGCAGCGCCGCGGCGAGCAGCGGGGTGAGGAAGATCCCGGCGATCGACGAGAACGAGCCCGCGCAGATCGCCGCGGGCACATTGCCCCGGGCCATCGAGGTGAAGGCGATCGACGACTGGATGGTCGAGGGGACGAGGCAGAGAAAGAGGAGCCCGCTGTGGAGCTGCGGCGTCAGGACGTACGGAACCAGCCCCCGGGCCGCGAGTCCGAGCAGCGGGAACGCCACGAAGGTGCAGGCCAGCACGGTGAGGTGGAGCCGCCAGTGTTTGAGGCCGTCGACGGCCTCGGCGGTGGAGAGCCGCGCCCCGTAGAGGAAGAACAGCAGGGCGATCGCCCCGGTGGAGGCGCCGCTCTCCACCCTCGCGACGGTCCCCGACGCGGGCAGTATCGCCGCGAAGGCGACCGTACCGATCAGGGCCAGGATGTACGGGTCGACCGGCAGCCAGGACGGCGGCCTCGGGGTGCGGCGGCTCATGTGCTCCACGCGTTCTCTCGGGTTCCGCTCCGGAACCGGCTGCTCTCCCCTCATCCTGCTGACGCCCCGGGCGATCGGGAATCCCGTACACCGCTCTCACTGCCATCACGTTTCGCGATAGCCTGGGCCCTCATGTACGAACCCGCACAGCTCAGGACCTTTCTCGCCGTCGCCCAGACGCTGAGCTTCACCCAGGCCGCCCGGCGGCTGGGGGTGCGGCAGTCCACGGTGAGCCAGCATGTGCGGCGTCTGGAGGACGCGACGGGGCGGCAGTTGTTCACCCGTGACACCCACCGGGTGGACCTCACCCCGGACGGCGAGGCGATGCTCGGTTTCGCCCGGACGATCCTGGAGGCCCACGAGCGGGCCGCGGCCTTCTTCACCGGGACCCGGCTGCGGGGGCGGCTGCGGTTCGGGGCCTCCGAGGACTTCGTGCTGACCCGGCTGCCGGAGATCCTGGAATCCTTCCGCCGCGACCACCCGGAGGTCGATCTGGAGCTCACGGTGGAGCTCTCCGGGACGCTGCACCAGCGACTGGCGGCGGGCCGGCTCGATCTGGTGCTCGCCAAGCGGCGGGTGGGCGACGCGCACGGGGAGCTGGTCTGGCGGGACGCGCTGACCTGGATCGGCGCGCCGCGCCTGCGGATCGACCCGGACCGTCCGGTTCCGCTGGTGCTCTTCCCGCCGCCGGGCATCACCCGGACCCGCGCCCTGGAGGTTCTGGAGGAGCACGGCAGGCCCTGGCGGATCGCCTGCACGAGCGGCAGTCTGAGCGGGCTGATCGCGGCGGCCCGTGCCGGGCTCGGCGTGATGGCCCACACCCGCGGCCTGATCCCGCCCGGCCTGGTGCCGTTGCCCGCCCGAGCCGGCCTGCCCGATCTGGGCGGGGTGGACTTCGTTCTGCTGCACGGCCGTCGGCGGGGCCGGGCGCAGGAGGCCGCCGACGCGCTGGCCTCGGCGGTCCTGGCGGGCGCCGACCGGCTGATCCGCAACGCGGACGCCGTCGGCCCGGTCGGCGGCGGGACCGGCGGCTCGTCCCGGGACGAGGATGCCGTCTGACCGCGCGGGCCACGCCCCCGCGGCCACCCGCGATCCGCCGCACCCGTCCCGGACGTGAGTGATCGCCGCGTACGGATGAGGTGGAGATTCCGGCCCCGGCCGCTCACTCCGCGGTCTCAGCCTCGCCCGGCCCTTGCCCATCTGGCCGGATTTCGGTGGCCGGCCCGCCTGCGCCTCCCCATGGCGCCGTCTCGGACCCCCTCCCGTCGCGCCGCCCGTTGGGGTACCGTCGCGGCGCTGTGCGGAGCGCCACGAGGAGCAGGTCATTGCGCGATTTCACTGTCCCACCCATGGCGGCCGCTCCCCTCGTGGGTGGGCTGGCCGACGTGGTGTTCGACTACGCGGAGGAAGAGCCCGACCGGGTCGTGCTCGGCCGCAAGGACGCGGACGGAAACTGGCGGGATGTCACCGCCGCGATGTTCCGCGACGAGGTGCTGGCGCTGGCCAGGGGGCTGATCGCGCACGGTGTCAGGTTCGGCGACCGGGTGGCCCTGATGTCCCGTACCCGCTACGAGTGGACGCTCTTCGACTTCGCGCTGTGGTCCGTCGGCGCGCAGTCCGTGCCCGTGTATCCGACGTCCTCGGTCGAGCAGGTCCACTGGATGCTGCACGACGCCGCCGTCTCCGCCGTCATGGTCGAGCACGAGGACCACGCGATGACGGTCGCCTCGGTGATCGACCGGCTGCCCGGGGTCAAGCGGCTCTGGCAGCTCGACGCCGGCGCGGTGGCCGAACTGACCGACGCGGGCGGCCGGATCGAGGACGAGGTCGTGCACCGCCACCGGCGCGCGGTGACACCCGAATCGGTGGCGACCGTCATCTACACCTCGGGAACGACGGGACGCCCGAAGGGCTGTGTGCTCACGCACGCCAACTTCATGTTCGAGACGGACACCATGGCCGCCCGCTGGAAGCCGGTGTTCCGCTCGAAGCCCGGCGACGAGGCGGCCACGCTGCTCTTCCTGCCGCTGGCGCACGTCTTCGGCCGCATGGTAGAGGTCGCGGCGGTCCGCGGCCGGGTGAAGCTGGGCCACCAGCCGGAGCTGTCCGCGAAGGCCCTGATGCCGGACCTGGTCTCGTTCCGTCCGACGTTCGTCCTCGCGGTGCCGTACGTCTTCGAGAAGATCTTCCACACCGCCCGGCGCAAGGCGGAGGCCGAGAACCGGGCCGGGCCGTTCGACAAGGCCGTGGACGTCGCCGTCGCCTACGCGGAGGCCCTGGAGGCGCGGGCGTTCGGCACCGGTCCCGGCCCGTCGGCCGGGCTGCGGGTGCAGCACCAGTTCTTCGACAAGGTCGTGTACCGGAAGGTGCGCGAGGCGATGGGCGGCCGGATCCGGCACGCCATGTCCGGCGGCTCCGGGATGGAACGGCGGCTCGGCCTGTTCTTCGCGGGCGCGGGTGTCACCGTGTACGAGGGGTACGGGCTGACCGAGTCGACCGCGGCGGCCACCGCCAACCCGCCCGAACGCCCCCGGTACGGCACGGTCGGGCAGCCGATTCCCGGCACCACGGTGCATCTGGCGGAGGACGGCGAGGTCTGGGTGCACGGCGCCCAGGTGTTCACGGGCTATCTCGGCGACCCGGAGGCCACCGCGCGGGTGCTGCGCGACGGCTGGCTGGCCACCGGCGACCTGGGCTCGCTCGACGAGGACGGCTATCTGACGATCACCGGGCGGAAGAAGGAGATCCTGGTGACGTCGGGCGGCAAGAGCGTCTCCCCGGCCGGTCTGGAGGAACGGGTGCGGGCCCATCCGCTGGTCGCGCAGTGCATCGTGGTCGGCAACGACCGCCCGTATGTCGCCGCCCTGGTCACGGTCGACCCGGAGGCGGTGGAGCACTGGCTCGCCATGCGGGGCCGGCCGCCGCTCCGGCCGGAGGAGCTGGTGCGCGACCCGGACCTGGAGACGGAGGTGCGGCGCGCGGTGGTGGCCGCCAACACGGCGGTGTCCCAGGCCGAGTCGGTCCGTACGTTCCGGATACTCGCGCGCCCGTTCACCGAGGAGCACGGCCTGCTCACTCCCTCGCTCAAGCTGAAGCGCAGGGCGATCGAGACGGCGTACGCGGCGGAGATCGACGCGCTGTACCGCTGAGGCGCGGCGCACTGCCCCAGCGGTACGGCGCGTCGCCGGTGTCCTCCCCCGGCCGGACGGCGGTCTTCGAGGGCGGCTCTCAGCCGATCGAGACGCGGAGCAGCTGGTCCGAGCCGGCCGGTTCCCCTCCCTTGCTGTCGCAGTTGGTGGTGGTGAGCCACAGCTGGTCCCGGCCGGGCACCGCCGTGACGGTGCGCAGCCTGCCGTACGTGCCGACGTAGTACGCGGTGGGCGTGCCGAGGTCGCCGGTGTCGCCGTCGATGGGCACGCGCCACAGCCGCTCGCCCCGCAGCGCGGCCATGTAGATGACGTCGCGGACGACGGCGATGCCGCTGGGCGACGCCTCGGAGACCTTCCAGGTCTTCTTCGGATCGGTCATCCCGGGGGTGGTGCAACTGCCCTCGCAGACGGGCCAGCCGTAGTTCTTCCCGGCTTCCACGAGGTTCAGCTCGTCCTGGGAGCTGTCCCCGAACTCGGCCTCCCACAGGCGTCCGTCGCCGTCGAAGGCCAGGCCCTGGGGGTTGCGGTGTCCGAGGCTGTAGACGTAGTTGCCGAAGGGGTTGCCGGGGGCGGCGGCGCCGTCCCTGGTCATCCGCAGCACCTTGCCGTTCAGCGAGTTCTTGTCCTGTGCGAGGCCGCGGTCCTGGGCCTCGCCGGTCGACGCGTACAGATAGCCGTCGGGTCCGAAGGCCAGGCGTCCGCCGTTGTGGTACTTGTTCTTCTTGATCCCCTTGACCAGGACCTTGTATCCGCCGAGCTTGTCGCCGTCGTACGTCATGCGGGCGACGCGGTTGCCCTCGGACGCGGTGTGCATGAAGTACACGTAGTGGTCGGCGGCCCAGTCGGGGTCGACGGCGACGCCGAGGAGCCCGCCCTCGCCGCCGGTCGTGACGGCCTCGGGCACGCTGCCGATCTGGGTCCTGGCGCCGTCCGGGGTGACCTTGAAGACCTTGAAGCTGTCCCGTTCGGTCACCAGCGCGGTCTTGCCGTCCGGCATCCAGTACGTGCCCCAGGGGATGGTCCAGCCGCTGGAGAGGGTGGTGATGTCCGACGGCGCTCCTCCGTCGCCGGCGCAGGCCGGGGTGGTGAAGGAGACGGCGCCGCTCGTCGGCGAGACGTTGCCCGCCGCGTCCTTCGCGACGACGTCCAGGGTGTACGCGCCGGCGCAGGCGAGCCCGGTGAGGGTCGTCGTGGTGGCGGGCGGGGCGCCGGTCACGGTCGTGTGGACGGTGTTCCCGCTGCGCACCTCGTAGGCGGTGACGCCCGTGTCGTCCGTCGCCGCGCCCCAGGCGAGGGTGACGCCGTGTGCGGTGAGGCCGGACGTGACGGGGGTGCCGGGCGCGGTGGGCGGCCGGGTGTCCGGCGCGCCCACGGTGACGTCGACGCAGTCGAGGTTGGGCAGTCCGTCGGCGGTCGTGGAGGTGAGCCGGACCGTGTTGCGGCCCGCCCGGACCGGGGCGGTGACGGTGACGGTGGCCCAGGTGTTCCAGTCGGCGGTGGCGGGGAAGGCGCGGGCGGCCGCGACCACGGTCCCGCCGACGGCGATGTCCGCGGGCCGGGCGGCGGACGTGCCGTTGGCGTACCGCACGGCGATCCGCGCGGTGCCCGCCGCGGCCGCGTCGACGGTGAACTCCACATAGCTGCCCGCGACGTTGTCGCCGTTGACGAATCCGATCCCGGAGTAGCCGGAGTGGTTGGACTCGGCGGCGCCGCGGACGATCACCGCGGACTCCGCCTCGTAGCGGACGGGCGCCGCGGCGGTCCCCGGCGCGGCGCGGGGCACGGCCTGCGCCGGACCGGCGCAGAGCAGCGCCACCGCGAGTGCCGCCGCTCCGCACCGTGTCATGGCGAGGGTTGCGATCTGCATCCCCGCCCCTGTCACGGAACCCAGTAGTTGCCGGACGCGACGATCATCGACTGGAGCTGGACGCTTCCGCCGTAATAGAGGTCCGGGTCGATCGCGGTGCCCGAGATCTTCTTCCAGAGGGCGTCGAGCCATGCCTGGGAGCCGGAGTCGGTCAGCGCCGTCACGACGAACGGGGCGGTGAAGGCCATGTCGTGGCCGCTGTCGAAGGCGGCGCCGTTGAGGCGGTAGCCCGTGACGATCTTGCCGGGGTCGCCGCCGGTCTTGGACTTGATCCAGGAGTTGAGCTTGCGCGCCGAGGCGAGCGAGGCGGAGTCGCCGCTGGTGACGGCGTCGGCGCCGATGCGCCACGGGTCGCGGCAGGCGTTCCAGGCGTAGTCGCCGTCGTTGGGGCCTTCGAGCACCTCGCCCGAGGCGGGCTTGGCCGTGCCGTTGGTGTTGACCACGAAGTCCGCCAGCAGGCCGGTGCCGGAGGCGTACTTGGACTGCTGATCGGTAATCAGCTTCTGGTGCGCGGTGCGCACGGTGTCCCAGGTGCTGTCGCCGGTGGCCTTCTTGAAGGCGCGGAAGTGGTCGAGCATCCAGTCCGAGGAGCGGGTCATCCAGTAGTGGGACTCCCCGGAGTCCGACCAGTCGCCCAGCAGCATGAGGTGCGTGGTCGGGTTGACCTCGCTCTTCTTGATGGCGTTGATGCGCTTGACCGCGAGGTCCTTGTAGTTGTACGTGCCGGACGAGCCCCACTGCTTGTCGGCGAGGAGCAGGCCGAAGGCGACGTCGAGGTCGCCGTCGGTCGCGGAGTCGGATCCGTCGACGCTCTTGCAGGAGGAGTTCTGCTCGGCGGCGAGGAGGTTGGAGTTGTTGACCGAGGGGTGCGCGAGCACGTACTTCACCATGCCGTCGAAGACGGTCTTGGCGTCCGGGTCGGCCCCGGCCATGGTCGCGGTGATGACCATGCCGTAGCCCTGGGCCTCGGCGACGTAGGGGTGGTCGGCGTCCGGCGAGATGACCTCGTACCAGCCGTTGCCGCAGTTCTTCTTGACGAACGCGGACTTCCAGGCGTTGTACGTCTTGACCACGGCCTGGTCGAGCGAGGACTGGGACCCGGACGGCTTCAGGGTTCCCGCCGCGTACGAGTAGGTGTGGCTGCCGAAGGGCACCGCGGGACCGGCGGCGGCGGACGGCGTGGCGAGCAGGGGCATCAGCAGTCCGGCGGCGACGAGCGCCGCTCCGCCGGTGGCCGGCTTCTTCGAGGTGATACGCATGAGGTCTCCTCAACCCTGGTACTGGACGACGATCTTGGTGAATTCGTACGGGGACTGCTTGACCCCGCTGCAGGCGTCCGCGTCGGCGCCCGAGCCGCAGGCGCGGTCGCGGTTGACGGACCAGAAGGCGAAGCGCGCGAGGTGGTGGCGGCGCGCGTAGTCGAGAATCTGCTTGAAGTCGGCGGTGGTGACGGTCTCGCCCGCCTCGTCGGTCTTCCCGTTCATCGAGGAGACCCCGATGTGCCGGTAGGCGGCGTCGTCGCCGTATCCGTAGGCGCTCTTGACGGCGGCCTTCAGTCCGTCGAGCGCGCTGAGCGTGGCCGAGCCCATCGTGCCGCTGTGCCCGCCGAAGTCGAACGGCATGATCACCCAGCCGTCGTTGTCGAGCCCCGCCGCGGCGCCCCGCTTGATCAGGTCCTTGCCGGTGGCGTCGGGACCGTTCGGCGTGGTGCCCATGGTCACGTAGGTCACGAGGCCCGGGTTCCTGCCCTTGACGATCTTCAGGGCGTCGACCACCCGCTGCCGGACGGCGGCCTTGGAGAACTCGGTGTCCTCGATGTCGATGTCCAGCGCCTTGAGGCGGTAGGCGTCGATCACCTTCTGGTACGCGCCGGCCAGCGCCGAGGCGCTGGAGCACTTCTCCCCGAGCTTGGCCCCGCTCCAGCCGCCGACCGACACGACGACGTCGCCGCCCGCGGCCCGGATGGAGTCGATGGCGGCCTGGTCCTTGCCGCCGGTCAGCGCACGGTCGCCGTCCCACTTCGGATTGCAGGTGCCGTCCGAGAGGACGAAGGCGAGCGTGAACCACTTCGCTCCGGTCGCCGCCATCACGTCGGTCGGCTTCTGCGGGTTCCCCCAGCCCAGGTACTCGTACGGGGCCGCGGCCATCGCCCCGGGCCCGGCGGCCGTCGTGGCGGCGGAGGCGGGTGCGGCGGCCGGTCCGGCGGACCCGTCGGCCGCGGTCGCCCTCGGAACGTGGGCCAGCAGGGGCAGAAGCAGACAGCTGAGGCCGGCGACTACGGCCGCGCCGCGGCGTGGGGGTCGGTCTGCGCGCACGGATGCTCCCTTCCAGGTCCGGGTTAGGAAAGGTTCCTAACCATCACTGCATGGGATTCCCTGGAAGGAGATCTGTCAATGCCCCTCGCGGGCCCAAATTTCAGATCCCGTACGCCAGTTCGCAGGATTCCGGACAGCTCGGACACGGATCACGACAGCCGAAAACCGAACGAGCTAATACCTGAACAGATGTGCGAAATGCAAGGATCACCGAACCCCTCGACGAACAGACCGTCTCGAAAGCGGCTGAATCGGCCCTGCCGAGCGCGCGGGAGCGAGTCGGCGGCGAGTTCCGCCCCGGATGTGTTCGCGGGATCCGGCCGCGGGATGGCGGGCCCGGCGGGGAGGGGGCCCGGCGGGCGCGTCGCCCGCGGACCGGACAGGTCGCCTCGCGGATATCGGACCGGTGGGGAATGTATGGCGCGCCGTGATCGTTGACCATGAGAATCCCAACCGACGACGTAAGGATCGACCGCTCGTGAGCAAGGTCCCCTCCATCACCCTCAACAACGGCGTCGAGATGCCGCAGCTCGGTTTCGGCGTCTGGCAGGTGCCGGACGACGAGGCCGCGAAGGCGGTCGCGACGGCCATCGAGTCCGGGTACCGGAGCATCGACACCGCCGCGATCTACGAGAACGAGAGGGGCACCGGCCAGGCCGTCGCGGCCTCCGGTGTCGCCCGCGAGGAGCTCTTCGTCACGACGAAGCTGTGGAACACCGAGCAGGGGTACGACTCCACGCTCCGGGCCTTCGACGCCTCGCTGGAGAAGCTCGGCCTGGACTATGTCGACCTGTACCTCATCCACTGGCCGCTGCCGGCGAGGGACGCGTACGTCGACACGTACAAGGCGTTCGAGAAGATCCTCTCGGAGGGCCGCGCGAAGGCGATCGGCGTGTCGAACTTCCTGCCGGAGCACCTGGAGCGGTTGCTGGGCGAGACGTCCGTGGTGCCGGCGGTCAACCAGATCGAGCTCCACCCGCAGCTCCAGCAGACGGAGTCGCGCGCCTTCCACGCCGCGCACGGCATCGCGACCGAGGCGTGGTCCCCGCTGGGCCAGGGCAAGGGCCTCCTGGAGGTCCCGACCATCGTCGCGATCGCCCGCAAGCACGGCCGCACGCCCGCTCAGGTGGTGCTCCGCTGGCACCTCCAGACGGGCAACGTGGTGATCCCGAAGTCCGTGACGCCGTCGCGGATCGTGGAGAACTTCAACGTGTTCGATTTTGAGCTGGACGCCGACGACCTCGCCGCCGTCGCAGCACTGGACGAGGGCAAGCGCCTCGGCCCGAACCCGGCGGAGTTCAACGTCGGCGCCTGAGCGGTGCCGCGGCGGTGTCGGCTCCGCGGACCGCCGTGAGCACGGCCGCGCGGGCCGTCGCCCGACTGGGCGACGGCCCGCCCCTGGAGACGCGCGGCGCCACAACGGGCGTCCGCGGACCGGTGCGGCGGGTCGGATGGGGAATCCAAGGCCGCGCCGCCCGGACGTCACTCCTCCGGCGCACGAACGGCCGGGAGGGGTCCGGCATCCGCGGGGCCCGGCCGTACACGATCGACCGGGTCCTGGCGGCCGGGAGGTGGGCGGCGTCTGCCGCGCCGGCACCATGCTCGGCCACCCCGGCAGCGGACCCCGCCCGGGTCCGCTGCCAAGTGCCATGAGCCGGGGGCCACGCGCGGCGCGGCCGCTGTGGTCGGCTGGCAGTGCCTCGCCGTCCGGCTTTAGTATGGCGGGGCAGGTGAATGTATCAGTCAGGCGTTATCAGGTGTGGGTATCCGGCGCCGGGGTCACGGCGTTCGGATGCCCTGACTGGAACCCCGGCCCGATTCCGGCGGGCCGGGGTTCTGCGTCGGACCTGCGACTCACGTCACCAGTCCTCGGAGTAGCCCTCGTCCTCGTCGTCGTGGCCGCGGAAGTGGTGGTGCTCGATCACGCGGAAGCTGCCGACCACGCCGTTCTCCACGCACAGGCCGCCCTTGACGCGGCCCGGGTGGACGCCGTCGCTGGAGCTCCACGGTCCGACAGTGGCGATGGGCGCGCCGTTGTCGCAGGTGACCCCGCGGAAGACCTCGATGGACCGGTGGCTGTCGTTGCGGATGTTGAGGCTCGTCGAGCCGAGACCGCTGATCACGGTGACACAACCGCCCGGGCGGGCGGAGTAGGTCCGCTCGTTGATGTGGATGCGGCCCTCGCGGTGGTGGCGGTGGCCGCGCTCCTCGCCGTAGCCACGGTCCTCGTGCCGGCCACCACGTCTGCCCTCCTCGCCCTTACCCTCGTTGCCCTTGCCGGCGTCGCCGCCTTCGAGAGCCGAAACGGGAGCGGCCTGCTGAACGGCCGACGCTGCCAGAGCCTGTACGGAGGTGGCAGCCGAGGCGTACGTGATACCGGTGGCGGCCATGGCCGCGGCAGCCGCGACGGCGGCGGTAACGATGGTTGATCGGGTAACCATGTCGCTTCTCCTGTCTCAGAGAGGTCGGCCGAGCAGTCGACCCGATATGAAAGTACTTACGGATTGTCATACCTGTCATATCGGACACATGAGGGCTTGGCGGTGGAAATCCGATCGGGGTACAGAAGGTACGCCATATGCTTTTTTCATATAATTAGATGGGCAGCTAATTCCCCTTGTTCACGGGTGAATTGATGCGTTTTTAGCCTGTCCAGGGGACTTTCTGATGCCTGCTCACCCTGGCGGAGGCGTGTCTCCTCTTGACACCCCCTGAGACCGTCCGGACCAGCGACAACGCCCGGTCGCACGGCCGCATCTGACGGTCGCCCCGGGCCGGTCGCCGGGCGGCTCCGCCGGGGCCCCGGCGGCCGGGACACCGGTCTCCGGCCTCCGGCCCCGCCGACCCCCGCCGGCGGACGACCGGCCGACCCGTGAGCGGACGCCGGGTCAGCCGACGGGCGGACGCCCGGTCAGCTCGGGGGCGGACGCCGGGTCAGTTCTCGGGCGGGGCGGCGGGTCGGCTCCGGGGCGGATGGCCGGCCGGCTCCCGGCCGACGCCCGCGTTCACCGCCGCGCCCACCGGGCCCGGCGGGCGTCGCCCATGGTGCGAGGGGTGGACGGGCGGAGTGGGCCGGGCGGGCTGGGCGCGAGCCGGTGGGCGTGCGCGGCGGCCCACCGGCCCGCCGTCGCCCCGGGCGGATCAGTGTTCCGGGCCGCGGGGCGCGTCCTTGCGCCCGAGGTGCACGGTGCGGGCCGTGAGCAGGAAGACGTCGGAGCGCAGGCGGAGTCCGGCCGGGTCCTCGGGGTCGAGGAGCCGGTCGAGCACCGTGACGTCCTCGGCGTCGAGGGCGTCTTCGTACATCTCGCGCCGCCGGGCGAACTCCGCGATGACCTGGTCGCGGGCGGGCTCGGGCAGCGGCGCCGGAAGGTCGAGCAGGAAGCTCCGGGTGCCGTGCGGCACCAGGCCCACCGCGGTGAACAGGGCGCTCCAGTCCTCGGTCTCGCGCCGGGCCCCGGGAAGCGACGCCCGCATGGCCTCGAACCAGTCCGCCGTGATCGCGTCGATCCTGGCCTCCAGCCCGGGCCGCCCCATCCCGATGTCGCGGGGCAGCCGGCGCGTCGGCAGTCCGCCCTCGACCAGGGCGACGGTTCCGCCCGGGCGCAGCAGTGCGGCGAACCCGGCCAGGGCGGCGCGCTGGTCGCCCACATGGTGCAGGGAGTTGCTCGCCCAGATCAGGTCCGCCTCGCCCAGCCGGCCGAGGTCCTCGGGGAAATCGGCCCGGAGCGTGCGGACGCGGTCGCCGAGGCCGAGCCGTCCGGCGCGGGCCAGGGCGCGTTCCAGCAGGGCCGGGGTGCCGTCGACGGCGACGACCTCCGCCTCGGGGAACATTTCGGCGAGCAGACATGTGACCACGCCGGGGCCGCTGCCGATGTCGAGGACCCGGCGCACCTCGGGCGCCGTGGGCAGGCCGGCGATCCAGCGGGCCGCCTCCTCGTACTGCGGGCGGCCCAGTTCGGCCTCCTGCTCCAGCAGCGGGCCCATGGCGTCCCAGTCGAACTCGGTGTCCCCGTGGGTGTGGCCGTGCGCGTGGCCCGGGGCGGCGCCGTGCCGGTGCCCGTGCGCGGGGCCGTGGTGCCCGCCGTGGCCGGCCTGTCCCCCGTGCGCGCCGGGGGCGGTGTGCGGCCGGGGGCCCGGAGCGGTGTCCTTCCGGCGGTCGTGTCCGTTGTCCTGACTCACGTGTCCGTTGTCCTGACTCATGGAGCCAGCCTTCCCACCCCGCCCGGTGCGCGGCAAGTTTCGTTGCCGGTCCGGCAAGTCACGGCTTCGTCGCGAACCAGCCGTACGACGCCCGCGCGGCCCGCGCGGGGCGTGTCCGCCCGCAGGGACGGGCCGCCCCCAAGGTACCGGGACCGGGCCGCCGCCGAGCCGGTGGGCACCGATTGGCCAACAACATATTGCCGGTACGCCACCGGGCCCATAACTTGCGTTTATGGAGCTGGAGTTGCGCCATCTGCGAACCGTACGTGCCATTGCCGAAACCGGGAGCCTGACGAAGGCCGCCGCGACCCTCGGGCTCGCCCAGCCCGCGCTCAGCGCGCAGCTGCGGCGGATCGAGAAGGCGCTGGGCGGTCCGCTCTTCGACCGCGACCACACCGGCGCCCGGCCCACGCCGCTCGGTGAACTGGTCCTCGAACGGGCCCGGGTGGTGCTGCCCGCCGTGAGCGAGCTCCAGCAGGAGGCGGTGCGGTTCGCCAACGCCCGGGGCCCCATGGCCCGCTTCCGGCTGGGCGGCACCCACGGCCCGTTGCTGGGCGGCCTCGTCGACCGCCTGGTGGCCGCGCACCCGACCGCCCCCGTGTCGACGTACACCTCGTGGTCGGTCGCGGAGATATCGGCCCAACTGGTGGACGGGCGACTCGACTTCGCGCTCATCGGGGCATGCGGCGAGAGTGCCCCGCCGGCCGGCGACCGGCTGACGTGGCAGGTGGTCGGCATCGACCCGGTCTTCGTGATGCTGCCGGAGACCCACCCGCTGGCGGCCGAACCGGAGCTCGACCTGGCGGCGCTCGCGGACGAGTGCTGGGCGGACGTCCCGGGCGAGGGCTGCTTCGCGGACTGCTTCGTCAGCGCCTGCGCGCGGGCGGGCTTCAGTCCGGCCTCGGTGTACGAGACGGACACGGTCTCCGTCGTCCATCTGGTGCAGGTGGGACGCGCGGTCGGGCTGTGCCGGGCGTCCTTCCCCCCGACTCCGGGGCTGGTGACCCGGCCGCTCGCGGGTGCGCCGCTGAGCTGGCGCCACCTGCTGGGCTGGCACCCGCGGTCGGCGGCCGCCGCCGCGGCGTCCGGCGAGGTGGCCGGGCACACCCTCTCGGCGTACGCGGACGCGGTGGAACGCAGCGAGAGCTACGCACGCTGGCTGACCACGCACCCGGGGTTCGGTCCGGCGGGGTGACGCCCGCCGCCTCCTCGGCGGGCCGTCGTCCGTCTCCGTGTCCGGCACTGCGGCGCCGGCGCGGACGGCGCGCCGGACGCGGGGACGTCCGGACCGGTCACCGCACGCCGTGCCCGCCCGCGATGGCCTCCACGCGCGCGGCCAGGTTGAGGTCGAGCCCGGTCACCACGTTGCCCGCGTCATGGGTGTTCACGGACAGGGTGACGGTGTTGTATCCGAGGGTCAGGTCGGAGTGGTGGTTCAGTTCGTCCTGGATCTGCGCCACGTGCACGGTCAGTCCGACGGCGGCGAAATGCGTGTGCAGACGGTACGTGCGGGTGATCCGGCCGCCCTCCAGCGACCAGCCGGGCAGGTCGCCCAGACGTTCCTCGATCTCCTGCTGCGACAGTGGTTCGGCGGACATGCTGGCTCTCCCTCACATCTGACCGGTTCCGGTCGGCGGTGCCGGTGACGTTACGGTCTGGGTATGACAACTGTCGCGATTGACACGGGGGTGGGGTCGCTGCTGCGGGGCTGGCGGGAGCAGCGACGGATCAGCCAGTTGGAGCTGGCGCTCCGCGCCGACTCGTCCGCCCGGCACATCTCCTTCATCGAGACCGGCCGGTCCCGCCCGAGCGAGGAGATGGTCCTGCGGCTGGCGGAGCATCTCGACATCCCCGTCAGGGAGCGCAACGCCCTTCTGGTGGTGGCCGGTTACGCGCCGCGCTACGCGCAGACCCCGCTGGACGACCCCGCGCTGGGCCCGGTGCGCGAGGCGCTGGAGCGGCTGCTCCAGGGGTACGACCCGTATCCGGCGTTCGTCGTCGACGGGGCGTACGACGTGGTGGCGGCCAATCGGGGGATGCGGTCGCTGCTGGAGGGGGTGGCCGGGCATCTGCTGGAGCCGCCGCTCAACGCGATGCGGATCACCCTCCACCCGGAGGGCCTGGCCCCGCGCATCCGCAACCTTCCGGAGTGGCGGGCCGATCTGCTCGCGCAGATGCGGCGTCAGCTGGCCCTGGCCCGGTCGACCCGGCTGCGCTCGCTGTACGAGGAGGTCGCCGCCTACCCGGCCCCGCGGTGCGACGACCGGTCCGGAGGACCGGGCGCGGACGGGAGCGACGGCGTGGCGCGGGCCGGGGCCGGCTCCGCGCCGTCCGCGCCCTTCGCGTTGCCGTTGCGGATCGAGCACGCCGGGCGGGTGCTCTCGTTCATCGCGTCCATCGCCACGTTCAACACTCCGATGGACGTGACGGTCGCCGAGCTGGCCATCGAGACGCTGCTGCCCGCCGACCGGGCGACCGCCGAGCACCTCCGGTCCCTGGAGGCCGCCCCGTGATCGCCGGCGCGCCCCCGGCGCCCGGCGCCGGACGCGGCCCCGGAGTCGCGGGGCGGGGTCCGGGAGTGCCGGGCACGGTCTCGGTGTCGTCGGCCGCCGGTCGTGGTGACGGCGGGTCGGCGGCCAGTGGGTCCATGGCGAGCGGGGGCGGAGTGATCGGAGGCAGTGGTGTCCGGCTTCGTCTTCGTTGATCAGGAGGCCCCCGACTACCTCAGGAGGGCGGTGTCCGGGGCGCGGGTGACGCTGCCGTCGTTCGAGCCTCCGTGGCTCGTGGTGGCCCACTCGCTGGAGCGAGTTCTCGTCGTCCGGTGGCCGGGGCGACTGTTCCGGGCCGAGATCGTGCCGCCGGCGACGGACGAGGAACGGGCCGCCATGACCCGTGCGGCCGAGAACCTGCGCTCCGACGCCGGCTACACCCGCGCCCACTCCATCGACCTGCTGGAGGAGATCTCCCCGGCGACGCTCTTCGGCCCGCACGGCGATGCCGTGCGCCGTGTGCTCGACGCCGGGGGCGCGCTGGACGAGGAGGGTGCGTGTCGGCTCGCGGCCGCCCGTCATCCCGAGGCCGACCGCGCCTACAGCGCGGCGTGGGACCGGTGGCTCGCCGAACAGCCCATGGGCGTCGTCTACCGGGGCACGGGGCACGAGCGGGTGGTGGAGATCCCCGGAGCGGGGCCGTCCCCGTCGCCGGTCGGGCACGGGCTCTCCGCCCTGGCCCACACGGTCCGCGAGAGCGCCGGGCTTCGCGGCGGCGCGGGAGCCCGTGACGCCGACGAGCACGGCGACGAGGTGCTGGCGGAACCATGGTGTACGGCCCGTGACGCGCTGCTCGACGCGGCCATGGCCTTCGGCGCGCCACGTCTCGTCAGGGGCCGGCCCGCCGCCGTGCTCACCGCCGCCTGGAGCGCGGCGTTCGGGTCCGTGGCGCCGTGACCCGATGACGACGCGCACGACGGCGCCGCTCCCGGCCGTCGACGCCACACCGGTCACCCGCGCGGGCGCCGGGACCTGGTTCCGGCCGGTTCCCGCGCGGGACCCGCGGGTGGGCGGCCGGAACCCGGGAGGCAGGCCGGGGCGTCGGGACCGCTCCGGGCGAGTCCCGTCGGGCGCGACGCCCCGCCGCCGGGGCCGGGCGGGTACTCCGTTCCCCGGCGGCGTGGCGCGCCCGCTCCGTACGTTCTTCGTACGCGCGTGCTTCTGCTTTTCCGCGCCTATACGCGTGCCCCGTTGTCGAGCGGGTCCCGGTGCTGTGTCCGGGTGCCCGAACGGCGGCCCGGGGCCCGCTTCCGGGCGGGCGGCGGGGCCTTGCTGCTCCGTTCCAGCAGCAGCGCGGCCGGGACGGCGGTCATCACCGAGGAGTACGTTCCGACGCAGATGCCGATCAGCAGGGCGAGCGCGAAGTCCTCGAGCGAGTCGCCGCCGAGCACGGCGAGGGCGGTCAGGATGAAGAGGGCGCCCATGCCCGTGTTGACGGTCCGGGGGACGGTCTGCAGCACCGCCTGGTTGGCGATGTCGGCGACCGGAGTGCGGCGGGCCTTCGCCCAGAGTTCCCGCACCCGGTCGAAGACCACCACGGAGTCGTTGACGGAGTATCCGATCACGGTGAGGAGCGAGGCGAGGAAGATGCCGTCCACGGTCCGCCCGAGCCAGGCGAACGCACCGACCAGGATCACGACGTCGTGGACCAGCGCGCCGACGGACGCAACGGCGAACGTCCAGCGGAACCGGACCACCAGATAGGCCAGCTGCACCAGGACGGCGATGGCGAGCGCGATCAGGGCATTGCGCCGGAGTTCGTCGCCGAGGCTGGGACCGATGAGCTCGTCGCGGACCTTGGTGGTCTCGCCGCCCTCCTTGGCGAGGGCGGCGCGCACGGTGTGCTCGCCCTCGTCGTCGAGCTTGCCGGTGCGTACGGAGAGGTCGCCGGAGCCCGCCGTGGTGACCTCGGCGTCGGGGAACCCGGCGTCGGTCAGGAGGGACCGGGCGTGCTCCACGTCCACGGGCCGGCTCGTCGAGTACTCCATGAGCCGGCCGCCGGTGAACTCGACGCCCAGGTTGACGCCGCGTACGACGATGCCGAGGACCGCGACGGCGACCAGCGCGGCGGAGACCAGCAGCCAGCGGCGCGGGGCGCGCATCAGCTGGGGATTGCGACGGGTCAGCCAGATGCGCACCCGGCCGGGGTTGGCGATGCCGTTGACCCCGGCACGGCTGCCGACGAAGCGCGACTGCGCGGCGATCTCGGTGAGCGCGCGGGCGATGACGAGCGCGGAGAACATGGAGGCGATCACACCGATGGCGAGCGTGACGCCGAAGCCCTTCACCGGACCGGAACCGAGGAAGAAGAGCAGGCCGGCCGCGATCAGCGTCGTCACGTTGGAGTCCGCGACGGCGCTCCAGGCGCCGCGGAATCCGGCGGTCAGCGAGGAGCGCAGTCCGCGGCTCGGTCGTAGTTCGTGTTCCTCCCTGGCTCGTTCGAAGACGAGTACGTTGGCGTCGACCGCCATGCCGATGGCCAGGACGAACCCGGCGAGGCCGGGCAGGGTGAGGGTGACGCCGAGGGCGACCAGGGCCGCGTAGGAGATCAGCCCGTAGGCGACGAGCGCGAGGGCGGCGAGGGCGCCGAAGAGCCGGTAGACGATCGTGATGAAGAGCGCGGTGGCGGCGGCGCCGATCAGGGCGGCGCGGGCGCTGGCGTCGATGGCGGCGGCGCCGAGGGTCGGGCCGACGGTGCGCTGCTCGACGATCTCGACGGGCAGCGGCAGGGCGCCGCCCTCGATGAGGAGGGCCAGTTCGCGGGCCTCGTCGGCGCTGAAGGAACCGGTGATCTGGGTGGATCCGGACGGCAGGCCGACCCCGCAGCCGACCGACGGCGCCACCTGCGGCGAGGAGATGATCTGCTGGTCGAGGACGATGGCGACGCGTCGGCGGTCGTCCTGGACGGGGTTGCAGGCGGCTTCGCCGGTCAGCTTGGTCCATTCCCCTCCCGCCTTCTTGTGGAAGTCGAGGGAGACGGTCCAGCCCGCGCCCTGCTGCGCGTCGAACGAGGCGGTGGCCGCCTTGACGCCCGCGCCGGACAGCCGGGACGGGCCGAGGTCGAGGAGACGGCCCTGCTCGTCGGGGAGCGTCAGCCCACCGTCGGGCTTGTCGCCGGGCTTGTCGCCTGCCTGGGCGTCGGGCTTGTCGCCGGCTTGGGCGTCGGGCTTGTCGCCGGGCTCGGCGTCGGCCTTGGTGCCGGGCTTGTCGCCGGTCTGCTTCCCGGGTCCGGCTTTCTCGTCGGCGCCGTCGCCTCCCTTCCCGCTGCCGTCCTTGCCGTCGTCCTTCGTGTCGTCGTTCTTCTTGCCGTCGCCCTTCTTGCCGTCGCCGGCCGTTCCCTCGTCGGCCGGGGTGCCGGGGCCCTGGACGGCGTGGAAGCTGAGCTGGGCGGTCTTGCCGATGACCTCGGCGGCCTTGCGCGGGTCCTGGACGTCCGGCAGTTCGACGATGATCCGGTCCTCGCCCGAGCGGGTCAGGGTGGGTTCGGAGACGCCGAGGGAGTCGATCCGCTGGCGGAGCACCTCCAGGGTGCGGTCGGTGCTCTCCCGGTCCGCCTTCGCGGTGTCCGAGTCCTTGGCCTGGAGCACCATGCGGGTGCCGCCCTGGAGGTCGAGGCCGAGTCTGGGCGACATGTTCAGCGTGATGAGCACGGAGACGAGCAGCACGGCGGCAGCCAGAACCGCTCGCACCGTGGTGGCGCGAGTCATGGGGTTTCCTCCGAGGAGACGCCGTGCGCCTCGGCGGGGCGAGGGCGGGACGGCGGTTCAGTGGGACGGAACCGGCTGCCGGGCGGGGTCGGGAACCCGTACCGGGGCCGGTGGCCGGTGGACGGCCGTCCTCGGAGGCCCGCGCACGGCGGGGAGCGCCGCGCGGAAGCGGTCGACGATGTGCGTGGACGCGGGGGGCACGCGCCGTGGCCGGGGGTGCGGAGTGCGGATGCCGGGCGTGCCGGGCAGCAGGACGTCGGGGCCCGGCTGCGGAAGCTGCTGCGGGGCGCGGACGTGTTCGGCCGCGGCCCGGGGGTCGGGCCGGGGGCCGCTCGTGGGCGTGGGCCGGTGGCCGTCGGTCGCCGTGTGCGTACGGGCCCGGCGGGAGTCGAGGACGGTCCCGGGGCGGACGGTCCGGTCGGTGTGCGGGATCGGCTGATGGGCGTCGGGAGCCTCCGCGGCCGGGGGCGGCGCGCCGGCGAACGGGCCCCCCGCCGACAGGGCCCCGGCCACGGCGGGCGCCCCGCCGACCGTGGTGAGGACGGCGAGCAGGAGCGCCGCGAGGAGCCGGCGGGCGGCTCGCGCGCGGTCCCGGTGCGCCGGAGTGACCGGCTGGGCCCCGGGGGGCACGCTCCCCGGGGGCGGCCCCGGGAGGGGGGTCACCTCTCTCGTCCGGACAGCGCCGGTGCGCCGGCCGCGCGGCCGAGCACCGAGCTGAGAACCAGCCCGGCGCCCCGCACGACCGTGGTCGCCGGGTCGTCGGCAAGACGTATCGGGGCGCCGAGGCGCGCCGAGATCCGGTCGGTGACGTCCGGGCGCGCGGCGCCGCCGCCGACGAGCAGCGGGCCCTTGCGCAGCGCGCCCAGGACGGCGCCGTGCCGGTCCTGCTTCCACATCTCCGTCACCATGTCCAGGACGGTGCGGACGACGGCGGTGGGCGGCTCCGCGGGGTCGAGGTCGCTGAGTCCCGTCTCGGCCTGCCGGGCGTCGCGGATCTGCCCGCCGACCAGCAGCGTCGCCTCGGTCAGCTCGGCGCCGACGTCGACGACGAGCAGCGGCCCGCCGTCGTGCGGCCCGGCGGACGCGGCGGCGGCCCTGGCGCTGTCCAGGACGATGACGCCGGCGGGCCCGAGGGCGGCGACGGCCTCCCGCGCCGCCGCGCGGTGCTCGGCGCCGGCGAGGACGGGGTGGCTGACCACGATCACGGTGGCGCTGAGATCGGCGCCCAGGGCCGTGTCGGCGATGCGGCCGAGCATCCGCCCGCAGGACGCCGGGTCGACGACGCGCCCCCGCCGCACCGGGCGTCCGTGCCCCGTCCCGTCGCCGCCCGCGCCGCAGGCGACGGTGTCGGCGACGACGCCGCGCCCGGGCACCCAGGCGCGGGTCCGGGAGCTGCCGAGGTCGAGGGCGAGGCCACGGGTGGCGCCCCGGTACTCCTGGTGGGCGGACCGGTCGATTCGCGGTCCGTCGTGCAGCGCACGCATCGTCCCTCCCCCGGTCTGCCGGAGCAACCGTCGCCTCCACCCATGGACCCGCTGACAGCAAGGCATGGTCGAGCCCTCACTATGCAATAGGGAGGCAAAGAAAGCCACTCTCGGGCAAAATCGAAGGGCTCGTGCGTCGTCGCCCGCCCGGGCACCGCGTCCACGTCTCCGTGACACCGCGGCCACGCTCCGCGAGGGCGTCAGGCCGAGCCGCTCCGGACCGGCGAGGCACGCCGGGGAGCCGTGTCTCCCGTGCGTCGGCGCGCGGGGTTCACGCCTCCGAGGGCAGGAAGCCGGCTATCAGTCCGGCGAACTCGTCGGGCGTGGCGATTCGGACGCCGAGGTCCTCCGCCTTGGTGCGCTTGGAACCGGCCTTCTCGCCTGCGACCAGGAGCGTGGTGCGCTTGGAGACGCTGGACGACGACTTCCCGCCGGCCCGTTCGACGAGTTCGTTCATCTCGTTGCGGGAGAGCTTCTCCAGCACCCCGGTCATGGCGCCGGTGACCACCACGGTCATGCCGTGCAGCGGGAGCCCGGCGGCCCCGTCCGCACCGCTCTGTCCGTCCACGTCGCCGTCCGGGGCGGCCTCCGCCGGTTCCGAGCCCGGCTCGGGCGGCGGCGTCGCGCCCGGCTCCGTCATGTTGACCCCGGCGGCCACCAGCTTCTCGATCAGCGGGGCCAGCTCCGCCAGTTCCGCGACGACGGCCGTCGCCTTCTCCTTGCCGATGCCGTCGACCCGCTGGAGCTCCTCGGCGTCAGCCGCCCTGATCCGGTCCATGTCCGCGAAGTAGCGGGCGATCCTGCGCGACATGGAGCGGCCGGTGCCGCGCACGCCCAGCGCGCAGAACACGCGGGAGAGCGGCTGGGTCCGCGCCTGGCCGATGGCCGCGAGGAGGTTGTCCGTGCTGGTCTCGCCCATCCGCTCCAGGCCCAGCAGCTGCTCCCGGCCGAGGGTGAAGAGATCCGCGAAGTCGGTCACCAGTCCGGCGTCGACGAGCTGGACGACCCGGGTCGCGCCGAGCCCCTCGATGTCGAGCTGGTCGCGGCCCGCCGCGTACGAGACGGAGGCGACGATGCGGCAGTCACGGCCCCGGACGCAGCGCCAGCGCTGCTCGCTGGTGTCGATCTCGGACCCGCACTGCGGGCACTCCTCGGGGAAGACGACGGGCTGCTCGTCGCCGGTCCGCAGATGGGCGACGGGGGCCTCGATGCGGGGGATGATGTCGCCCGCCTTGTAGACCATCACCCGGTCGCCCACCCGGAGGTCGCGGCGGGTGATGTCGGCCGGGTTGTGCAGGGTGGCGTAGCCGACGGTCGATCCGTCGATCTCGACTGGTTCCAGGACGGCACGGGGGGCGATGATGCCGGTCCTGCCCACGTTCCATTCGACGCCGAGGAGGCGGGTGACCTTCTCGACCGCCGGGAGCTTGTACGCGATGGCCCAGCGCGGCGCCCGGCTGCCGGAACCGGCCGCACGCTGGTCGGCCGCGAGATCGGCCTTGATCACGACGCCGTCGATGCCGAACGGCAGCGAGGCGCGCAGCGCCGCGACCTCCTCGATCCGCGCCTGCGCCTCCTCGACGGCGGTGACGGTGCGCGGGGCCGCGTCCGTGGCCGCCGCGGTGTGGACGCCGAGGCCGGCGACGTACGCCAGGACCTCGCTGTGCGGGAGGTCCTGGAGGGTGTCGGACGGCGCTCCGGACTCGGGCAGCGGCAGGGCGCCGTAGGCGAAGAACGTCATCTCCACCGTGTACGCACGGTCCTTGGCGCGCAGGGTGCCCGCGGCGCCGTTCCTCGGGTTGGCGAAGGGGGCGCCGCCGTGCTCCGCGCGCACAACGTTGGCGTGCTCGAACTGCTCGTTCGTCATGAGGATCTCGCCGCGCAGCTCGATCGTGACCGGCTCGGCGAGCCGGGCGGGCAGTCCGGCCACGGTGCCGATGGCGTGCGACACGTCCTCGCCCGCGGCGCCGTCGCCCCGGGTGATCAGCCGCTCCAGGCGGCCCTGGCGGTAGCGGGCGGCGACGGCCAGACCGTCGAGCTTCGGCTCCACGCTCCACGCCGCGACGGGCCTGCCTATGCGGCGCTCCAGCGAGGCCGTCCAGGTGGCGAACTGCTCGGCGGAGAAGACGTTGTCCAGGGAGAGCATGGGCACCGTGTGCGGGACGTCCCCGCTCACGGCGCCGCCGGCCACCTTGCCGGTCGGAGAGGCGTCCAGCACCTCCTGCGGGTGCTCCCGCTCGTATGCGGCGATCCCCCGGACCAGCCGGTCGTACGCGTCGTCGTCGAGCGCGCTCTCGCCCGCGGCGTAGTACGCGGCGGCGGCCTGCGACGCCTCCTCGACCGCGGCGGCGTAGGCGGCGGCATCGGCGAGCACAACAGCTGAGTTCGTCATGGCCCCCATCCTGCCGTCCCCCACTGACAACGCCTCCCACCAGCGAGGACGCCCCCCTCAGCCGGTAGCCGGAACCGTCCCGTCCGCGTCATCGACGCCGCGTGCGGGCCCGCCGTCCGCCGCGCCGTCTCCCGCTCCGGAAGCGCTCCCCGCCGCCCCGGGCGTCCGCGGCTCCGCGCACTCCCGCAGCCAGCGCCGCAGCACCCGGTGCACCTGCTCGGCCCCCACGAGTTCCGTGCCGTCGGCCACCGGGGCCGAAAGCTCCGACGGCCACAGCAGGAACGGCCGGGACTGCTCGCCGCCCAGGCCGCCGTGCGAGCCGATCTGCTCCTCGAAGGCGTGCACGGCGCCGGTGGCCGGGTCGTGCATCGAGTTCACCATGATGTCCGCGGCGTGCGGGAAGGTGTCGGTACGGCGGATCGCGTCCGCCGCCCCCGGTCCGAACGGGGCCAGCGGCCCCTCCCCGTCCCGCAGCTCCGACACCGGGATCTCGGCGCCCGCGCCGCCCATCACCACCGATCCGTGGCGCTCGTCGCGGACCAGCAGGAAGCCGATGCCGGGGTGGTTGGCGAGGGTGCCGAGCAGTGCCGGGCGGGTCCGGTCGAGCTCTTCGCGCGTGGCGCGTCCGGGGATGTCGGGGAAGGAGATCAGCCCGAGGTTGCCGGAGGCGAGCACGACCGGGTCGGACGGCTTCGCGCGGTGCTCCGCCTCCCCCTCCCCGGCCGGCCGCCGGTGCAGCGCGATCCGTACCGCGTCGCGCGCCTCCGAACCGCTGCGGGTGCGCTGCGCCCGGCGGGGCACGGGCAGCCCGCAGCCCGCCCGCACCAGGTCCTTGAGCGTCAGCCCGTACGCGCCCGCGAAGGTCTCGCCGGGGCTCTGGCCGTGGTCGGAGAGCAGCACGATCCGGTACCGGCGCGGGGTGTGCTCGGCGACCTTGGCGATCAGCGCCAGCGACCGGTCCAGCCGGGCGAGCAGCTTCTCCGCGTCGCGGCTGTGCGGCCCGGAGTGGTGCGCCACCTCGTCGTAGGCGACGAGGTCGGCGTAGACCGCGGTGCGTCCGGCGAACATGTCACCGATGACGGCGGCGACCACCACATCGCGTTCGACGACGGTCGCGAACGCCCGGATGCAGGGGTAGAACCCGCCGCGCCCGATCCTCGGGGTCTCCTTGCGCAGGCGGGCCCGGGTCGACTGGCAGATCTCGCGGCAGACCTCCGCGACGAACGACACCGCCGTGCGCACGGCGTTGGCCGGGTCGGAGAAGTAGGCGAAGTACCCGGCCCGGGAACGGCGGCCCTTGCCGCGCCGGGCCGCCATCGACAGGACCAGCGCGAGCTGGTCGGCGCCGCCGCTGAAGAGGTTGCCGCGGCTGGCGCCGTCCACCGCGAGCAGCCCGTCGTCACGGGTGCGGGCGACCGCCCTGCGCTGGAGTTCCAGGGCGCTGGCGGGCCGGCTGGAGACCATGACGTCGCCGGTCTCCTTCTCGTACCAGCGGAAGGCGGGGACGTCGTGATTGCTGCCGTGCAGGATGCCGAGCTGGCTGGCGCCGGTCTGGCTGGACCAGTCGGTGCGCCAGGGGGCGAGCCGGTGGCTCCCGTCGTCCGCGAGCCACCGCGCGACGGTCGGCATCACGCCGGTGGCCGCCGCCCGGGCCAGCACGTCGTGGCCGACTCCGTCGAGCTGGACGAAGACGACGCCCGGCGGCCCGCAGCGGCCGTCACCGGCTCCGCTGCGGCGGCGTCTGCGGTCGGCGAGGCGGGACAGCCGCCGCCGGTAGGCGTTGTCGTCGCGGACGGCGAGGGCCGTGGAGGTGGCGGAGGCCACGGCGGACATCAGGGCCGCGACCACCACCGCGGTCCGCGGGTCGGCGGCGCCCCGCCCGTCCGGTATGAGCCGCAGGGCGAGGAGCAGCAGCGACCCGTTCAGGAAGAAGACGAGCAGTCCGAGGACGAGTGCGGGGACGATCAGCAGGGCCCGTACCAGCACCGGCCAGACGAGCGCGGACAGCAGGCCGAACGCCCCGGCGCCCCAGGCCGCGGCGAACGCGGTCCTGGTGATGCTGTCGCCGTCGGCCGACTGGAGCCGGAAGTCCGGGAGGATGCCGGCGAGCACCAGCATCGTGAGCGTCGACGCCGCCCACACCACGACCACCCGCAGCAGGGCGCTTCCGGCCGTTCGCCATCGCCCGTCGCCCACGCCTCATCCACCTCATGTCCGGGCCTCGCCGTTCCGGCCCCGCGCCCCAGCTTTTCACAGCGCGGCGGCAGCCTTGCGCAGCATGACGGCGGGACCGCCGCCATGCTCGTCGGGCCGGGGCGGTCAGCGGCCGTCGTAGCCGGCGGTCGGCATGGAGAGCCTGCGGTGCACGCTCGCCTTCGCCCGGGCGTTGTACGGCGGCTCGTCGAGCCCCGCGAGCTCCAGGCGCACCCCGCGCCGGGCGCACTCCGCGGCGAACTCCGGGACCGAGGTGAGGGCTCGGGCCAGCACCCGGTCGTTGGCGGCGACGAACAGCTCGACGTCGCCGCTCTCCACATCCGCCCACAGCGCGTGGTGGTCGGGGCGCAGCCCGTAGAAACGCAGCTGCCGGGTGACGACGTATCCCTGGTCGGCGGCCCAGCGGGCGCACATGTCGTGCTGGCTGCGGGTGTCCACCAGGAACGGGTCGCTGTCGAGCTCCTCGAGCGGTGTGAGACTGGCGATGGCCGCCACCCGTACGTCCACTGCGTCCCCCAAGGCCGTCCCCTCGTGCCGGGGCCTGTCGTCGATCGGCGCCCTGCTCCCGGCGGCCCGCCGGGCGTCCCGCCGCGCGACCGGGGGCCGCTCGCGTACGTCCCGCGCATCTCCCGTACGCGTACGGGAGCGGTCCTCCGCCTCGCGACGCACCGCACCGGACACCGCTCGCGGCCGGACGCCGTGTCGACGTCGGGCCCTGGGCGCAACGGCGACCCTACCCCCACGGCCCCCGAGCAAGAAGGCGCGTGTCGGGACGGCAGGAGCGCGTGGCCGCGGGCCGGACGGCGGTGCGCCCGCGCGCGCCGGAGCGGGAGGGGCGGCGTGGGCGCACGCGGGGCGGCGGGGTGGCCCCGTGCGTGGCGTCCCGTCCTCGGACGGGACGCCGCCGCGGCGGGCGCACGCGGGGCGGACGGTCCGGACGTGTGCGCCGCGGCGCACGCACCGGCGCCGGGCACGCCGGCGGGATCGCGCGGCCCTGCCCATGGGACCCGCGGGAACGGCACGGACGCGCGGCACCGCCCGGAGGAAGCGTCAACCGACGAAAGCGGGGTCACCCGATCCGGTAACGGCATTAGTGTGTGTTCTGGAAGTCGCGGCCGGCCGGGTCCGCCGAAGCACACCCGGGGCCCGAGGCCGGGGCCGGACGAGGAGGCCGGGAACGAGGAGGCGACGTGCCGGTGGAAGTCACCTGGTGGGGTCATGCCACCTGCACGATCGAGGACTCCGGGGTGCGCGTCCTGACCGATCCGCTGTTCGCCCGGCGACTGGCCCATCTGCGCAGGCGGCGGGGCGAGCTGCCCGGACCGGAGGCCGCGGTCGCGGATGTCGTGCTCGTCTCGCATCTGCACTCGGACCATCTGCATCTGCCGTCGCTGGCCCGGCTCGCGGCGGGCACCCGGCTGGTGGCGCCGGCGGGCGCGGCGCGCGCCGTGCCGGGGCTCCGGCGGCTGTGCGCGGCGCGCGGGCTGCTGATCAGCGAGGTGGTCCCGGGCGACGAGCTCCGCTTCGGCGGGACGGACGGCGTACGGATCCGCGCGGTCCCGTCCCTGCATGACGGCAGGCGTCTGCCGATGGGGCCGCGACGCTCCCCGGCGCTCGGTTACGTGGTCGAGGGCGAGGAGCGGACGTACTTCGCGGGCGACACCGGGCTCTTCGACGACATGGCCCGGGTCGTCGGGCCGGTGGACGTGGCCCTGCTGCCGGTGGGCGGCTGGGGCCCGTACCTGGGCCGCGGCCATCTGGACGCGGGACGGGCGGCGCAGGCGCTGGCCCGGCTGGCGCCCCGGGCCGCGGTGCCGGTGCACTACGGCACGTACTGGCCGATCGGCATGGACGGCGTCCGGCCGCACGAGTTCCACTCGCCGGGTGACGAGTTCGTCCGCAAAGCGGCGCTGCTGGCGCCGGACGTGGCCACGCACCGGCTGGGCCACGGCGAGCGGATGCGGCCGGAGGCCGCCAGGTGATCCAGGAGGTCGTGCGGCAGCTTCCCCCGGAGTCGACGCAACAGGCGGTGGGCTACCCGTCCCTGTTTCTGCTGGTGTCCCTGGGCTCACTGGTGCCGGTGGTGCCGACGGGCGCGCTGGTCAGTTCGGCGGCGGTGGTGGCCCTGCACCAGTCGTCGCCGTTCTCGCTGCTGATCGTCTTCGTGGTGGCGTCGGCCGCGGCGTTCCTCGGTGACATCTGCCTCTTCCGGCTGGGGCAGCGCGGGGTGCGGTCGAAGAACGGCTCGCGATGGCTGCGGACCATCAGCGAGCAGGCGGCTCCGGAGCGGCTGGAACAGGCGCGGCGGAAGCTGGACGAGCACGGGGTGATGGTGCTCGTGCTGTCGCGGCTGATTCCGGCGGGGCGGATTCCGGTGATGCTGGCCTGTCTGCTGGGGCGGATGCCGTCCCACCGGTTCGCCCGGGGGGATGTGCCGGCCTGTCTGGCGTGGGCCGCGACGTACCAGCTGATCGGCGTGCTGGGCGGCTCGCTGTTTCCCGAGCCGTGGCAGGGCGTGGCGGCGGCGGTGGGGCTGACGCTGCTGGTCAGCGGCGGCCCGGTGGTATGGCGCAGGATGCGGACGCGGTTCGGCCACTGACCGCCGGGCGGGTGTGAGAGGTCGGGGCGCCGGGGTGTCGGGGCCCGCGGATGCGGGGCGTACGGGGCCGGGTCCGGCCGCGTCCGGGCGAGGGACCACTACGGCGTCCGGGGGGCGGCCCCGGCGCCCGAGCGGGACGTCCAGGTGCGCCGGGTGCGCCGGGTGCGTCGGTTGTGTCGGGTGCGTCGGAGCCGCCCGAGCACGTCAGCGGAGGTCGGTGAGGACCGCTTCGAGACGGCCGAGGGCGTCGGCCACATGGGGCAGTTCCAGCGGGCGCTCCGCGCGGAGGGCCTCCGTCCGCTGTTCCGGGGTCGTCCCGACCAGCGCCCCGGTGCCCAGCCGCACCCGCAGGGCCCCCAGCTCGTCGCCGAAACGGTGGCCGCCCGGGGTCGGTGTGCCGAGACGCTCCGTCAGGTACTCCTCCAGCTCCAGTGAGTCGGTGACCCCCCGGTCGGCCAGCCGGGACCTCAGCGGTTCCAGGTCTGCGTAGAGATGCCGTCCCGCCTGCGGGGGCCTGGCGAGCGCGCCCGAGACGAGGACCGCGCGATGGGCCGCCGCCGCGACCCACGCGTGGAGCACGGCGGACCGCCGGGTCCGGTCCACGACGGGGTCCGGTCCGTGCAGCGCGTGGGCGGCGGCCGCGGCCACCGGGCCCGCGACGAGCGCGCCGAGCGCGGTGAGGACGTCGAGCGTACGGGCGTGGTCGACCGCCGCCCGCCCGGTGTCCGGGAACCGGGCGACCGCCACCGGCCAGGCCGCCGGGGTCAGCGCCCCGGCGAGATCGCAGACGACCGTGACGTCGTCCGGGCACATCTCCGCCGGGCTGAGCAGCACCGTGTCCTGCGGCCGGTGCAGGGTGTCGCGCCAGGTCTCGTCGCTGACGATGTGCAGCCCCTCGGCGACCGCCGCCTCGCACGCCTCGCGCACGAGTTCCGGCGGGGCCACGGTCGCGGTCGGGTCGTCGACGACGGAGATCAGCAGCAGCCGGGGGCTGCCGCCCTCGGCGCGCACCCGGCGGACGGTCTCCAGCAGAGCGTACGGATCGGGCACGCCGCCGCACTCGGCCGGCGTCGGCACCTGGTAGGCGGGCCTTCCCAGCAGCCGGGCCTGCGGGATCCAGGCGGCGGCGCAGGGGCGCGGCATCAGCACGTCGCCGCCGTGCGCGGCGATCAGCGCGAGCAGCAGCGGCGAGGCGCCCGGGGCGGCGGCGACCCGCTCGGGGTCGCCGTGCAGACCGCGCCGGGCCCAGTAGGCGGTCGCGGCCCGGCGCAGGGAGGCGCCGCCGCCGGTCGGTTCGGGGACGGCGCGGCCGGCCGCGGCGGCGAGCACCTCGGCGAGTTCGGGCAGCACCGGCAGTCCGGGGTCGGGGGCGGGCGGCCCGTACCGGACAGGGCCGTGGTCCTCCCGGACCCGGCGGCCGCCGCCCGCGCGCGCCGCCCGCCGGGTCCGTGCGCCGGGTCCGGTCCGCTCGGTCCGCTCGGTGTGCTCCCGCGCCATCCGGGTCTCCTTCGCCGCCGTCGCCGTGCCCCGTCGTCGCTCGCGCCCTGTGCCCCGTTGCGCGCCCAGGCCCTTTATACGGGGGTTCGCCGGGCCGCGCCCGCCCGGCGAACCCCGGACGGCGCGGAGTGGACGGCGGCCGGCCGGTCTCCGGACGGAACCGGACGGGGTCAGCCGGCGAAGGGCGTGCCCGCCATCCCCTGCCCGGCCCCCGGCAGCACCAGCAGCGATCCGGACAGCGGGTGCGGGGCGGCCAGCCCGACGCGGGCCGTGGAGATGTAGAGGTCGCGCAGGTCCGCGCCGCCGAAGGCGCAGGCCGTCGGGCGCTGGACCGGCAGCTCGACGATCCGGTCCAGGGAGCCGTCGGGCGCGTAACGGCGCACGGCCGCGCCGTCCCAGAGGGCCACCCAGACCGCTCCGTCGGCGTCGACGGTCAGCCCGTCGGGGAATCCCGCGCCCTCCTCGACGACGGCGAACGGGCGGCGGTTCACGGCGCGCTCGCCGTCGAAGTCGAAGACGTCGACGCGGCCCGTGGGCGTGTCGACGTAGTACATCAGCCGCTCGTCCGGGCTCCACCCGATGCCGTTGCTGCACGTCACCTCGGGCAGTACGGGGGTGACCCCGCCGTCGGGCGCGACCCGGGTGAGGTCGCCGCCGGCCTCGGCGCCGTCGTAGCGCATGGTGCCCGCCCACAGCGCCCCGTCCGGGGCGACCGCCGCGTCGTTGCCCCGGCGGCCGGGCCGGGGGTCGTGGACGAGCCAGCGGAACGCGCCGTCCGGGTCGTACAGGCCGATGCCGTCGCGCAGGTTGACAACGAGCCCCCCGCCCTCGCGCGGTTTGGCCGCTCCGACGTGCTGCTCGGTGTCCTGCACCGTACGCCGACCGCTGGCCGGGTCATAGGTGTGCACCCGGGCGGCGTCGATGTCGACCCAGATCAGCCGACGGGCGACCGGGTCCCAGGTCGGGCCCTCGCCCAGCTCGGCGTTTTCGGCCACGGCCACGTCCAGGCCTGCGGAACTCATGTCTGCCCCTTGCTGGAGTCCGACCGCGCCGGAGGTCCGGGGCGCCGGATCCCGGGCCTCGCCGGTCCCGCGCGCCCGGCCCGGCGGATCGCGGGTTCGGTCACGGAGAGTCCGGCCAACGGCCGGAATCATGACCACAGAGTAATCATCCCTACGTATCGCGGCAACGGAGACAAGCCCGGACGAGACCCGAACGGAATCGGACGGACCCGGACGGCCGCTCGCCCCGCCTGTCCGTCTCCCTCTCCGCCCCAGTGTGCCCGCCTCCCGCCCCTCCCCCCGCAGGCGCGCCCCATACCGCACCCGAACGCCCATATAGCAAGACGGGCATCTCAGAATGCGGCATCGGCGCGTACGGTGTCCGCACCGGTCAGCTCCGCGCGGCGGCCCGGACCGGGCCGCCGCGCCCCGAGGAAGGAACCCGTCATGCCGAAGCAGCCCGACGCCGTCTACACGCACGGCCACCACGAGTCGGTCCTCCGGTCGCACAGTTGGCGCACGGCCGCGAACTCCGCGGCGTATCTGATCGACGAACTCCGTCCCGGCATGGCCGTGTTGGACGTCGGCTGCGGACCGGGCACCATCACCGCGGATCTGGCCGCACTGGTCGCCCCCGGCCGGGTGACCGCCGTCGACACCAGCCGGGAGGTCCTGGTCCGGGCGGGCCGGGCGACGGCCGAACGCGGCCTGGACAACGTGGAGTTCGCCACCGCCGATGTGCACGCGCTGGAGTTCCCCGACGACTCCTTCGACGTCGTCCACGCCCATCAGGTGCTCCAGCACGTGACCGACCCGGTGGCCGCCCTGCGCGAGATGCGGCGGGTCTGCCGGCCCGGCGGCATCGTGGCCGCCCGCGACAGCGACTACGCGGCGATGGCCTGGTACCCCGAGACGCCCGGCCTGGACGACTGGCGGGAGCTGTACGGCCGGGTCGCCCGCGCCAACGGCGGGGAGCCGGACGCGGGCCGCCGGTTGCTCTCATGGGCCCGCCGCGCGGGGTTCACCGACATCACCCCGACCGCCGCCGCCTGGTGCTTCGCCACCCCGGAGAGCCGCGCCTGGTGGAGCGGGTTGTGGGCGGACCGCACAGTCGGCTCCGCCTACGCGGAGCAGGCCGTGGCGGGCGGCCACGCCGACGCCGGGCGGCTGTCCGCGATCGCCGCGGCCTGGCGCGCGTGGGGATCGTGCGAGGACGCGTGGTTCACGGTCCCGCACGGCGAGATTCTGTGCCGGGTCTGATCTCCGCCAACTACGCTGTCCCGCATGGACATTCTGGGAACCACGCTGCGTATCTGCGTCGACGACCTGGAGGCCGCGGTGGCCTTCTACGAGGATCTCACGGGCAGTTCCGCGCTGCGCTTCGAACGCGGCGGGGTGTCGGTCGCCGCGATCAGCTGCTTTCTGCTGATGAGCGGGCCGGCGGCGGAACTGGAGATCCTGCGCAAGGTCACGGCGACGATCGCGGTCAAGGATGTCGACGCGGCCCATGCCTCGCTCACCCGGGTCGGCGCCCGGATCCTCGCGGGTCCGGTGCCGACGCCGGCGGGCCGCAACCTGATCGCCCTGCATCCCGACGGCTCCGTCTTCGAGTACGTCGACCGCAACCCGGGCGTCTGACGAACCCGGCGGCCCGCCGGTCCGGGGCCGGGAGAGACCCCGTGCTCCCGTCGGCCCCGGACGCCTGAAGCACCTCGTGCTCCCGTCGGCCCCGGACACCCGTCGGCGCTCGACACCCGACGGACCGCGTGCTGCCGGCCCGAACGCCCCGGACGCCTGGACCCGACCTCCGGGCGTCCGAGCGGCGGCCGACCGCCGCCCCGACTGCCGGCCTGGGCCTCGCCGCCCGGCCTCGCGGCCCGGCCCGGTGACCGGTCGCGTCAGTCGCCGGGGCGCATCCGGTAGTTGTACCGGGGCGGAATCGGCTCATCGGTGAGCGCGCCCCACACCTCGTCGAGCACTTCCTCGCCCTCGCGCAGATCGGCGACCTCGAAACCCTCGTCGAAGACCGCCCGGGCGGCGCCCCGGTCGCCCTCGGCGATCAGCATCCGTGCCTCCAGCAGCCGGAAGCGGCCCCGCCGCCGGACCTCCGGGGACAGTCCGGACCACACCGCCCGGGCCGCTTCGGGACGTCCCGCCGCGAGCAGCGCCTCGATCGCCTCACGGCCCAGCGCCGCCACGGCGGCGGCCAGGGCGTCCCCGCCCGCACCCGCGCGAACGTCGTCGCCGGCCCCCTCACGCCCGTCGCCGCCGTCGGCCCTGTCCCGGCCGGGCCCGCCGTCGCCCTGTTCGCCGCCGCCGGGGCCGGTGCGTTCCGCGCTCAGCTCGTCGAACGCCTCGGCGTGGAGATCGGCGGCCCGGTCCGGCTGGCCGCTCTCCTCCGCCGCGACGGCGAGGCAGCGCAGCAGGGGCCAGCGGGACGCGGCCCGGGCCAGCCCGCGTTCCCAGCTGCGGACCGCCTGGGCGCGGTCGCCGGCGTGCCACTGGGCGACGCCGAGGTGGTACTCGGTGAGCGGTTCGGCGGGGGCCGTCTCCAGCATGTCGCGCCAGTGCGGCGAGACCAGGGAGGGACCGGGCGGCACGGCCCGGCGGGGCTCGGGGAAGCCGCCCCGGTCCAGCAACTCCAGCCAGGGTTCCTGCTGTTCACCGAGGGTCGACTCGCCGAACGGCGTCCCGGGCAGCCGGTGACCGCCACGCCGCACCTCCAGCGCGCCCCACCCGGAGCCGGTGGCCAGCGACTCGCCGGGCTCGTCGTCGGCGCGGCTCCGCCAGGCGGCGTACGCGGCGTCGACGTCGGCACGCGGCAGCGCCTCGTCGAGCCGTCGTTCGGTCTCGGCGCGGGCCCGGGCCCAGTCGTCGCCGTGCACGGCCCCGGCGTCGGCGGACAGCGGCCCGTAGGACTCCAGCCAGCTGAACTCCGCGCCCGGTTCGAGGGGCACGTGCTCCAGCTGGGTCCGGGCGAGTCCGGCCTGTATCTCGGCGTAGCCCGGGGCACCGGGCTCGGTGAGCCATTCCTGCCAGCGGCGCCCGCCGGGGCCGGTCCCCCAGAGGAACAGCTTCCGTCCCCGCAGCAGGTCGGTCGACGTCTGGACGAGTCCGTGCCCGTCCTCGTCGAGGGCGGCGATCCAGCGGCGCGCGCCGTCGGGGAGCTCGTAGAAGTAGTCGGCGGGGAAGTCGCCGCGCAGCGGGTACGTGCGGTCGACGGAGTCGTGCCCGGGGACCGGGACGCGGGTCAGGGTGCGTGCGTAGCCGAAGTGCCAGGCTTCGTCGGCGGGGGCCAGGACACGGGTGCGCTCCCCCTCGGGCACGGCGGTGTTGGACCACCAGTAGACGGGTGCGGTGTGCTCGTGCGGGTTGCGTATCCGCACGCCGACGTGGAGGAAGTCGGAGTCCTCGGGCAGCCAGAGGTCCACCTGGAACGGCAGGTCGCGCAGCCGCTCCCACTCCCAGAGGCGGAGCATGTCGCCGCCGTCGGGCGCGGTCACCCGGGCCGCGTGCAGGGGGGCGCAGGAGAGGGTGGTGTGGCCGGTGGCGCCGATGTTCCACTCGATGCCGCCGGAGAACCAGGCGCCGTTGAGCGCGAAGTCGGCGGGCTGCAACACCGGGTTGGAGTAGAGGAGTTCGCGTCCGGTCGGCTTGTGGTGCAGGGAGTGGACGCGACCGCCGAGCCCGGGCAGGACGGTGGCCCGCAGCCGGTCGTTCTCGATGACGATCGCGTCCAGCTCGGTGGGAACGCGCTCGCGCCCGTACCCGTCGAGGAGGCGCACCGGCAGCACGGTGGCCAGGGGCGCGCTGCCGATCTGGCGGGCCATGTCGCGGGGCAGCCGGGCCCGGTCGCGGTCGTCGAGGAGGTGCGTCCCGCCGAGCGGGCGAAGGGCCGGCAGCGGGTTCTCCGGGCCCAGCGGCGCGGCGGGCAGGGTCAGTACGGCACGTCGTACGGTCGTGGCCAAGGCAACCTCGTTCCCTCACACGGGCCGCCACGGGTACGGGCGCCCCCCGATGACCATGGAACACGCTGAGCAGTGGCCCGGCCAGGGCTTCGCCGCCGAACCCCGGAAAGAAGCCCGGAAAAACGGCCGGCCGCCGAGGGGGCGCGCGTCGGCGGTGCCCCGCCCTCAGTTCCTCGGGCGAGGCGGCGATCGGCATCAGCCGAAGTCGTTGACGGCGATGCCGTTGGTCAGGGAGGTGACTCCGCCCTGCACCCCGTCGATCTTCACGGTCTGTCCCGATACGTGTTTCACGTACACGCGCATAAGAAACGTGCGGGTGCCGCAGGCGGCGTCGATGGGGATGCCGGAGATCGCGAAGTAGCCGACCGCGTGGTGCGCGTCGTCGGTGATGGTCCGCCGGGCCGGCGCGCCATGGGTTCGGCAGGCGTGCCCTGTCGTGTCGAGCTGGATGAACTCGAAGCGGGTGTCCACCACCGCGTTCCGGCCGCGCGGGTAGGCCTGCATGGTCGGGGCGCAGGACGCGGTTCCCTGGTAGCACGTGGTCAGTTCGACGTTCGCCCTGGCCGACACGCCGACCGCGTCCGGGTGCGCCTGCCACTGGTGGACCGGGGTCCCGTCGTCGTAGAAGATCCAGGCGTCCCGGCGGGCCGCTCCGCCGCCGACGTAGGTGCACGCGCCCGCCGCGTCGGCGCTCTCGCAGGCAGGGTTCTGCCACCAGTGCGCACCCGGCCGGTCGCCGTCGTCCGCCTCCAGCCAGGTGTTGCCGGCGACCGCGGTCAGATGGTTGGAGCCCGCCAGGGTCGAGTAGGCCGAGCCCTGGAGCACGCAGTTGTAGACGCCGGCGGCCGGGGCGGTGAAGAGCAGGTCCGCGTAGATCGGCAGGTGCCCCGGGACCGCGTAGGTGGCGGTGTCGGCACCCTCGTGGTTGCGTGCCGAGGCCGCGATGACGGAGACCGTGCTTCCGGAGGCGTTCAGGCACCTGATGCGCTGGGTCAGACCGATGATGCCGGTCGTGCTGCTGGTGGTTTCGAGCCGGCCTCGAAGGTGGCGCTTCTCCCCGGCGTCGAGGGCCATGGTCCGCCGCAGCAGTTCGACCGTGGCGCCCTGGGGAATCTCCGTGTCGGCCGCCAGGGTGGTGCGGGTGACGGTGTCGGCGCCCCGCTCGCCGTCCGCCCGGGCCGGAGCGCACCACAGCGCCGTCAACACCATTACCAGGACGGACACGAGCATTCTTCGCACGATCCTGTTCACCTCGTGCACACGTACACGCACGCGCCCGCCCCCGCCCGCTGCCGCAACAGCACACTTCTTTCATATGCCCGACACGATTTTCACGATCATGCCATGAACTCGACGTCTCCGACGGGCGGCGGGGGCGGACGGGCCATGCCGCCTCCGGGGGGACGGGCCGCCCCGCCGCCGGGAGGGGATCAGCCGAGGATCACCTCGGGCTCGTACATGTCCAGCCAGACCGCGAGGTCCAGGGTGCGTTCCAGGCCCCGCCGGGAGGCCGAGGTGATCTGGGGCGCCTCGGACTCGACGGCCTTCAGCAGCCGGTCGCGGTCGATGAGCTCGAAGACCCGGTGGTCCGGGCGCGCGAGCAGGGCGCGGGCGTGCTCCTGGAGCGCGACGGCGTACTTCGGGTCCTGGGTCGACGGGTAGGGGGTCTTGGTCCGCTCGTACACGGACCGGGGCAGCACGTCCGCGACGGCCTCGCGCAGCAGGCTCTTCTCCCTGCCGTCGAAGGACTTCAGGGCCCAGGGAGTGTTGTAGACGTACTCGACGAGCCGGTGGTCGCAGAACGGCACCCGGACCTCCAGGCCGACCGCCATGCTGGCCCGGTCCTTGCGGTCGAGCAGGACGCGCACGAACCGGGTCAGGTGCAGGTAGCAGATCCGGCGCATGCGGTACTCGAAGTCGCTCTCGCCGTCGAGGCGTTCGACGCCGGCGACGGCGGAGTCGTAGCCGCCCCGGATGTACGACCTGAGATCGAGGGCCCGGGCGACGTCCTCGCGGAGCATGCGCGAGTCCTCGCCGAAGTGCTCGTCGAAGCGGACCAGCCAGGGGAAGGTGTCGGCGCGGCGGGCCTCCTCGTCGAAGAACTGGAGGTAGCCGCCGAAGACCTCGTCGGCCGACTCGCCGGACAGGGCGACGGTCGAGTGCTCGCGGATGGCCCGGAAGAGCAGGTAGAGCGAGGTGTCCATGTCACCGAGGCCCATGGGGATGTCCCGGGCGCGGATCATCCGGGCGCGCACCTCGGGGTCGGCCAGGATGTCCGGGTCGAGGACGATGTCGCGGTGGACGGTGCCCGAGCCGCGGGCCACGTCGTGCACGAACGGGGTATCGGGGGTGGTGCGCAGCTCGTCGGCGACGAAGTTCTCGGTCCGTCCGACGAAGTCCACGGCGAAGGTGCGGACCTTCTCTCCGCTCTCCGCGAGCCGCCGGGCGGCGAGCGCGGTGACCGCCGACGAGTCGAGGCCGCCGGAGAGCAGGACGCAACGGGGCACGTCGGAGACCAGCTGGCGGCGCACGATGTCGTCGAGCAGCGACCGCACGGTGGCGACGGTGGTGTCCCGGTCGTCGGTGTGCCGCCGGGTCTCCAGCCGCCAGTAGACGCGTCGGCGCGGTCCGTCGCGGTCCACGGTGACGACGGTGCCGGGCTCCACCTCGTACATGCCGTCCCACACCGCGTGGCCGGGGGTCTTGACGAGGCTGAACAGCTCCCGGAGCCCGTCGAGGGTCACCCGGGGCCTGGCCAGCGGATTGGCGAGGATGGCCTTGGGCTCCGAGCCGAAGAGCACTCCGTCGGACGTCGGCCAGTAGTAGAACGGCTTGACGCCCATCCGGTCGCGGATCATGACGAGCTCGTCGTGGCGGCTGTCCCAGACGGCGAAGGCGTACATGCCGTTGAGCCGCTCGGCCACGGACTCGCCCCACTCCAGGTAGCCGTGCAGCACGACCTCGGTGTCCGAGTCGGTGACGAACCGGTGGCCGCGGCCGGCCAGCTCGGTGCGCAGCTCGGTGTAGTTGTACGCCTCGCCGGAGTAGACGAGGACCACGTCCCCCTCGGGCGTGGCGACGGACATCGGCTGGCGTCCGCCCGGCAGGTCGATGATCGCGAGCCTGCGGTGCCCGAGCCCGGCGTGCGGGGCGATCCAGGTGCCGCGGTCGTCGGGACCCCGGCAGGCCATGGTCTCCGTCATCGCGTCCAGCGTCGCGACCTCGTCGGCCGCCCGGAGATCACGGTCGAAGGAGACCCATCCGGTGATGCCACACATACGCGTCCTCCCGATTCGGCCCCTGCCGGGAAGACGGTCGTTCGCACGGTTTCGCCCCGGTGGGACGGCGTGGCGCGGGCGAGGGCCCGGCGGAACCAGTTGTATTGGGCAGCTATATGACGAGGCTCTGCCTGAGCTCGCGTACGGTCAACACGGGCATCGCGTCGACGGCGGCCATCCCCTCATGCTTTCGGCCGCCATTTTCCCCTTCCTATACGCGGACCGGTGCCCCGTGCCCGTTGGAGACGGCCACGCGGGTCATGGAGACGCTTCGATCCGGCCATGGGCAAAGACTTCTTCAACCCGGAACGAGTCCGGCGTGGACCCGGTGCGAACCCGGCGCGCGGGCGGTCCGAAGCCGGGCGTCTCCGGGCCGGTTCGACCGGGCGTCGCGCACGGGCGGCGGCGCCCCGGTCAGCCGGCCGCCCCTCCCCGCGTTCCGGCCCCCGGCGTTCCGGGGCCGGGCATTCCGGGGCCGGGCATTCCGGGCCTCGGCATCTCGGCGGTGATCGCCCAGCGCTCGTGGTCGCGCCAGGCCCCGTCGATGAAGAGGAAGTCCGGCGAGAACCCCTCAAGGCGGAATCCGGCCCGCCGGACGAGGGCCAGCGACCCCTCGTTGCCGGGCTGGACATTGGCTTCGAGACGGTGCAGTCCGAGCGGGCCGAAGGCGTGGCGCAGGACCAGTTCCAGCCCCTCGGTCATCAGGCCGCGCCCCGCCGCGTGGGCGAAGACGCCGTAGCCGAGGGCGCCGCAGCGGAATCCGCCGTGGACGATGTTGTTGACGTTGATGAATCCGGCGATCCCGCCGTCGGCCGCCGCCTCGCCGCCCCCGTCGCGGCCGCCGGGACCACCGTGCCCGCTCGGTCCGTGCTCGCAGACCAGGAATCCGGCCTTCGTGGGGTCCTCGATCAGCCGGCCCGCGTAGGCGGCGTACCCGGCGACGTCGACGGGCGGGAAGAGCCAGGGCCGGTGCAGGTCGCGGCTCTCCCTCGCACGGGCGGTGAACTCCTCGGCGTCCGCCCGGCCGTAGGAGCGGATCGCCGCGCGGCGCCCGCGGGCCAGGTAGTCGGTCTCAGGCATCCGGCCAGAGTACGGGACAGCCGTGCGAACGACGGCCCATGACCGGATGGAAGGAAGACGGACGGACCGGCGGACGAGAGTACGGCCTGGGCGGCGCCTACCGCTCCCCAGTCCCGGCCCCGGCCCCGGCCCCGGCCACTGGGAGTTCCAGGACGCCGGTGTCCTCGGGGGCGCCGACCACCGCGACCGGTTTGATGCTCCGGTTGCCCAGGCGGGCGCTGTCGCCGGCGGCGCTCACGGACTCCGTCCGGCGCCCCGCAGCGCGCGGGACCGCGCGACCGCGTCCGGCCGCGCGGAACGACGAAGGGCCGCACCGGCATCCGCTGCGAAGCGGTCCGGTGCGGCCCCGGGTACGGGCCTGCACCGCCCCGGCCCGGTACGGCCTGTGCCACCGCGCCCGGCCCGGCCGGGCTGCGGGGGGGCGTCAGACCAGGGCGGGCACCTCGACCGTGAGCGTGGCGGGGCCGCCGTCGGCGGGCGCCTCCAGCACGGCGGGCACCCCGAGCGGAATCGTCAGCGCCGTCGGCCCGTGCCCGAAGCCGAGCTCCTCGACGACGGGCACCCCCAACCCGCCGAGCCGGTCGGCGAGCACCGTGCGCACCCGCTCGTACGGGCCGCAGTCGGCCCAGGAGCCGCAGGCCACCCCGGCGAGCCCGGCGAGCGCCCCGGACCGCAGCAGATGGGTGAGGACGCGGTCGACGCTGTACGGGTCCTCGGTGGTGTCCTCGATCACCAGCAGCCCGCCCCGGGCGGACGAACGGGCGTGCGGGGTCCCGATGCCGGCCGCGAGCAGGCTCACGCAGCCGCCGAAGGTGACGCCGCGCGCCGTGCCGGGCACCAGCGCCCGGGCTCCGGGCAGTCCGAGGGTCCGCACCGTCTCCGGCTCGAACAGGGTGGCCCGCAGGGACTCCTGGGTGTCCGGGTCCTTCAGGAAGGTCTCGGTGCCCACCATCGGGCCGTGCAGGGTGGCGAGCCCCACGCGCTGGGCGAACGCCTCGTGGAGCACGGTGATGTCGCTGTAGCCGACGAACACCTTGGGCCCGGCGGCGCGCATCGCCGCCCAGTCCACGAGGTCGACCATGCGGTGCGCGCCGTAGCCGCCGCGGGCGCAGATCACCGCGTCGACCGCCGGATCGCACCACGCCTCCTCCAGGTCCCGGGCCCGGTCCTCGTCGGAGCCGGCCAGGTACTCCAGCTCCGGATGGACGGCGCGCGCATGGGGCGCCTCGACCGGTTCGAGGCCCCAGCGGCGCAGGATGTCGAGCCCGGCGTCCAGGCGGTCGGCGGGCACCGGGCCGCTCGGTGACACCACGGCGATCCGGGCGCCGGGCCGCAGCCGGGCGGGGCGGGTCAGGGGTACGAGGGTCACGGCTTCAGCTCCAGTTCCGGCACGTCGGGACAGTCGAAGCCGAACGTCTGTGCATAGAGGGAGAGTTCGGCCTCCAGGGCGCGGATCATGGTGTCGGCGCGGCGGAAGCCGTGTCCCTCCCCCTCGAAGGCGAGATAGGCGTGCGGCACGCCGCGTCCCTCGATCGCGGCCAGGAAGCGCTCGCACTGGACCGGCGGGCAGATGGGGTCGGCGAGCCCCTGGAGCAGCAGGAACGGGGTGCTCAGCCGGTTGGTGTGGCTGACCGGCGACCGTTCGCGGTAGCGCTCGGGGACCTCGGCGAGCGGGCCGACCAGCGACTCCAGATAGCGGGACTCGAAGTCGTGGGTCTCGTCCGTGCCCCAGCCGGTCAGATCGAGGATGGGGTAGATGATCGTGCCGCAGGCGTAGACGTCGGTGCTGGTCAGCGAGGCGGCGCTGGTCCAGCCGCCGGCGCTGCCGCCGCGGATGGCGAGGCGCCGGCCGTCGGCCGTGCCCTCGGCGGCCAGGGCCCGGGCGACGGCCGCGCAGTCCTCGACGTCGACGACGCCCCACTGTTCGCGCAGACGGTTGCGGTACTCCCTGCCGTAGCCGGTGGAGCCGCCGTAGTTGACCTCGGCGACGCCGATGCCGCGCGAGGTGAAGTAGGCGACCTCCAGGTCGAGTACGAGCGGGGCGTGTCCGGTCGGGCCGCCGTGCGCCCAGACGACGTAGGGCGGCAGTTCGCCGTCGGGCCCGGTTCGCTCGGGGTTGCGGGGCGGGTAGACCTGGGCGTGGATCTCCCGGCCGTCGGGTCCGGTGAAGGTGCGGGCCTCGGGGCGCGGGTAGTAGGCGGGGTCGACGGCGTCCTCGTGGGGGGAGCCGATGACCCGGGTGCGGCCGGTCGCGGTGTCCAGCTCGACGACCTCGTAGGCGCTGTACGGGCTCGCGGCGATGCCGATGATGCGGCTGCCGTGCACGGCCAGCGTCTCGGCCCAGGCGGTCCAGGGCCCGGCGACGTCGGTGAGTTCGCCGGTCCGCGGGTCGAGGATGCCGAGTGTCGTGGTCCCCCTGCCGTGGAGGGTGGCGACGAGACCGTTGTCCAGCGGCCGGAACCAGCTGCGGCCGATCGACCAGAGCGGCCCGGCGAACTCCTCCTCCCGGGCGCACAGCGGGACGGCGCCCCGCTGCGGGTCGGCGCGGTACAGGTTCCACCATCCGCTGAGGTCACCGGCGAACAGGAGCGATCCGTCGGCGAGCCACTCGATCTGCGGGATCGACTCCTCGGGGCCTCCCGCGCAGGTCCGGGTGGTGTGGAACGCGCCGTCCTCGGTGACGTCGGCGAGCTTCAGCTCCGTGCCGTCCCACGGCATGCGCGGGTGGTCCCAGGCGATCCAGGCGGCCCGCCGCCCGTCCGGCGAGAGCTTCGCCCCGGTGACGAACCGGTGGCTGTCGTCGGTGAGTTCGCGGACGGCCGAGCGGTCGACGGCGGCCGAGCCATCCAGGGGCACGGCGGCGATCACACGGCGCAGATCGGTGGGCGACTCGCCGGTGAACTCCTCCAGCACGCACCACACTTCGCCCCGGTCGAGGTGGACGGTCGGGTCGACCCAGCGCAGTCCGCCGCCGACGGCGGAGACCGGGGTGAGCGGCCGGGGGCCGCCGGGCTCGTCGGGAGCGTACGCGTACAGCCGCTGGTCGGCGAAGTCGACGAAGACGACGAGCGGGCCGCCCTCGGCGCGGGCGGCTCCGGCCCAGGGCTGGCCGCCGTACTCGAGGACCCGGCTCCGTACGTTCCACGGGGCGGGCAGCACGCTCCGGGTCGTTCCGTCCGCGCGGTGGCGGACCAGGGTGCGGCGGCCCGCCTCGGCGGGGCGCGGCTCCGTCCACCACACCTCGTCGCCGACGGCGCCGACGTGGTCCGGACGGCCGTCGCGGGAAGCGGCGAGGGCGGCGTCGATCGGTGACGGCCATGTTCCGTGAGCCCCTGTGGGCAGCATGTTCACATCCCCCTGTAGCGGGTCGGGCGGTGATGGGTCAGGCGGTGCGCAGATAGTGGTCGAGGACGCGGACGCCGAAGTGCAGCGCCTCGACCGGGACGCGTTCGTCGACGCCGTGGAAGAGCGCCTGGTAGTCGAAGCCGGCGGGCAGCTTCAGCGGCGAGAATCCGTAGCCGGTGATGCCGAGCCGGGAGAACTGCTTGGCGTCGGTGCCGCCCGACATGCAGTACGGCACGGTGTGGCCGTCCGGGTCGAAGCGCTCGATGGCGGCGCGGAGTTTCGCGAAGGTCGGGGAGTCGACCGGCGCCTGCAACGGCACCTCGCGGTGGTGGAACTCCCACTCGACGTCGGGCCCGGTCAGCCGGTCCATCGTCGTGCGGAACTCGTCCTCGCCGCCGGGCAGCATCCGGCCGTCGATGTAGGCCACGGCCTGGCCGGGGATCACGTTGACCTTGTAACCGGCCTCCAGCATCGTCGGGTTGGAGCTGTTGCGGACGGTCGGCGCCACCAGGGCGGCGGCCGGTCCGAGCTTGCCGAGCAGTTCGTCGACGTCGAAGCCGGGGGCGTCGAGGTCGGGGTGGATGCCGTGCAGCGCGGCGATCTCGGTGAGCGCGGCGCGCACGGTCGGGGTGAGGCGGACGGGCCAGGTGTGCTCGCCGATGCGGGCGACGGCCGCGGCCAGCGCGGTGACCGCGTTGGACCGGTTGACCTTGGAGCCGTGCCCGGCGCGGCCGTGCGCGGTGAGCTTCAGCCAGGCGGTGCCGCGCTCCCCGGCGGCGATCGGGTAGAGCGCCAGATCGGGGGTGGCGTGGAAGGTGAAGGCGCCGGATTCGCTGATGCCCTCGGTGCAGCCCTCGAAGAGCGCGGCGTGGCGGTCCGCGAGGAAGCCGGAGCCGTCGTCGGCGCTGGCCTCCTCGTCGGCGGTGTACGCGATCACGATGTCGCGGCGGGGCCGGACCCCGGTCCGGGCCCAGGCGCGGACGACGGCCAGGACCATCGCGTCCATGTTCTTCATGTCGATGGCGCCGCGTCCCCAGACGACGCCGTCGCGGATCTCGCCGGAGAAGGGGTGCACGCTCCAGTCGGCGGCCTCGGCGGGGACCACGTCGAGGTGGCCGTGGACGAGGAGCGCGTCGGCGGAGGGGTCGGCGCCCTCGATCCGGGCCACCACGTTGGTGCGCCCCGGGGTGCGTTCCAGCAGGGCGGGTTCCAGTCCGGCGGCCGCCAGCCGCTCCGCGACGTACTCGGCGGCCGGGCGCTCGCGGCAGTCGCCGCCGCCGCGGTTGGTGGTGTCGATCCGGATCAGTTCGGAGGTGAACGTCACCACCTCGTCGAGCGCCCGCTGGTCCACGGCCTGCCCGGGTCCGTCCTGCTCAGCCATACTGTTCCTCCACGGCGGACGACACGACCGTGGTCACCGCCTTGAACGTGCGAATGCCTTCGTACATGGTGCCGCTGGTGTAGGCGACGCGGCGTTCGCCGCTGGGCGCCACGCCGGGGACGACGGTGGCCGCGCCCGCCAGGTGCTCGGCGTCGAACTCCATCTCGACGGTGAACGGGCCGGCCTCCGCCGGCGCGTGCCGCACGGCCAGCGCGGTCGCCTCCCGGGCGGCGGCGCGGATGTCCGCGGCGGTGCGGGCCGGGGTACGGCAGACCGCCGCGTACCGCGACACGTAGTCCTTCACCGCGACCTTGCGCGCCCGGGGCGCGTAGTCCTCCGCGTCCGCGCAGGTCAGATCGTCGCCGGTGACGAGGATGACGGGAACCCCGTACTCCGCCGCCACGTGCGCGTTGAGCAGCCCCTCGCTCGCCCTGGCGCCGTTGAGCCAGACGCCGGTGAGGGAGTTCGCGAGATAGGTGTGGGCGAGGACGCCCTCCGTACCGGCGCCGGTGTGGTAGCCGACGAAGGCGATGGCGTCGACGTCGCCGTGCTGGACGCCTTCCACCATGGAGAGGGACTTGTGCCGGCCGGTGAGCATCTGGACACGGTCGTCGAGCCGCTCCAGCAGGAGGTTGCGCATCGACCAGTGGGCCTCGTTGACGAGCACCTCGTCGGCGCCCCCGTCGAAGAACCCGAGGGCCGCCGCGTTCACGTCCGAGGTGAACATGGCCCGGCACCGCTCCCACTGGGGACTGCCGGGCAGCACATCGGCCGGCCAGGTCACACCGGTGGCGCCCTCCATGTCCGCGCTGATCAAGATCTTCATGCGGGCTCACGCTACGCGTCGCGGAACCGCCGGACCAGAGGCACATCAACGTTCAGAGGTCCAGTCCTCCGAAGAGTCCCCCGACCTTCGCTCCGCGCGCCCCGCATTCCTGGCATATCTCGCGGGTCGCCGCGCGGCTCCGGACCCGCCTTGACACCCTTCCCCCGCCAAGATCATGATTCCATTAATTGACTAGTTGAATTGAGGGAAGTGCATGGCAGACGCATTCACTTCGGACGACCCGTCCGGCGGGTGGGCGCTGGAGGCTCGCGGCCTGGGGCGGCGCTACCACCGCGGCTGGGCGCTGCGGGACTGCTCGTTCCGGCTGCCGGCCGGGCGCATCTGCGGTCTCGTCGGCCCCAACGGGGCTGGCAAGAGCACCCTGATGGGGATCGCCACCCGGCAGGTGCAGCCGACGGCGGGCGAACTGCGCGTCTTCGGCGTGCCGGCGGACGATCCGGCGGTGATGCCGAGGCTGGCGTTCCTGGGCCAGGACAAGCCGCTGTTCAAGGGGTTCACCGTGGCCGAGACGCTGCGCATGGGCGCCGAGCTCAACCCGGCCTGGGACATGGCCGTGGCCGAGCGGATCGTGCGGTCGGGTCAGGTCCCGATGGAGGCCCGGGTCGGCACCCTCTCCGGCGGCCAGCGCACCCGCGTGGCGTTCGCGCTCGCCTTCGGCAAGCGGCCCGACCTGCTGCTGCTCGACGAGCCGATGGCCGATCTGGACCCGCTGGCCCGCCACGACATGAGCAGCCTGCTGATGTCCGAGGCCGCGGAACGCGGCACGACCGTGCTGATGTCCTCGCACCTGGTCTCCGAACTGGAGGACATGTGCGACTACCTGCTGGTCCTCGCCGGGGGCAGGATCCGGATGGCCGGCGACGCGGACGCACTCGTTCCGGCACACGCGCTGGTGACGGGGCTCGCCGTCGACGGCGACCCGGCCGCCGCGCTGGCGCCCCACACGGTCATCGAACACCGCGTGCAGGGACGGCAGTTCCAGGCGCTGGTGCGGCCGAACGGCCCGCTGCCGGCCGACTGGGTCGTCGCCGAACCCAGCCTGGAGGAAGTGCTGCTGGCACATCTCCGCTCGCCGGACGCGCCCCCGCTGTTCACGCCCAGCGCCCGTTTCGAGGCCGAAGGAACCCACCGCTCATGAGCGCCACCCTGACCGACGACTCCCGGACCGCACGCTCGTCCGGCCGCCGCCTGCTGACCGGACTCAACTGGCTCGTCGTGCGCCAGCACCGGGCCGCGCTGGGCTCCCTGGCCGCGGTGTGCGTCCTCGGCGGCGCCTGGATCGTCTACCAGCACGGCCGGATGGCCCGGACCCTCGACGCGGCCGGCTGGCCGGACGGGAACGCGGCGCAGCCGATGTTCGCCTCGGACGGCGTCAGCCTCACCCTCACCGTCCTGGGCACACTGCCCGTGATCCTCGCCGTCTTCCTCGGGGCCCCGCTGATCGCGGCGGACCAGGAGCACGGCACGGCACGGCTGGTCACCACCCAGTCCCTCTCCCGGGGCCGCTGGGTCACGGCCAAGCTCGCCTGGTGCTACGGGGCCGTGCTCGTCACGGGTGCGCTGCTGTCGGCGCTCTTCACCTGGTGGTGGAAGCCCTACCGCTCGGTGTTCCCCAGCCAGTGGTCGGAGGGAACGATCTTCGACAACACCGGCCCGGTGCTGCCCGCCCTGTGCCTCTTCCTGACCGCTGTCGGGGTCACCGTCGGCCTGCTGCTGCGCCGGGTCCTGCCGGCCATGGCGGTCACCTTCGTCCTCTCCTTCTTCCTCGAACTGGTCTGGGACCGGCTGCGCTCCTCGCTGGCGCCCTCCCGCATGCTCACCTACCCGCTCGACGCCGACCTGCCCGCGCGACTCAACGAGTCGTACGAGCTGGACCGCTGGGTCGGCTCCGCCGACGGCCGTCTCTACGGCTGGGGGCTGTGCGCCGAGGAGACCGAGGCCGCCTCGAACGCCTGCGTGAAGGAGCACGGCATCGTCAACAATGTGATGGAGTACCTCGGTTTCGACCAGATGCCGGCGATGCAGTGGACGGGGGCGGGCATCCTGCTCGCGGCCGCCCTCGCGCTCACGGCGTTCACGGTGTGGCGGGTGTCCCGGAGTCCTCTCCGATGACACGCGCGCCGGTACGTATCGTTGCGGCAGTGCGAAGGGGGTGAGGACGGTGGTCGTGTTCCGCATCGACCGGCGCAGCGGGGTCGCCACGTACCTGCAGATCGTGCGGCAGGTCGAACAGGCGCTGCGGATGGGCGCGCTGGAAGCGGGTGACCGGCTGCCGACGGCCGCGCAGGTCGCGGCGGACACCAAGGTCAATCCGAACACGACGCTCAAGGCGTACCGCGAGCTGGAGCGCGCGGGTCTCGCCGAGGTGAGGCAGGGGGCGGGAACCTTCATCACCCGCACCCTCGCCCCGCCCCAGGAGGGTCCCGACTCCCCGCTGCGGACCTCGCTGGCCGCGTGGCTCGACGAGGCGCGGTCCCAGGGGCTCAGCGGCCAGGAGGTCACCGCCCTCTTCCGGACGGCGTACGCGGCGGTGTTTCCCGCCGAGGGCGACGCCTGACCGGGCGGAACGGCCCCGGCGAACGGCCTGCAGGGGACGGCCGCCGCCGGGGAGGCCCCCGACAAAGGGGCCGTCAGTCCTCGTGCCCCAGCTGGAGGTCGCGTTCGGTGCGCCCGCCGCCCGCGACCTGCAGGACGGTGGCGACCGGCGGGTACCCGGCGGCGATCACCGTGTACTCCCCGGTGGACAGGTCCACGAAGCGGAACGCCCCGTCCGGCCCGGTGGTGAGCGTGTCGACGACGTTGCCCGCCGCGTCCAGCAGGGTGACCCGGGCGTCCTCGACGGGCCGGCCGCCGCTCGCCCGGACGACACCGCGCAGCACCGCGCCGCCGGCGAGTTCGATGTCCTGCCGGGTCTCCCGGGCGGCCTGCACGCTCACCGGCAGCGCGGCGGGCCGGAAGGCGGGGGCGCTGGCGGCGAGGGTGTACTCGCCGGCCACCAGTTCCTTGATCACATAGCCGCCCTCGCGTCCGCTGCGGGTGGAGGCGACGACCTCGCCGCGCACATCGGTGAGGGTGACGGCGGCGTCGCGCACCGGGAGGCCGTCGGCGGTGACGACGGTCCCGGCGAGCCGCCCCGCCCCGCCGAGCACCACGTCGAGTTCGACCGGCCGCTCCCCCACGGTGACGCCGACCGCCTGCGGCTGGTGGCCGCCGGCCGCCGCGATCAGGACGTAGCTTCCGGCGCCGGGCACGCTCAGCTCGTACCGCCCGTCGGCGCCGCTCGCGCCCCGTCCGACCTGGCGGCCCTGGACGTCGATGAGGGTGAGGGCCGCGCGCGGGACCTTCGTGCCGTCCGGGTGCTGGACGCCGCCGCGCACCGGCACGCCCGGGAGGCGGACGGCCGGGGACGGGCCGGGGTCCGCGGCGCGGGCGGCGGGGACCGGGGCGGTCCCGGCGGCCGGTTCGGCGGCGGTTTCGGGGCTGTTGTGGGACACCAGCGGTTTCTCCTTGAGGAATAAGGCGAGGATCAGGCCGAGCGCGAGCACCGGCACGAGGTAGAGGAAGATCCGGGGCATCGCCTCGGCGTACGCCCGGATGTAGCCGTCGCGCAGCGCGGGCGGCATGGCGTGCACCAGCTGCGGGGTGATCGACTGGGGATCGGGCAGCGCGGCGCCGGACGGCAGTCGGACGGCCAGCTCGTCCGCGAGGCGTCCCGCGAAGAGCGTGCCGAAGACGGCGGCGCCGACGCTGCCGCCGATCTGCCGGAAGTAGTTGTTGGCGCTGGTGGCGGTGCCGAGGTCGGCGGGGCGTACGGAGTTCTGCACGGCGAGCACCAGCACCGGCATGACGAACCCGATCCCGATGCCCAGCACGGCCTGCGCGACGCCGTGTCCGAACGGCCCGGTGCCGGCGTCGATCCGGGAGAGCAGCCACATCCCCACGACCGAGAAGGCCCCGCCGAGGATCGGATAGAGGCGGTAGCGACCGGTACGGGAGATCAGCTGCCCGGAGACGACGGAGGCCACGACGACACCGCCCGTCATGGGGAGCATCAACAGCCCGGACTCGGTCGCCGTGGCGCCGTCGACCATCTGCAGAAAGGTCGGCAGGTAGCTGGCGGCCCCGAACAGCGCGACCCCGACGACCGCTCCGGCCAGCGCGGTGACGTTGAAGACCGGGTCGCGGAACAGCCGCAACGGGATGACCGGTTCGGCCGCCCGGTGCTCGACGACCAGGAACAGCAGGGCCGTTCCGACGGCCCCGGCGCCGAGTCCGAGGATCACGCCGGACCCCCAGGCGTACTCCGTGCCGCCCCAGCTGGTCAGCAGCACCAGGCAGGTGGAGAACGCGGCGAGCAGCAGCGCCCCCGGGATGTCGAGCCGGGGCCGCACGGCGGGCCGGGGCAGCTTCAGCACGACGGTGATCACGGCCAGGGTGACCAGGCCGAACGGGACGTTGACGTAGAAACACCAGCGCCAGGAGGCGTGGTCGGTGAAGAAGCCGCCGAGCAGAGGGCCGGCGACCGAGGCGAGACCGAAGGCGGCGCCGATGAGCCCCATGAACCTGCCGCGCTCCCGGGGCGGCACGACGTCCGCGATGATGGCCTGGACGCCGATCATGAGCCCGCCGCCGCCGATGCCCTGGACGGCGCGGAAGGCGATCAGCTCGTCCATGCTGCGGGACCAGCCGGCCAGCGCGGAGCCGACGACGAAGACGACGATGGCGAACTGGAAGACGCTCTTGCGGCCGAAGAGGTCGCCGAGCTTCCCGTAGATCGGCAGCCCGATGGTGGAGGCGAGCAGATACGCCGTGACGGCCCAGGACATCTTCTCCAGGCCGTGCAGCTCCCCGACGATCTTCGGCAGCGCGGTGGCGACGATCATCTGGTCGAGCGCCGCGAGCAGCAGCGTCAGCATCAGCCCGATGAAGATCAGCCGGATGCGGCGGGGGCTGGTCCCGTACGAGCCGGACGGGTCGGTGGGAACACCGGCCGGGTCGGTGGGAACACCGGCCCGCTCCGCCCCCGCCGGATCCGGCGTCGCTCCCGCCGGCGGCCCCTCCCCGGCCGGCCCCGGCGCGCCTCCCGCCGTTCCGGAGACCGGGGGCGGGGGCGGCGCGGCCGCCACCGCTCCGGCGGTCTCCGCACCGCCCTGGTCGTCCCCCAGCAGACTCGTCCCGCCCACCACGTCCCGCTCCCCTCGTCGCGTCCGCGCCGACCTTTTGTCGCACCGCGCGACGAGGGAGGGCAAACAGCGGCGAGGGGGCGTGGACGGCGCACGAGGGGCGTCATCCCCGGTGAGAGGTGGTGAGGGGTACTACGGCGCACCACCGACGGGACGGTAAAACCACTCGAACCGGTGAGGCGGACCGTACTGCCCGAGGGCTACTTTTCGACCTCGGTGGCGAGATTGCTCAGCAGTTCGTCGTAGATCCGCGCGAGGCCCTTGGGAGCGAAGGTCCGCTCGAAGAAGCCGCCGATCCCGCCGGCCCCGTTCCAGACGGTGGTCACGACGGCCTTCGACCGACCCTCGCCGGCCGGGGTGACGGTCCAGGTGGTGACCATCGAGGAGTTGCGGTCCTTCTCCACGAGCTGCCCGTCGGTGGGCTCGGTGACCTCCAGCAGGCAGTCGCGCACCCGCTTGCTGGTGGCCTGGAGCTTCCAGTGGACGAGGGTGCCCTCGCCGTCGCCGCCCTCGCGCACCTCGTACTCGCTGAACTGCCCGGGCAGCACCTTGCCCCGGGTCCGCTCGTAGTCGGCCAGCGCGTCGAACACCGTCTCCGCGTCCGCCGCGATGACTCGCTCCGTGGTGGCCTCGACCTGCGCCATGGCTGTTCCTCCAGCACTCGGTTTACGGGGGTGGGCCGAGCCAATCACCTTCGGCGCGCCGCTCAAAATCGTGGCCGGACCAGGTGTGGTTCCCGGCCGGGACCCGGCCGGAACCCGTTCGGTCCACGGCTGGACGCGGCCGGTCTCGGCCCGCGCGCACTCCCGGACGAAGGGGAGAAAACGATCAAGGGAACAAATGTTCTATTCTCTCGGCCAGTACTACCGAGGGAGGCGTCCATGCGCTGGAACCATCTGGCCGAGCAGCCGGCCGCGGCCGGGAACAGCGCGCTCTTCGCCGCGGACGCGGTGACCACGCGCACCTTCGACACCCCTGAATTCCGGGGCGTCACCTTCCACGAGATCCGGGCCCGCTCGATCGTGAACCGGGTGCCCGGCGCCTCGCGCATGCCGTTCGAATGGACGGTGAACCCGTACCGGGGCTGCACGCACGCGTGCGTGTACTGCTTCGCCCGCCGGACCCACGGCTATCTGGACCTGGACACCGGCATCGGGTTCGACACGCAGATCGTCGTCAAGGTCAACGCCCCCGAGCTGCTGCGCGGACATCTCGCGTCCGGCCGCTGGCACGGCGCGCACATCGCCATGGGGACCAACGTCGACTGCTACCAGCGGGCGGAGGGCCGCTACCGGCTGATGCCCGGGATCCTGGCCGCCCTGCGCGACCACGCGAACCCGTTCTCGATCCTGACCAAGGGAACGCTGATCCTGCGCGACCTGGACCTGCTGCGACAGGCGTCCGAGGTCACCGACGTCGGCGTCTCCGTGTCGGTCGGTTTCATGGACGAGGGGCTGTGGCGCACCGTGGAGCCCGGCACCCCCTCCCCCGCCCGGCGGCTGGACGTGGTGCGCGCCCTGAGCGAGCGCGGCATCGGCTGCGGGGTGCTCATGGCGCCGGTGATCCCGTTCCTCGGCGACCATCCGGACCAGCTGCGGGCCACCGTCCGGGCGATCGCCGCCGCCGGGGCGACGTCGGTGACCCCGCTCGTGCTCCATCTGCGCCCCGGCGCGCGGGAGTGGTACATGCGGTGGCTCGGGCAGCACCACCCGCATCTGGTGCGCCGGTACGAGCGGCTGTACGCCGAGGGCCCCTATGCCCCCAAGTGGTACCAGCGGCGCATCACCCGTCATGTCCACGAGCTGGCGGCCGAGTTCGGCATCGGGCCCTCGCACCGGGGCACGGCCCGCGGACTGCCGGTGCGCCGGAAGGACTCCGCGCATCCCGGCGCCCCCGGCGTCCCCGATGCCTCCGACGCCTCCGAGCCGACCCAGCTGACCCTCCTCTGACGGCGCCGCGCCGGGCGACGACCCCGAAACGGCGATACCAGACACACCGCCACAGGGCAAACGGGTCAACTCTCGTCACACCATGTCCTTCCGGGCGTGAATACGGGGAGCATGCGGCGGGGACTGCGTCCCGCGCATCCGTGTTCCCCCACCTCGGGAGGCCATATGACGAAACGTCCGGGAATTCTCTTCGCCGTGGGCGCGACGGTCGCCGGTCTGGTGACCGCCGCCCCGCCCCCGGCGACCGCCGACGCCGGGCCCCGGCCCGCCACCGCCCCGCTCCGCTGGACCGCCTGCGGCACCGACGCGTATCCGCGACTGGAGTGCGCCTCGGTCAGCACGCCGCTGGACCATGACGACCCGTCGGGCCGGCGCATCACCCTGGCCCTGTCCCGGATCCCGCACACCGCGAAGACCTTCCAGGGCCCCCTGCTCGTCAATCCGGGCGGCCCCGGCGGCAGCGGCCTGTCGATGGCCGGCTTCGTCGCCGCGTCGCTGCCGAAGGCGGTCGCCGCGCAGTACGACGTGATCGGCTTCGATCCGCGCGGCGTCGGGAAGAGCCGGCCGGCCCTGGACTGCGTGCCCGGGTTCTTCGCGCCGACGCGCCCCGACTCGGTGCCCGGCGCGCCCGGCGTCGAGCGGGCCAACCGGGACCGCGCCCGCTCCTTCGCCGAGGCGTGCGGGGAGAAGTACCCGGATCTGCTGCCCCACATGGACACGGTCGGCGCCGCCAGGGACCTCGACGTGATCCGCCGGGCCGTCGGCGCGTCCCGGCTCAACTACTTCGGCTACTCGTACGGGACGTACCTGGGCGCGGTGTACGCCAAGCTGTTCCCGGAGCGGGTGCGGCGCATGGTGCTCGACTCGAACGTCGACCCCGAGGGCGTGTGGTACGAGGACAACATCGGGCAGAACTACGCCTTCGACGCCCGCCACAAGGCGTTCGCCGCGTGGGTGGCGAAGCACGACAGCGCCTACGGGCTGGGCGACGACCCGGCACGGGTGGAGCGCGCCTGGTACGCGATGCGCGCCGCGGTCGCGCGGCGCCCCGCCGGCGGGAAGGTCGGGGCGAGCGAGCTGGAGGACGCCTTCCTGCCCGGCGGCTACTACAACGGCTACTGGCCGCGCCTGGCCGAGGCGTTCGCCGCCTACACGCACGACCACGACGAGAAGGCGCTCGTGAAGGCTTACCAGAGGTTCGGCGCGGTCGACGCGGAGGGCGACAACGGCTACTCGGTCTACACGGCCGTGCAGTGCCGCGACACCTCCTGGCCCCGCCGGTGGAACACCTGGCGCAACGACAGCCTGCGGGTGGGCGCCAAGGCGCCGTTCTTCACCTGGAATAACACCTGGTACAACGCGCCGTGCGCCGACTGGCCGGTGGAGCCGCTGAATCCGGTACGGGTGTCCAACCGGAGCCTGCCGCCGGTGCTGCTCTTCCAGGCCACCGAGGACGCGGCGACCCCCTACCAGGGCGGGGTCACCATGCACCGCATGCTGCGCGGTTCCAGCCTGGTCGTCGAGCAGGGCGGCGGCAACCACGGCATCACCCTGAGCGACAACGACTGCCTGGACACCTATCTCGCCGACTACCTGGCCAAGGGCGCCGTCCCGCGCGGCCGGGGCGGCCGGCCCGGGGTGGACGCGGTCTGCGCCAAGTCCCCCGACCCGACGCCGGTGACCGGGCTCGCGGCGAAGGCGGCCTCCGCGGCCGGGACCAGGGGCGGCGTCCTGCACCGCCTGCTCGGCTTCCGGGGCTGACGCGCCCACGACCCGACGGACTCCCGGCCCGCGGACTCCGGACCTGCGGACTCCCGGCTCGCGGCACGCGCCCGCCCCCGGCGGCCCCGTGCCGCGAGCCCGCGCGGCCCGGCCCGGCACAGCGCGCCGGGCCGGGGCGGACGGCCACGACCGGCGGCGCGCGCCGCGCGTTCAGTCCGCGCGCAGCCGGCCCAGCGCCTCCCGGGCGGCGGCGCCGAGCCTCGGGTGCGCCCGCGCCGCCTCCAGGAGCGGGCGGGCCCGTTCGTCGGCCAGCTGCCCCAGTCCCTCCACGCAGGCCAGCGCCACCCGCCAGTGCGGGTCGCCGGGGGCCAGCAGGCGCTCCAGGGCGGTCATCAGCGCCGGCACGGACTCCGGCGCCCGGAGCTCGGTGAGCAGCCGCACCGGGTGGAGGGCGTAGGCGGTGCGCAGGGCGTTGGTCGCCAGGGCCGCGGCCGCCCGGGGCGTGCGGGGGTCGCCCAGGCGCGCCAGGGCGTGGGCGGCGCAGACGCAGCGTTCCGGGTCGCGGTGGTTGAGCAGCAGGACCAGTGTCTCGAACGCCCGTCGGTCTCCGGCGCAGCCCAGCCGGAACGCCGCGATCTCCCGCGCCCAGAGCGGGCGTTCGGGCTCCACCAGGACGCGGGCCAGTTCCTCGTCGTCGTCCGTGGCCAGCAGTCGCCGAAACGCCGCCGACTCCCCCGCCGCGTCCGCCTCGTCCGCCGACCGGTCCGTCAGCGACCGGTATTCCTCGTCCATGACCGTCAGCGTATCGGCGGGGACTCTCCGTATCGAGGGGTCGGGCGCATGTGACGTGACGCACGACGGGAGGGGTCTGGCGCGCTCGTTACCCACGAGTTAATCTCAGATGAGCGGGACACGATCCCGTCGGCTCCGGTGGCCTGGTGACGCAGCCACCCGGAGTGCTCGTCGGTTCGGCGGTTTCCAGACGCGACTCCGGGACAGAGTCCGTCGCCTCCCGGTCCGGGCGCGCCCTTCGCCTCGGCCCGGACACCACGACACGCAATTCCCGCACGCCGTGCGCCGGTTCGGTTCCTCCCCTGCGCTCCCGTGCCCTCTCTCAGTCGTCACTCACCCCCTGGAGTCCCGTGATGGACATCCCGCTCAACACCATCGCCGTCGTCGGCCTCGGCACCATGGGCACCGGAATCGCCGAGGTCCTGACCCGCGCCGGCCATCAGGTCATCGGCATCGACATCGACGCGGCGGCCGCCCGCCGGGCCGTCGCCGCGCTGGAGGACGCGACCGGGCGCGCGGTGCGGCGCGGCCGGATCACGGAGCAGGAACGGGGCGCGATCCTCGCCCGGTTCCGCACACACGACGACCTGCGGGCCGCCGCCGGCGCGGAGCTGGTCGTCGAGGTCGTGCCGGAGTCGTACGAGATCAAGCAGGAGGTGTTCCGGGAGCTGGACGCGATCGTCTCCCCGACCGCGATCCTCGCCACCGGGACCAACGCGCTGTCGGTGACGCGGCTGGCCGCCGAGTCGCTGCGCCCCGAGCGCGTGCTCGGGCTGCACTTCTTCAACCCGGCCCCGGCGATGAGGCTGGTCGAGGTGGTCTCCTCGGTGCTGACCGCGCCCCCGGCCGTCGAGGCGGTCACCGCGCTCGCCCGCAGCCTGGGCAAGGAGCCGGTCGCGGTCGGCGACCGGCCGGGTTTCGTCGCCGACGGGCTGTTGTTCGGCTACCTCAACCAGGCCGCGGCGATGTACGAGGCGAACTACGCCTCCCGCGAGGACATCGACGCGGCGATGCGGCTGGGCTGCGGCCTGCCGATGGGCCCGCTGGCCCTGCTCGACCTGATCGGGATCGACACCGCGCGCACCGTGCTGGAGGCCATGTACGCCTCCTCGCACGACCGGCTGCACGCCCCGGCCCCCGTGCTGAGGCAGCTCGGCGAGGCGGGGCTGACCGGCCGCAAGGCGGGGCGCGGCTTCTACACGTACGCGGGTCCCGGCAGCCGGACGGCGGTGCCGGACGCGCTGACCCCCGGGGAGGGCGGGGCGGCGGTCGCCGGGCGGCCGGTGCGGTCGGTGGGCGTCGCGGGCTCGGGGACGATGGCCTCGGGCATCGCGGAGGTCTTCGCGAAGGCCGGCCACGACGTGGTGCTCGTCGCCCGGGGCGAGGCGAAGGCCGAGGCGGCGAAGGCCCGCGTCGCCGCTTCCCTGGAGCGTTCCGTGTCCCGGGGGCGGCTGACCGCCGGGGCGCGGGACGCTGCGCTGGCCCGGATCGCGCCGGCGGGCTCGCCGGACGCCCTGGCCGAGGCCGATCTCGTGGTCGAGGCGGTCGCCGAGGACCTCGCGGTCAAGCAGGAGCTGTTCCGGACGCTGGACAAGGTCTGCCGGCCGGGCGCGGTGCTCGCCACCACCACCTCCTCGCTGCCCGTCGTGGCGATCGCGCGGGCCACCGCGCGCCCGCAGGACGTCGTCGGCATGCACTTCTTCAACCCGGCGCCCGCGATGAAGCTGGTCGAGGTGGTCCGCACGGTGCTGACCGCGGACGACGTCCGCGCCACCGTCCGCGAGGTGTGCGGCGCGATCGGCAAGCACCCGGTGGACTGCGGGGACCGGGCCGGGTTCATCGTGAACGCGCTGCTGTTCCCGTACCTCAACAACGCGATCAAGATGGTCGAGGAGCACTACGCCAGCCTCGACGACATCGACGCCGCGATGAAGCTGGGCGGCGGCTACCCGATGGGCCCGTTCGAGCTCCTCGACGTCGTCGGGCTCGATGTGTCGCTCGCCATCGAGAAGGTGCTGCACAACGAGTTCCGCGACCCGGGGCTGGCCCCGGCGCCGCTGCTCGAACACCTGGTGGCCGCGGGCTGTCTCGGCCGCAAGTCGGGGCGCGGCTTCCGCGAACACGCCCGGCGCTGAGCGGACCCGGCCATGCGCGGCGCCGCGAAGCCCGGCGGGCCCGCCGGGCCGGACGCCGGGTGGGGCGGACTGCTCGATCCTCCGGGCGGTCCGCCCCCGCGGGCGCGCCCACCCGCGTCGATGCAGTACGTTCACACCATGTCCCAGCCCGTCAGGTCCCCCCGCGTCTCCGCCGCACCCGATCCGCAGGAGAGCGCCGCCGGCACCCGCGCCGCCGCCCAACGGCTCAAGATGCGCCGCGAGCTGGCCGCCGCGGCGATGGAACTCTTCGCGACGAAGGGATACGAGGCCACGACGGTCGACGAGATCGCCGGGGCCGCGGGAGTCGCCCGGCGCACCTTCTTCCGGCACTTCCGCTCCAAGGAGGAGGCGATCTTCCCGGACCATGACGACACCCTCGTCAGGGCCGAGGCCGTCCTCAACGCCGCCCCCGCGCACGAGCACCCGCTCGACACCGTCTGCCGCGGCATCAAGGAGGTCATGAAGATGTACGCGGCGAAGCCCGCGGTCTCCGTGGCCCGTTACAAGCTGACCCGGGAGGTGCCGACCCTGCGCGAGGCCGAGATCGCCTCGGTGGCCCGGTACGAGCGGCTGTTCACGCGCTATCTGCTGGGCCATTTCGACGAGCGCGACCACGAGGTGGGCAGCGACGACCCGCTGCTCGCCGAGGTCGCGGCGTCCGCCGTGGTCACCGCGCACAACCATGTGCTGCGGCGCTGGCTGCGGGCGGGCGGCGAGGGCGACGTGGAGGCCCAGCTCGACCACGCGTTCGCGATCGTCCGCGAGACGTTCGGCACCGGCATCGGGGCGGGCCGGATCGCTGGCGGCGAGCCGGCCGGGCAGCCCGCCGCCTCGGTGTCCGCCGAGGGCGAGGTGCTGGTCGCGGTGGCGCGGACCGACGCGCCGCTCGACGAGGTGATGCGCACGATCCAGCAGGCGCTCCAGGACCGCTGAGGGCGCGGCGGAGGGGACCGGGACCCAGGCCGTCGCCCGCCGGGGCCGGGCCCCGCTCCTCCGCCCCGCCGAATTGGGTTGCCGCGCCCGTCTCCCGGTGCTGTGGTGTGCGGATGAACCTTGATCGTGATGCACTTCTGACCCTTTTCGACCGCGAGATGCGCGAGCACGCCCGCCCCGACGGCCCCGGTGTCCGCGTAGAGCGCACCGATGACGTCGTACGGATGACCGACCCGGCCGAGGGCTGGGGCACCGTCGTCTGGTCGGCTCCGGACCTCGACGCCGGACGGGCGGACGCCGCGATCGCCGCGCAGGCGGCGCACTGCGCGGCGGTCGGGCTCGACGAGTTCGAGTGGAAGCTGTACGCGCACGACCGGCCGGCGGACCTGGCGGAGCGGCTGCTCGCGGCGGGTTTCGAGGCGGAGGAGCCGGAGACCCTGATGGTCGCCCCGGTCGCGGACCTCCCGACGGCGGCGGAGCTCCCGGAGGGCGTCCGGCTGCATCCCGTGCGCGACGCGGACGACGTGGAGCTGATGGTCCGCGCCCATGACCGGGCGTTCGGCACGGACGGGACGCGGCTGCGGCATCAGGTGCTGACCAGGCTGGCCGAGGACCCCGGCCACCTCGTCGCCGTCGTCGCCATGGCGGGCGACGAGCCGGTGAGCGCGGCCCGGATGGAGCTGTACCCGGGGACCCGCTTCGCGGGGCTGTGGGGCGGCGGCACGGCCCCGGAGTGGCGCGGCAGGGGCGTCTACCGGGCGCTGGTCGCCCACCGCGCCCGGATCGCGGCGGAGCGCGGTTACGACTACCTCCAGGTCGACGCCTCGGCGCTGAGCCGCCCGATCCTCCAGCGCCTCGGATTCGTGGCCCTGAGCACCACGACTCCGTACCTGTACCGCGCTCGCTGATCGCAGCTGTACGGCGCTCGTTGATCGATCATTCACCGGGCATATCCGCACGAAACATCCCTCATTTCGCTCATGCGTGCCCGGCGCACGACAAGTGAGTGAAATTCTTGGCACCGAGTGCCTTGCCACCTGTCACGGGGTGCCATACGTTGAAGTTGTCCGGGCGGTCGGCGTACCGGGATCTCGCGTACGCCGGCTGTCCCCGCGGACCTCACGTCCGTACGCCCGGACGCCTGCGTCACAGGCACAGCCTTCCGCTCCACCGAGCGAGCCCGCCCCACCCGCCGAACCGACGGCACCACCTCCACACCCAGCTCCCCTCAGCTCGCGGGGACCCCCACGCGTTCCCTGAGCACCGCATCCGCCGGAGGCACACCGTGAAGGAAATCCTGGACGCGATCCAAGCGCGCTCGGAATCGTCGGACGATTCCGCGGCGGGCCGGGCCGCCGAGTTCGCGGCCCTGCCCGTGCCCGAGTCGTACCGCGCGGTGACCGTGCGCAAGGACGAGACGGAGATGTTCGCCGGACTCGCCACCCGCGACAAGGACCCCCGCCGCTCGCTCCACGTGGACGAGGTCCCGGTGCCCGAACTCGGGCCCGGCGAGGCCCTGGTCGCCGTCATGGCCAGTTCGGTGAACTACAACTCCGTCTGGACCTCGATCTTCGAACCGCTGCCGACCTTCGGCTTCCTGGAGCGCTACGGTCGGCTCAGCGAGCTCGCCCGGCGCCATGACCTGCCGTACCACGTCATCGGCTCCGACCTCGCCGGGGTGGTCCTGCGCACCGGTCCCGGCGTCAACGCCTGGCATCCGGGCGACGAGGTCGTCGCGCACTGCCTGTCGGTGGAGCTGGAGTCGAGCGACGGCCACAACGACACGATGCTCGACCCCGAGCAGCGCATCTGGGGCTTCGAGACCAACTTCGGCGGACTGGCCGAGCTGGCGCTCGTGAAGTCCAACCAGCTGATGCCGAAGCCGGCCCACCTCACCTGGGAGGAGGCCGCGGCGCCCGGTCTGGTGAACTCGACCGCGTACCGGCAGCTGGTCTCGCGCAACGGCGCGGGCATGAAGCAGGGCGACAACGTGCTGATCTGGGGCGCCAGCGGCGGCCTCGGCTCCTACGCCACGCAGTTCGCCCTGGCGGGCGGGGCCACCCCGATCTGCGTCGTCTCCAGCGAGCAGAAGGCGGACATCTGCCGGCGGATGGGCGCCGAGGCGATCATCGACCGCGACGCCGAGGGCTACCGGTTCTGGAAGGACGAGCACGAGCAGGACCCGCGCGAGTGGAAGCGGTTCGGCAAGCGCATCCGCGAGCTGACCGGCGGTGAGGACGTGGACATCGTCTTCGAGCACCCGGGCCGCGAGACCTTCGGCGCGAGCGTGTACGTGACCCGCAAGGGCGGCACGATCGTCACCTGCGCCTCGACCTCCGGCTACCAGCACGAGTACGACAACCGCTATCTGTGGATGTCGCTGAAGCGGATCGTCGGCTCGCACTTCGCCAACTACCGCGAGGCGTGGGAGGCCAACCGGCTGGTGGCCAAGGGGAGGATCCACCCGACGCTGTCGAAGGTCTACCCGCTGGAGCAGACCGGCCAGGCCGCGTACGACGTGCACCGCAACCTCCACCAGGGCAAGGTCGGCGTGCTGGCGCTGGCCCCCCGCGAGGGCCTGGGCGTCCGCGACCACGAGCTGCGCGAGAAGCACCTCGACGCCATCAACCTGTTCCGGAACGCCCCGGCGGGGCGGCCCGGCGGGCCCGGCGCGGACACGCCGGCGGAACGGGCCGGCGGCCTCGGCCGGGGCGCGTCGGCCCGGCGGGCCGGGGAGCCCGCCGGAGTGGCCGGGGCCGGCCGATGAGCGGGCGTCCGAAGGACCGCCCGTGGCTCATGCGGACGTACGCCGGCCACTCCACGGCCGAGGCGTCCAACGAGCTCTACCGGCGCAATCTCGCCAAGGGCCAGACCGGCCTGTCGGTCGCCTTCGACCTGCCCACGCAGACCGGCTACGACCCCGACCACGTGCTCGCGCGCGGCGAGGTCGGCCGGGTCGGCGTGCCCGTGTCGCACCTGGGCGACATGCGGCGGCTGTTCCAGGACATCCCGCTGGAGCGGATGAACACCTCGATGACGATCAACGCCACCGCGATGTGGCTGCTGGCGCTGTACCAGGTCGTCGCGGAGGAGCAGGGCGCCGACGTCACCGAACTCCAGGGCACCACGCAGAACGACATCGTGAAGGAGTACCTCTCGCGCGGGACGCACGTCTTCCCGCCCGGCCCCTCGCTGCGGCTGACCACCGACATGATCGCGTACACGGTCGGCCGCATCCCGAAGTGGAACCCGATCAACATCTGCAGCTACCACCTCCAGGAGGCGGGCGCCACCCCGGTCCAGGAGATCGCGTACGCCATGTCCACGGCGATCGCGGTGCTGGACGCGGTGCGCGACTCCGGCCAGGTGCCCGAGGAGCGGTTCGGCGAGGTGGTCGCCCGGATCTCGTTCTTCGTGAACGCGGGCGTCCGCTTCATCGAGGAGATGTGCAAGATGCGCGCCTTCGGCCGCATCTGGGACCGCGTCACCCGCGAGCGCTACGGCGTGGAGAACCCCAGGCAGCGCCGCTTCCGCTACGGCGTGCAGGTCAACTCGCTGGGGCTGACCGAGGCGCAGCCGGAGAACAACGTCCAGCGCATCGTGCTGGAGATGCTGGCCGTGACCCTGTCCAAGGACGCCCGCGCCCGAGCCGTGCAGCTGCCCGCCTGGAACGAGGCGCTGGGGCTGCCCCGGCCCTGGGACCAGCAGTGGTCGCTGCGCATCCAGCAGGTGCTCGCGCACGAGAGCGATCTGCTGGAGTACGAGGACATCTTCGCCGGGTCGCACGTCGTCGAGGCGAAGGTGGACGAGCTGGTCGCCGCGTCGCTGGCCGAGATGGAGCGGATCGAGCGGATGGGCGGCGCGATGGCGGCCGTCGAGTCCGGCTATCTGAAGTCCGAGCTGGTCGCCTCGCACGCCGCCCGCCGGGCCCGGATCGAGAGCGGCGAGGAGAAGATCGTCGGCGTCAACGTCCACGAGACCACGGAGCCGAACCCGCTCACCGCCGACCTCGACGGGGCGATCATGACGGTCGACCCGGCCAACGAGGCCCGGGTGGTCGCCGCCCTGCACGCCTGGCGCGAGAACCGCGACGAGCCGCGAGCCGCCGAGGCGCTGACGGCGCTGAAGAAGGCCGCCGCGGGTGCCGAGAACCTGATGGAGGCGACCGTGGAGTGCGCCCGGGCGGGCGTCACCACCGGGGAGTGGGCCTGGGCGCTGCGCGATGTCTTCGGCGAGTTCCGGGCCCCGACGGGCGTCTCGTCGGCCCCGGTCGCGGTGACCGCGGAGGCCGGCACGCCGCTCGCCCTGGTCCGGGAGAAGGCCGCCCGGACCGCCGCCGACCTGGGCGGCGGGCGGCTGCGGCTGCTGGTGGGCAAGCCGGGGCTGGACGGCCACTCCAACGGCGCCGAGCAGATCGCCGTACGGGCCCGTGACGCCGGGTTCGAGGTGGTCTACCAGGGGATCCGGCTGACGCCCGAGCAGATCGTCTCGGCCGCGCTCGCGGAGGACGTGCACTGCGTCGGCCTGTCGATCCTGTCCGGTTCGCACGCCGAGCTCGTCCCGGACGTGCTGACCCGGCTGCGCGAGGCCGGCGCCGCGGACATCCCGGTCATCGCGGGCGGGATCATTCCGCCCGCCGACGCCGCGGCCCTGCTGGGGGCCGGCGTCGCCGCCGTCTTCACCCCGAAGGACTTCGGCATCACCGAGATCATCGGCCGTATCGTCGACGAGATCCGGAAAGCGAACAAGCTCGACCCTCTGGAGGTTCCCGCATGACTGCCGTCAACCGCCCGCCCGTCTCCCACCACCACCCTCAGGCGACGTCCCAGCGGGACGGCACCTCCCGTCTGCGTCCGCGCCGCTCGTGCCTGGCCGTGCCCGGTTCGAACCCGCGGTTCCTGGAGAAGGCCCAGGGCCTGCCGGCCGACCAGGTCTTCCTGGACCTGGAGGACGCCTGCGCGCCGCTCGCCAAGGAGGGCGCCCGGCACACCGTCGTCGACGCGCTGAACAAGGGCGACTGGACGGGCAAGACCCGGGTCGTGCGGGTCAACGACTGGACCACGCACTGGACGTACCGCGACGTCGTCACGGTCGTCGAGGGCGCCGGCCAGAACCTCGACTGCCTCATGCTGCCGAAGGTCCAGGACGCCCAGCAGGTGGTCGCCCTGGACCTGCTGCTGACCCAGATCGAGAAGACGATGGGCTTCGAGGTCGGGCGGATCGGCATCGAGGCGCAGATCGAGAACGCCAGGGGCCTGGTGAACATCGACGAGATCGCCGCCGCCTCGCCCCGCCTGGAGACCCTGATCTTCGGCCCGGCCGACTTCATGGCGTCGATCAACATGAAGACCCTGGTGGTCGGACAGCAGCCGCCGGGGTACGACGCGGACGCGTACCACTACATCCTGATGCGCATTCTGATGGCGGCCCGCGCGCACGACCTCCAGGCGATCGACGGCCCGTTCCTCCAGATCCGCGACGTGGACGCGTACCGCGAGGTCGCGGGCCGTGCCGCGGCGCTGGGCTTCGACGGCAAGTGGGTGCTCCACCCCGGTCAGGTCGAGGCGGCCAACGAGGTGTTCTCGCCGTCGCAGGAGGACTACGACCACGCCGAGCTGATCCTCGACGCGTACGAGTGGTGCACCTCCGAGGAGGGCGGCAAGAAGGGTTCGGCGATGCTCGGCGACGAGATGATCGACGAGGCCAGCCGCAAGATGGCCCTGGTCATCGCCGGCAAGGGGCGCGCGGCCGGAATGCGGCGCACCTCCGAGTTCGAGGCTCCGGAGGCCTGAGATGCAGTTCGGACGCACCTTCGAGGAGTTCGAGGTCGGCGCGGTCTACAAGCACTGGCCCGGGAAGACGGTCACCGAGTACGACGACCATCTGTTCTGTCTGCTGACCATGAATCACCACCCTTTGCACATGGACAGCAATTACGCGGAACGGACGACGGATTTCGGGAAGAACGTCGTCGTCGGCAATTACGTCTACTCGCTGCTGCTGGGCATGTCGGTCCCGGACGTGTCCGGAAAGGCGATCGCCAACCTGGAGGTCGAGTCGCTGAAGCACGTCGCGCCGACCTTCCACGGCGACACCGTCTACGGCGAGACGACCGTTCTGGACAAGACCCCCTCGAAGTCCCGGAGCGACCGCGGAATCGTGTACGTGGAGACCCGGGGCTACAAGCAGGACGGGACGCTGATCTGCGTATTCCGCCGCAAGGTGATGGTCCCCACCGAGACGTACACCAAGGAGCGCGGCGGAGAGCAGCCCGGCCGCCCCGAGCCGGCCCCGGCCCCGCAGCAGTCCCCGAAGCCCTCGCAGAAGAACGCGGAGAAGCAGTCATGACCCGACTCGCCCGGACCACCGGCCTCACCGATGTCCAGCAGGAAATCGTCTCCACCGTGCGGGATTTCGTCGACAAGGAGATCCTTCCGGTCGCGACCGGGCTGGAACACCGCGACGAATATCCGGCCGACATCGTCGAGGGCCTCAAGGAACTCGGTCTGTTCGGGCTGATGATTCCCGAGGAGTACGGCGGTCTGGGCGAGTCCCTTCTCACCTACGCGCTGTGCGTCGAGGAGATCGCGCGCGGCTGGATGAGCGTGTCGGGCATCATCAACACTCATTTCATCGTGGCCTACATGCTCAAGCAGCACGGCACCCGGGAGCAGAAGGACGCGTTCCTGCCGCGGATGGCCCTGGGCGAGGTCAGGGGCGCGTTCTCGATGTCCGAGCCGGGTCTGGGCTCGGACGTCGCGGCGATCACCTCCAAGGCTGTCAGAGACGGCGAGGACTACGTCCTGAACGGCCAGAAGATGTGGCTGACGAACGGCGGCACGTCCTCACTGGTGGCCGTCCTGTGCCGGAGTGACGAAGGCCACCCCGAGGGCGCCGCTCCGCACAAGTCGATGACGACCTTCCTGGTCGAGAAGGAACCCGGATTCGGCGAGGTGCGCCCCGGACTCACCATTCCCGGCAAAATCGACAAAATGGGCTATAGGGGCGTCGACACCACCGAACTCATCATGGACGGACTGCGCATTCCGGCCAATCGGGTTCTGGGGGGCGTCACCGGCCGAGGTTTTTACCAAATGATGGACGGCGTCGAGGTGGGACGGGTGAATGTGGCCGCGCGTGGCTGCGGCGTCGCACAGCGTGCTTTCGAACTGGGTATTTCGTACGCCCAGCAGCGCCGGACATTCGGAAAGCCGATCGCGCAGCACCAGGCGATCCAGTTCAAGCTGGCCGAAATGGCCACCAAAGTCGAGGCCGCACATGCCATGATGGTGAATGCGGCACGCAAAAAGGACTCCGGGGAGCGAAACGACCTGGAGGCAGGGATGGCGAAGTACCTCGCCTCCGAGTACTGCAAGGAAGTCGTCGAGGACGCCTTCCGGATCCACGGCGGCTACGGCTTCTCCAAGGAGTACGAGATCGAGCGCCTCTACCGGGAGGCGCCGATGCTGCTGATCGGCGAAGGTACCGCCGAGATCCAGAAAATGATCATCGGGCGCCGACTCCTCGAGGAGTACCGGTTCCAGGGTTGATTGTCCCTTTAAAGCCGATTTGGCAGCGAAGAAGATCACACCCTGTCATCCTCAGCCGGTGCCTTCCCGCCGTCCGACTCGGCTGCTGGCTTGCCCAGTTGCGGCTCGCAACCGATAACATCGCCGGAAAAGCCGCCGTCCCCCGTTGCCAGCGCGGCATCATCCGCTACGAAGGTCATCCATGCCCGACAGCCAAACCTCTGCACCGCGCGGCGGTGTCCGCCTTGCGCGCGGAGCTTCGCCGTGGCTCCTCCCGACCGTCGCCACCGCGGCACTCAGCCTCACCCGGGCCCGCAGGTCCGGACGCTGGGCCGCGGTGGCCGTGCCCACCACCGCGCTCGCGGCGGGCATGCTGTGGTTCTTCCGGGACCCCGAGCGCGAGATCACGCAGGGCCGGGTCATCTCCCCGGCCGACGGCGTGGTGCAGAGCATCATGCCGTGGAAGGACGGACGTACCCGCGTCGCGATCTTCATGAGCCCGCTGAACGTCCACGTGAACCGTGCGCCCCTGGCCGGGACCGTGACCTCCGTCGAGCACGTCCCCGGAGGATTCGTTCCCGCGTTCAACAAGGAGAGCGAGAACAACGAGCGCGTCGTCTGGCACTTCGACACCGAGCTCGGCGACATCGAGATGGTGCAGATCGCGGGCGCGGTCGCACGTCGCATCGTCCCCTATGTCCCGCAGGGCACCAAGGTGGAGCAGGGCGAGCGCATCGGCCTGATCCGCTTCGGCTCCCGGGTCGACCTCTACCTCCCGGAGGGCGTCGAGGTCGCGGTCGAGGTCGGCCAGGCCACTACCGCGGGGGTGACTCGAATTGACCGTGATTGATCCGGAGACACGCACCGACTGGGTGCCGGAGTCGGAGTCCGAGGAGGACGCCGGCGAGGACATGCCGCTCTCTCTGCGGCTGTCGATAGCGGACACCCTCACCCTCGGCAACGCCACCTGCGGGTTCATGGCGGTGTACTTCACCACCACCGGGATCCTCATCCCGCACCTCACGGGCGGCGACGAGACGGGCATGGCCCGGCACTCCGCGGCCACGGCCGTGATCCTGATGCTGCTGGCCGCGGTCTTCGACCTCTTCGACGGGCTCGTGGCGCGCAAGCTGCGCTCCTCGCCGATGGGCGCCGAGCTGGACAACCTCTCGGACCTCATCAGCTTCGGGCTCGCCCCGGCGTACTTCGTCCTCGTGTACGGCATGGTCGCGGACGACGCGCATCAGCGGGTGTCGGCGCTGGCGGCGATCGTGGTGCTGCTGGCGGTGGTGCTCAGACTGGCCAGATTCTCCTGCGTGACCATGAAGGACGGCATGTTCCAGGGCATGCCGAGCCCCTTCGGAGCGCTCACGGTCGTCTCGATCGTGCTCCTGGAGCTGCCCTTCGTGCCGACGCTGCTCGCGATCGTCGGGGTGGCGTGGCTGATGGTCAGCCGGGTCGAGTACCCGAAGCCGCGGGGCGTCCTCGCGGTGGCGATGCTCAGCTGGATCGTCTCCGCGATGGGGCTGCTCGCCGCGTGGGCGCTGGACGCCCCCGGCGGCCAGCTGCTCCTCCAGACGGGCTGCGCGCTCCAGGTGGTCCTGGGTGCGGTCATCCCGCTCTTCGCCACGGCCCGCCGGGTGAACACCTTCCGCGGCAACCGCCGTGACGCGCGGGCGGCCCAGCTGCCGTAACGGCACGGCGCGTCGGCGCACAGCGAGAGAGGGCCCCGGGTGCTCCCCAGCACCCGGGGCCCTCTCGTGCGTACGCGGGGCGTGTGCGCGGGGCCGCTCGCAAGTCCGCGTGCGTGCGAGGCCCGGTGCGCCCCGGCCCGGCGCGCCGCGCCGGGGCGCGGCTCAGGACGACGAGCGGGCGGCGGCCTCGATGGCGAGGATGAGCACGGACAGCTCGTCCTCGAAGACCTGTCGGGGCGCGGCGTCGCGCAGGTGCGGGGCGACGGCGGCGAGCCTCGGATGCGCGCCGGACTTCTCGGCGAGGTCCAGGAGAGCGGCCGTGCGGTGCGGGTCCACGGGATCTCCGCGCAGCTCGCGGTGGAGCCGGCCCAGGACCAGGTCGGCGAAGACCAGGTAGTGGCGGGCGGACTGCTCGTCGTCGAGACCGGCGTCGGCCAGGATGTCCAGGACGCTCTCGACCAGGTACAGGGCGCCGGGGCCGGTGTGCGCGCGGGTCATGTGGAGGTCCAGCAGCCCCGGCCAGGCGGTGAGCTCCCGGCGCATGGCGTCGGCGATCCGCCTCAGCCGGTCCTGCCAGGGGCCCTCTCCGAGGTCCGGCGACACGACGTCGTGTTCGGCGATGGCGTCCATGACGAGTCCGACCAGCGTGTCCTTGTCCGGCACATGCCGGTACAGCGCCATCCGCGAGGCGCCGAGCTCGGACGCGAGCCGCCGGATCGTCAGGGCCCGCATGCCCTCCCTGCGCGCGATCTCCCGGCCGGCGGCAACGATCTGCGCGCGGCTGAGGCTGCCCCAGGCGCGGCGGCGCGGCGCGTCGTCTGCTTCGTCACCGGAAGAACTCATGCGGAGAACCGTACTGGGCGGGGGTCGCCGCCTCTGCTTGTGGACACCCGTCCGCAATAATTAGGTTAGCCTAACCAAAGTAGATGGTTGGACGGATGTGGAGGGGAATCATGACTGTCGACTGGTCGGGCTGGCCTCTGTTGGAGATCCGGGCCGGGGACCTGCCCCGGGACGATGCCCGCGCGCTGGTCGTGCGCGCGCTGGGCGAGGCGCTCGACCGGGGCGAGCCGTTCGCCGCCATGGTGCGGATGCCGCCCGCGGTCCCGGAGGTCCGGGACGCCCGCGGCGCGGTCGATCAGGTCCGGTCGGTGCGGCAGCTGCGCCCGGAGCTGGCCGAGCGCTGTCGCGGCCTGGTGTTCCTCCTCTCCGCGGAGGAGCAGAGCCTGCACGCGAAGATGCTCAGGTCGGGTACGAAGGTCTGGGGCTGCCCGACGGCGGCCGCGGACGGCCCGGAACTCGCCCGGGCGTGGCTCCGCGGCCGGGCTGGCCCCTCTCGCGCCGGACGCGGACTGAGGCGAATCGTCGCCCGGGCCCGCCGCCCTCGTCCCCGCCCCTCACTGTCAGTCGGGCACGAGCACCGCTGCGCCGTGCACGCGGTCGGCGGCCAGGTCGGCCAGCGCCCGGTCGGCCCCGCTCAGCGGGTACGGGCTCACCGTGACCCGGATGCCGACGCGCCGGGCCGTGGCGAGGAACTCGCGGCCGTCCTCGCGGGTGTTGGAGGTGACGCTGCGCAGGTCGCGTTCCTGGAAGAGGTGGCGCTGGTAGTTCAGCACGGGGATGTCGGTCAGATGGATTCCGGCGACCGCGAGTGTGCCCGAGCGGTCCAGCGCCGCCAGGGCCACCGGCACCAGGTCTCCGACGGGCGCGAACAGGATGGCCGAGTCCAGCGGTTCCGGCGGGCTGTCGTACGCGCCGCCCGCCGAGGCGGCCCCCAGCTCCAGGGCCAGCGCGCGGGCGCTCTCCGAGCGCGTCAGCACATGCACGGTGGCGCCCTCGGCCAGGGCCACCTGGGCCGCGAGGTGGGCCGACGCGCCGAAGCCGTAGATGCCCAGCCGCCCGCCCTCCGGGAGCGCGCTGCGCCGCAGGGCGCGGTAGCCGATGATGCCCGCGCAGAGCAGCGGCGCGAGATGGGCGGCGTCCTGGTCCTCGGGGAGCGGGTAGGCGAAGTCCTCCGGGACCACCGCCGTCTCCGCGAAGCCGCCGTCGGCGTCCCAGCCGGTGTAGACGGAGCGCGGGCAGAGGTTCTCCCGGCCCGCCCGGCAGTACCGGCAGCTCCCGCAGGTGCCGCGGAGCCATGCCCCGCCCGCCCGGTCACCGATCCGGAACCGTCCGGCCCCGTCGCCGAGGGCCGCGACCCGGCCGACGATCTCGTGTCCGGGGACGGCGCCCGGGCGATGCGGCGGAAGGTCGCCCTCCGCCAGGTGGAGATCCGTACGGCAGACGCCGCACGCCTCCACGGTCAGCAGCAGCTCCCCCGGCCCGGGCTCCGGCACGGCCCGGCGCACACGCGCCAGCGGCCCGGTGCCGATCGGACCGGGTGTCCGGACGGCCCAGCCGAACTGCTCGGCCGAGGAGGGCGCGGGAACAGCCACGTCTCCAGCCTGCGGCGGCCCCGGCGGGCGGGCAACCCGCGCCGGCCCGTGCGCCCGGGTCCGGCGTCTCCGGCCCGGGCCCGGCCCCGGCAGGCGCGTAGCCGGGCCCGGCCCCGGCAGGCGCATGGCACGGCCCGGGCTCCCGATCCCGGCGGGGCATATATCAGATGTCCGGGCGACTTCGGCGGCAGCGCTCCGGGCTGACGGCGATCCGGAACCCGGGATTCACTCCTTCGGTCGCCCGAAGCGTGCGCCCGCTCGCGACGAGCAGCAGGCTGAGGGGCGACGGCACCGCGACGAGGGCGCCCGGACGCCGAACCTCGGGCGGCCGGGCGCCGTAAGAGGTGGAGCCATGCCCCGTGTGTCTTCGCATGTCCATGTCTCCCGGCCTGCCGAGGAGATCTTCTTCTTCCTCCGGGATCCACGGAACCTGGCCGTGTGGTCGTCGAGCATAGATCAGGTGCTCGACGGCCCGGTCGCCACGGAACTCGGTGACGAGTACCTCTGCAAGTTCCCCGGCAGGCGTCGGGCGCACCGCCTCACCTGTACCGCGAGCACGCCGGTCGAGTATCTGGCGTTCCGCGGCGCTCGGATGTGGACACCGCTGGGCCGGCACTCGCCGGAGCTGGAGTTCCGGCTGCGTCCGAGCGGGGAGGGCACGGTGGTCCAGGCGTCGGTGAAACCCCATCTGGACGGCGGCATGATCGTCCTCGCCCCGTTCGTGACCATGGCCTGGCGCCGTGACCTGCCGGTGGAGCTGCGGTGCCTGGCGGATCTGCTCACGGACGACGAGCAGTCCGACGCGGGCACCGGGGACGGGCAGGACACGGCGCCCGCCCAGGGGTGAGGCGGACCGGCCGACGGCCTCTTCCGGGGGTCGACCGGGCGTCGACGCCTGACCCGCTCCCCCGGACCGAAGCGGTACGGCACGCCCCGGACGGGCTACCGCAGGAAGTCGCGCGCGATCGCCTCGGCCGCCCGCTCCAGCAGCGGTCCGGCCTGGGCCATGGAGACGGCGGGGTCCGGTTCCAGGTCCGCGAGCGCGTAGGCGCGGCTGATGCCCGCGCCGCTCAGCGCCTCCGGCGTCAGGGCGAGCCGGCCGCAGACCGCCACGACCTCGACGCCCGCCGCGCGGGCCGCCGTGGCCACACCGGCCGGGGCCTTGCCGTGCAGGGTCTGTCCGTCGAGCGAGCCCTCACCGGTGATCACCAGGTCGGCCCGGGCCAGCGCGGGTGCGAAGCCGAGGACGTCGAGCATGACCTCGATGCCGGGACGGAAGCGGGCCCCGAGCGCGACCAGCGCCCCGTAGCCGATGCCGCCCGCCGCGCCCGCCCCGGGAAGCCGGGCGTGCTCCGGGCCGAGGACGGACGCGTAGTGGGCGAGGGCGGCGTCGAGGACCGCGATGTCCTCCTCGGTGGCGCCCTTCTGCCGGCCGTAGACCTCGGGGGCGCCCGTGGGCCCGGTCAGCGGATTGTCCACGTCGCTGGCGAGGATCAGGTCCACGTCCGCCATACGCGGGTCCAAGCCGGACAGGTCCGCCTCGGCGAGGTCGGCGAGGCCGCCGCCCCCGGGGCCGACGGGCTTGCCGTCCGCGTCCAGGAAACGGGCTCCGAGCGCGGACAGCATGCCCGCGCCGCCGTCCGTGGTCGCGCTGCCGCCCACCCCGAACACGATCGTCCGGGCGCCCGCGTCGAGCGCCGCCGCCAGCAGTTCGCCGGAGCCGTACGTGGTGGCCGTGAGCGGGGCGAACACGCCCGCGGGAAGATGCTGGAGGCCGGACGCCTCGGCCATCTCCACCACCGCCGTGGTGCCGCGCACCGCGTACGCCGCGGTCACCGGACCCCCGAGCGGCCCGGTCACCCGCGCCTCGCGGCGCTCGAACCCGGCGGCCACCGCGGCCGCCACCGTGCCGTCGCCGCCGTCCGCCACCGGCAGGGTCTCGACCCTCACCCCGGGGACGACGCGCCGCAGCCCGGCCGTCACCCGCTCCGCGACCTGCACGGCCGTGAGCGATCCCTTGAACTTGTCCGCCGCGACGAGCACGCGTGCGGTCTCCATCACTGCTCCGTCCGCCACCTTGAACCCCTTGCTTTCGAACAGGCAGTCGCGCCGCACCGACCCTATCCGCAGCGCATACCCGCTGCCCAGGGCCGTCTCATGCCCGCTCCCCGGCCGCGCAGCCGAGCGATCGCCGCGGCGGCCGCCGTGTTCCGGGACGCCCCGACCGGAGCGAGGTTTAAGCAACCTTTACCTACTGCAATTGCGACGAACGCACCGTTCCGACCCCAATGGGAGGGCGATCGATTCGGGCCGGTTCATCGCCGATGGGGCAGATGGTCCGACTGTGGCCACCTGTGGCCACCGTTGACGTGGTGATCGGCGAGGCGTTCCCTGTGTCTGCGCACCGTCAAGTCCGGTGCACACGTGGCGCACACGTATCCCGGTACTCGCCGGGGACGACTCGACACAGTGGGGGGCGATTTCTGTGAGCGGGAAAGTCGTGAGACGGGCGCCGGTCGCGAGGGCGGCCGGGGCCACCGCGGTCGTCATGGCCGACGAAACGGCCGACACCGGTCGCGTACGGGCACGGCTCGTGTGTCCGCACGGCGTCCGGGTGGTGTGACACCCGGGAGACGGCGGCCCCGTACCGCGACACCGAATTCGGCGGTGCCGCGTCGTCGTTCGGCGGCGTGCTCGACAGCCGCACCGTCCTGTCCGTCGTCCGCGTCCTCGGCGGAACGGTGCGGGGTCGACGGCCGCCCGCGTGAGGAACGAGAACGCGTCGCGGGGCCGGTGTTCCCGACCGGCTGCCGTCCCTCGTTCGGTTTCCCTGTTCCGCGGGGCCTCTTCCGGGGTTCCCGCCGACCGGGACGCGGAGCGGGTCGTGCGTGAGGAACGCCGCGGGGGATGACCGCCGGCGATTCCGGCGGTGGACGGGCCTTGACGCATGGGGCCGTGCCGCTCGCGGATTCGCCGACGGCGTCGTGCGTACGGGCGACGAGGCAGGGGGCGCAGGACGCGCGCCCCGACGGCCCCGGCCCGCCGATCCGACGTCCCCCGCACCGGTGCGGTCGTGGAGCCCGCGCAGACAAACAGCTCTTTCGGACCTTGGAGAACACTTGAGGCTCAGACGCAGAGCATGCGTACCCATCGCGTTGGCGACCGCCGCACTGGTGGTCACCGGCCTGACACCGGCCGCCGCGCCGGCGCTCGCCGCCGAGGCGAGACCGAACCCGTCCCCCGAACCGTCCGCGCCGTCCGCGCCGCCCGCCCGGGTCGAGAGCCCGGGCAAGAAACTGGGCACGGGCTGGAAGTCGTCCAAGGACCGGGCGGTGACGGGCGCGGCCGACGCCGACGGCTTGAGGATCCTGGTGGCCGACTCGGCGAAGGCGTACGCCTGGAAGACCGTCGCCACGCTGTCGGAGCCGACGGTGCCCGCGGACACCTGGATCGGCAACCAGTGCGTGATGGACGCCGATCACATCGCCGCCGTGTACGCGCCGCGCGCGTTCACCAACAAGCCCGACCTGATGCAGGGCGGCGCGTTCGCCGCCGTCGTCAACACCGCCACCGGCCATGTGGTGAAGCTGCCGTTCACCGCGTCGCTCGCCTACTTCGACCCGTCCTGCAACACGGTCACGCACACGGCCGCGTTCACCGCCTTCCGTGACATGAACGACCCGGCGAGGACGAAGACCCGGGTGGTCACCGTCGACACGGCGGGCAGGACGACCGGTTCGGCGGTGAGCGCGGGCGAGATCACCAGCGCGGTACCGGTCGAGGACGGCGCGATCGGCGGGCTCGGCCGCGACCTGGTCCACATCGACAAGGCCGGCAGGACGACGGCGCTCGCCACCGCCGACAGTGCCCCGTTCGACATCCGGCCCACTGCCGGCGGGCACATCGCCTTCCTCGACCACCAGGGCGGCTCCACCGCGCACGCCAAGCTGTGGCGCGGGCACGGCAAGCCGTCCGTGATCGTCTCCGGCGAGCTCGGCGACCTCGGCCTGCGTCAAGGAGTCGAGGGGCGGGTGTTCCTCACCGGCGAACCGTCCACCACGCGCCTCAAGGACACGGGGGTCACGCGTCTCGACGCCCCCGCGGAGACGGATGTGTCCACCCTGGGACGCCTCGCGGTCGACCCCGTGCTCACCCCCGGCGTCCGCCGCGGCCTGTCCCGGATCAAGGACGCGGGCCAGAACTTCACGAAGAGCGGCCCGGGACCGGAGGACACCGTGGCGGGCGCGCCGGACACCGTGGCCGGCGACGAGCCGACCACGGTGACGTCCACCGCCACCACCACCGGGGAGAAGCTCACCCAGTCGGTGGCACCGGCCACGGCCGATGCGGGAAGCGCCTCCGTCTCCCCCGCGCTCACCGACGCCGCACCCGCCGCCCTCACCGGCGCCGACGCCGATTCCCGGGCCCACGACCCGGTCGACACCGACCGCTGGTGCTCGGTGCCCCGCAACGACGTGGGCTCCCAGGCCCTGCAGCCCACCCCGAACCAGGTCGAGTGGGCGGTCGACATGGCCGTACGCGGTGAACTGCGCTCGAACTGGATCACACAGGGCGACTGGCGCGGCCAGATCGGGCTCGGCACCATCGACCCGCAGGGCCTCTTCCCCCGCCCGTCGCTGACCGGCGGCGGCCGCATCCCGGCGAACGTGCTGCTCGGCGTGATGGCGCAGGAGTCGAACCTGTGGCAAGCCGAACCGGGAGCGATCCCCGGCCAGATGGGCAGCCCGCTGGCCTCCTACGCCGGTTTCTACGGCCACAAGGGCGACGACCCGGCCGCGTACTGGAAGATCCACTGGGCGAACTCCGACTGCGGTTACGGCGTGGGGCAGGTCACCGACGGGATGCGGCTCGCGGGGCACGAGAAGGAGGGCGAGACGGCCCTGCCCCCGGCCACCCAGCGCGCGGTCGCCCTGGACTACTCCGTGAACGTCGCCGCCTCCCTGTACATCCTCGCGGACAAGTGGAACGAGATCCACGAGTCGGGACAGACCATCACCGTCAACAACGACGATCCGTCCCGGGTCGAGAACTGGTTCGCCGCTCTGTGGAACTACAACCTCGGCTTCAACAAGAAGGCGGACGCGGGCGCCAACGGGAACTGGGGTCTCGGCTGGTACAACAACCCCGCCAACCCCGCGTATCCCGCCTCCCGGTCGAGCTTCATGAACACCGACGTCAACCCGAACGCCGCCAAGGACGCCGCCCAGCCTCAGAAGTGGCCGTACGAGGAGAAGGTGATGGGCTGGGCCGCCTGGTCCATCGACACCGGCCACTCCTACGCCACCTCCGGCCGCCAGGACTGGCCCGGCGAGTCCGGCTTCTCCTCCGCCGGCTTCCGCCCCGCCTACTGGAACGGCACGGTCGACCCCTACACGATCCCGGGCAGCGCGACGTACAACCGGGCCCACGTCTCGCCGTCGCTCGACACGTTCTGCAACAGCAAGAACGGCTGCGACGCCGCCAACCCGCCCGACTGCCCCGACGCGGCCTGCTACACCCAGTACTGGTGGCACGAGTCCAACGCCACCTGGAAGAGCGACTGCGCCACCGCCTGCGGCTTCGAGAACATCAAGTACCAGACCCTGGTCGCCGAACCGGGCCGCGGCACCAGGCTCCAGTACGGGACCCCGGTCTGCGACAGCAGCGGGCTCCCCGATGGCGCGCTGGTCGTGCACTCCGTGCCCGACAACACGAGCACCTACGGCTCGTGCGGTTCGACCGGCACGGACGACGGGAGCTTCGAGTTCACGTTCTACTCCGACGGCTCGGTCGGCCCCGGTCTCGGGCAGTACGAGGCGAAGGGCGACCTGTACCAGATAGGCGGCGGATACGACGGCCACTTCTGGTACGCGCACACCCGCGACTCCGCCCATCTCGGCGGCGACCAGGGGCCCATGACGGTCAAGGGAACCTGGACCCTCGGCCAGAACCTGGACGGCTGGGCCCGGGTGTTCGTGCACCTGCCCGACACCGGCGCCCACACCCAGCAGGCCCACTACACCATCCGCGGCGTGGCCGGCGGTGACCGGGAGCGCTATCTCAACACCCACTACAGCAAGAACACCTGGGCCGAACTCGGCGTCTACCACTTCACCGGGACGCCCCGGGTGGAACTCACCAACACCACCGACGACGGCACCGCCGACGAGGACGTGGCCTACACCGCGGTCGCCTTCCAGAAGCTGCCGGGCAAGCCGCAGCACATGGTGGTCGCCATGGGCGACTCCTACTCCTCCGGGGAAGGATCGGGAAGCTACTCGCCCGAGTCCGACACCTCGCACGGCACCAGCCGCTGGAACGCCTGCCGCCGCAGCGCCAACTCATGGGCCCGCAAGGTCCTCCTGCCGTTCCAGGCGACCCCCCTCGGTCAGCTCTCCGACAACCACTCCATGGTCGCCGACCTGCAGAACGTCACCTGCTCCGGCGCGAAGACATGGCAGCTGACCGAGGGGAACCCGACGGCGTGGGGCCTGATGGGGAACTATCACGAGAAGACTCAGATCGACTCGGGCGTGCTCAGTGCGGACACGACCCTGGTCATGCTGACCATCGGCGGAAACGACGGCGACAACTTCACCAATGCCGTCAAGAACTGCTACGTGATCGGGGTGTGCGACAGGAAGGACTACACGGGCAACGCCGACCAGGCGGTCACCGACACGGGAGACCTGATCGGCCAGATCCGGTTCGCCGCTCCGAACGCGCAGATCGTCCTCATGGGCTACCCTCACATCGTCAGCGACCAGCCTTGTCTGACAGCTGACTTCGACTCCCTGAACTACCTGGCCGACTACATGCGGGACAAGCAGAAGGCCAAGGTCGACGAGCTGAAGAAGAGCGGCATCAAGGTGGACTTCGCCGACCCGATCCCCTCGTTCAAGGGCCACGGGATCTGTGACAGCGCCGAGTGGATCAATCGCATCGTGGCAGGCCCCAACGGCGACGGCGACTTCCACTCCGGAGACCCGGCCAACCAGCTGCCCTGCATCCCCGCGCCGGGAGACGACATCTGCCTCAGCCTCGAGTCCTTCCACCCGAAGAACGCCGGGACCACGGGCTACGCCGCCGTGATGGACCAGAAACTGGCCGACATCGGATACAAGGGCTCCTAGTGCCACACGATGACCAGGACGGTTCGGTGGTCATGGAGCGGATCAACCGCTCCATGACCACCGGCTGCCTGACCATGCTGATCGCGCTGGTCCTCGTCCTCGCGGCCGGCCTCTCCTGGCTGGGCTACGCCGATTGGCACGCCGGGAAGGTCAACGGCGAACGCAGGCAAGAAGCCGTGTCGTCGATCCTCCGGCAAGGCCGCGACGCGGCGGACGACACGGCCCGTTCGCTCGACGCGAGCCGCACGAGCGATGTGGACGAGCTGACCGGCGTGATATGGGAGCACACCGGATCCCCGCTGATCGCCTACGACGCGTCCCGCGACGCGTTCACGGCCCGGCTGCCCAAGCGGGTCGTGTACGAGACGGTGGGGGTCCTTCCCGGGGGAGGGAGCGACGCGGTGAGCCGGTGCCTCGACTTCACCTACAGCCGCCCGCACGGCCACGCGTGGACGCCCCGGGTGACCGCGCGGGACGGCGACGCGTGCAGGCCTGCCACGGAGGTCGGTTCCCTGTCCCGGCTGGCCGGGAAGCGGATCGAGGGGATCGGTGTGCGCCAGCTGACCCGCGCCGGAGTGCAGCAGGCCCTCGACCCCACCGGAACGCTTCGTACCTTCACCGTCAGGAGCGTGGTGCGGGAAGACGGCACGGCGGCGGTCTCCGTCCTGATCTCCAGCCACGACGGAACGGTCGGCCAGTGCTACCGGATCACCCGGTCCGTCCCCGGCTCCGGCGAAGCCCATCCGTCCGTCACCGTGACTCCCGCGTCTTCCTGCTGAGTCCGTCGCGCGGTGCGCACGCGCGTCGCCCGCGCCCCTCGCGCCCGTCGGCGGACCGGCCCCGCCCCTTCGCACATCTGTCTCTTCACGTGTGCGTCGCCTCCGGTGCGCCCTCGGCCTGCATCATCCGAACTCCACGACAGCGGAGGGACGTATGCACAAGCGCACGGGACGGTTCGACGGGCTGCCGGCGTGGGTCGTCGCGGTGGCCGCCTGTACGGCGGTCGTCATGACGGCTCCGACGGCGACCGCACGGCCGGCCGCGGCCTCGGCTCCGGCTATGGCTCCGACTCCGGCTCCGGCTCCGGCTCCGGCTCCGGCCGAAGGACACGACCTGCCGGTCTCGGTCGACGGCGGGGCCTGGGAGTCGGGCCATGTCCAGGGCATGGCCATCGACCGCCGCAAGGGCTTCATGTACTTCTCGATGACCGATCTGCTGGTCAAGACCGACCTCCGGGGCAACCCGGTCGGCTCGGTCACCGGGTTCACCGGCCACCTCGGCGATCTGGACTTCGACGAGCGGGACGGCCGGGTGTACGGCTCGCTGGAGTACAAGCAGGCGAACTCCTTCTACATCGCGATCCTCGACGCGGACCGCATCACCCGGATGGGGATGGACGCCCAGTCGACGGGGGTCGTCTCGACCGTCTACCTCAAGGAGGTCGTGAAGGACTTCACCGCCGACATGAACGGCGACGGCGTGTTCGACGGCGACACCGCCGACACCCCCGACCACCGCTACGGCTGCAGCGGCATCGACGGCGTCGCGTTCGGTCCGGCCTTCGGCGACCGGAGCGGCGCGGGGGCCGAGCGGAGGCTGACGGTCGCCTACGGCGTGTACGCCGACGACAGCCGCACGGACAACGACCACCAGGTGCTGCTCCAGTACGACGTCGCCCGGTGGAAGAGCCATGAGCGCCCGCTGTCCGAATCGGCCCCGCACACCAGCGGCCCGGACCGGGTCGACGGCAAGTTCTTCGCGTACACCGGCAACACCACGTACGGCGTGCAGAACCTGGAGTACGACGGGCACAGCGGCAACTGGCTGATGGCCGTCTACCGGGGCGCCAAGCCCGGCTTCCCCCACTATTCGCTGTTCGCCGTCGACGGCGCGCGCAAGCCGGTGCTCGGCCTGGTGCGCGGCCAACGGGCCCCGGAACGCGGGCTGCTGCTCCCCCTGCTGCGCGCGGGCGCGCACGACGCGGCGACCGGCACGTACGGCTGGCCTGCGCCGGGACAGTACGGCCAGTACGGGCTGGTGTCGCTGGACGACGGACGGTTCTACGTCGCGCGGAGCGGCGCCGTTCAGGACGGCGGCGTCATCCGGCAGACCGCCCGCGCCGGGCTGAACACCTGGACGGGCCGCGTCCCGTCGCCGTTCAGCCCGGTGGACCCCGCCGGGCGCGCGTCGCGGTCCGGCGCCCCGTCCGAGGACCGGGGCGCCGGGCGAAATGGCCTCGCGGGGGTCGCCGGGCCGCGCCTACGCTCGTGACCATGACTCTCGTCGCGATCCTGAGCGGCGCCGGCATTTCCACGGATTCCGGCATTCCCGACTACCGCGGGCCCCAGGGCCTCTGGCGCAAGGACCCGGAGGCCGAGAAGCTCGTCACCTACGACTTCTACATGGCGGACCCGGACATCCGCCGGCGTTCCTGGCAGATGCGCCGCACCAGCGCGACCTGGAACGCCGAGCCGAACGCGGCCCACCGGGCGGTCGCGGAGCTGGAACGTTCCGGCACACCGGTGCGCGTGATCACGCAGAACGTCGACGGGCTGCACCAGTCGGCCGGCCTCCCCGCCCGCAAGGTCCTGGAGCTGCACGGGACGGCGCGCGAGGTGGTCTGCACCCGCTGCCACGCGCGCTCCCCGATGGCCGACGCCCTGGCCCGGGTCGAGGCGGGCGAGGCCGATCCGCCGTGCGCGGTCTGCGGCGGCATCCTGAAGTCGGCCACGATCATGTTCGGCGAGCGGCTCGACCCGGTGGTGCTGGGCCAGGCGATGGCGGTCGCCAAGGCGTGCGAGGTGTTCATCGCGGTCGGCACGACGCTCCAGGTGCAGCCCGCCGCCTCGCTGGCCGGGATCGCGGTGGATCACGGGGCGCGGCTGATCGTGGTGAACGCCGAGCCCACGCCGTACGACGAGCTGGCCGAGGAGATCATCCGCGAACCGATCGGAACGGCGCTCCCCGCGCTGCTGCGCCGGCTGGCCCCGGGGCCGGGAGCGGACGGGGACGCGCGTCCCCGGGACTGACCGGCCGCGCCCGCGGCCCCGGTCCTCCCCCGGCGGGGCTCAGCCCTCCAGCTCCCGCCGCACCCGGCGCGAGGGGCGGAACGCGTACAGGTCGAGGATCTCGGGCGGGTCCGCCAGTCCCGGCCCGCCCGCCCTCACCCAGGCGGCGATGTCGGACACCGCGTCCGGGTCGTTGACGAGCCCGAGCCAGACCGGGCGTCCGCCGGCCGCGCGCCCGCGCGCCGAGGGCTGCACGACGACGACATCGGCCTGTTCGCAGGCGTCCAGGCAGTCCACGACGCGGACCGCGGCCGCCTCCGCGAGCTCCCGGCGCAGCCCGGCGAGCTGGCCGGCGTGGTCCACGTCCGGGATCTTCGGCGTACCGCAGCAGCAGCCGCGGCAGACGCTGACGGTGGGCCGGGGCGCGCCCCGGCCGGGGACGGGCTCGCGGGTGCGCGGGCTCATGCGGGGACGCCTCCGGGGACGACTCGGTGATCAACGGGGACTGTACCGGCGCCACCGTCCGATCGAACACCCGTGCTCCCCGACGGCCGGTGGGGTACAGTGGGCGGCTGCGAAGGGGAGTAGCCCCGCGAACCGGTCGTCGACACACTGGAATCCTCGGATTCCCGGTGGCCGGGCCCGTGGATTCCACGGGCGGGCGAGACCTTCGGTCAGGTATGACGCGCCCGCGCCCCGCGGGTGCCGACGTCGTGCCGGGCCGAGTGGTCTCCGGAAAGCCCGCGTGGCGCTTCGCGAAGGCCCGGGGCCCGGCTCTCACAGAAAGCCACCCGGAATGCACCTCGACCCCCTGGCGATCATCACCGCCTTCGGGCTGATCTTCCTCGCCGAACTGCCCGACAAGACGATGTTCGCGTCCCTCGCCATGGGCACCCGCATGCGTCCGCTGTACGTCTGGTTCGGTACGTCGTCGGCGTTCATCGTGCATGTCGCGATCGCCGTCGGAGCGGGCAGCCTGATCGGGCTGCTGCCGGGCTGGATCGTCAAGATCGTCTCGGCCGCCCTGTTCGCGTTCGGGGCGTTCATGCTGCTGCGCGCCGGTGGCGGAGACGACGAGGAGGAGGCCGGCAGCAGGACCGTGACCGGGTTCTGGCCGGTGTACTCGACCGCGTTCATGGCGGTCTTCATCAGCGAGTGGGGCGACCTGACGCAGATCACCACGGCCAACCTCGCCGCGAGCAACGGCACCTGGTCCACGGCGATCGGTTCCGCGGCCGCGCTGATGTCGGTCTCGGCGCTGGCCCTGCTGGCCGGGCAGTTCATCGCGAAGCGGGTGCCGCTCAAGACGGTGCAGCGGATCGGCGGCCTCTGCATGCTGGGGCTGGCGGTCTGGACCGTGGTGGAGATCCTGCTCTGATCGGCGCCCGGCGTCGCGTCGGGTCCGGGCCCGTACCGTTCCCGGCCCGGCCCGGCGCCCGCGCCCCGCGACCCGTCGTCCGCCACCCGTCGTCCGTGCCGACGAGGTCAGGGTCGGACGCCAGGTGTCGGGTGTCAGATGTCAGAACAGTGCCGGGGCGTCCTCGCGCCCGCCCCTTTCGAAGGCCAGCAGCCGCTGCTTGCGGTCGAGCCCGCCGCCGTAGCCCGTGAGGCTTCCGGAGGCGCCGATCACGCGATGGCAGGGGACGATGATGCCCACCGGGTTCTTGCCGTTGGCGAGGCCCACCGCGCGCGAGGCCCCCGGCTTCCCGAGGTTCTCGGCCAGTTCGCCGTACGAACGGGTCTCGCCGTACGGGATCCGCTGGAGCTGCGCCCAGACGCTGCGCTGGAACGGGGTGCCGTCCAGGCGCAACGGCAGGTCGAACTCGCGCAGTTCGCCTGCGAAGTACGCCTCCAGCTGGCGGATCGCCGCCGCGAAGGGGCGTGGGTCCGGCTCGCCGAAGGTCTCCTCGGGCGGGCGGTGGCGCTGGCCGGTCATGTAGAGGCCCGACAGGACGCCGTCGGTGGCGACGAGGGTCAGCGGACCGTACGGACTGTCGACGACGGTGTGCCGCCGCAGTGTGTCCCGTGTGTCTGTGGTGCTCATGGGGGAACGTCCCAACTGGTTCATGCGGGCAGGTGGTTGATGGGGTGGTCGTCGACGGTCCACAGGTACTGGACCGCGTACGCCCGCCAGGGCCGCCAGGCCGCCGCGCGGGCGGTGAGCGCGGCGGGCGTCGACGGGAGGCCGAGTTCCGCGGCGGCGCGGCGGACGCCGAGGTCGGTGGGGAGGAAGGCGTCCGGGTCGCCGAGCGCGCGCATCGCGATCACCTCTACGGTCCAGGGGCCGAAGCCGGGGAGGGCGGCGAGTTCGCTCCGGGTCCGCTCCCAGTCGGCGTCGGTGCCGAGCCCGAGCGTACCGTCCGCGAGCGCGCCGACGAGGGTGGTGAGCGTGGTGCGGCGACTGCGGGGCAGGGCGAGCCGCTCGGGGTCGAGTCCGGCGAGCGCGTCCGGGGTCGGGAACAGGTGGGTGAGACCGCCGCCCTCCGGGTCGTCGACGGGGACGCCGTGCGCGGAGACGAGACGGGCCGCGTGGGTGCGGGCGGCCGCCGTCGACACCTGCTGGCCGAGCACCGCGCGTACGGCGAACTCCGAGCCGTCGACGGTTCGCGGCACCCGGCGTCCCGGAGCCGTGTCGACCAGGGGCGCCAGCAGCGGGTCGGCGCGCAGTTGTCCGTCGACGGCGACCGGGTCGGCGTCCAGGTCGAGCAGCCAGCGGCAGCGGCTGATGGCGAGGGTGAGGTCGCGCGGGTCGGTGAGGTGCAGTCGGCAGGCGATGTGGTCGGGGCGCGGGGCGAGGGAGACGACGCCGTGCCCGTGCGGGAGGGCGAGCGTGCGGCGGTAGGCGCCGTCGCGCCACTCCTCGACGCCGGGGACCGCGGTCGCGGCGAGGTGCCCGAAGAGGTTGGAGGGGTTGAGCGGGGCCCGGTACGGCAGACGCAGCGCGATCGCGCCGGGGACGGGCGCCGGCGCCGGGGACCGGCCGGCACGGGCGCGCAGCTCGCCCGGGGCCAGCGCGAAGACCTCGCGCACGGTGTCGTTGAAGGTGCGGATCGAGGAGAATCCGGCGGCGAAGGCGACTTCGGCCAGCGGCAGCGCGGTGGTCTCGATGAGCAGGCGTGCGGTCTGGGCGCGCTGGGCGCGGGCCAGGGCGAGCGGCCCCGCCCCCAGTTCGGCCAGCAGCTGGCGTTCGATCTGCCGGGCGGAGTAGCCCAGCCGGGCCGCGAGCCCGGGGACGCCCTCGCGGTCGACGACGCCGTCCCGGATCAGGCGCATCGCACGGGCGACGGAGTCGGCGCGGGCGTTCCACTCCGGTGAGCCCGGGCTGGTGTCGGGCCGGCATCGCTTGCAGGCCCGGAACCCGGCCTGCTGGCAGGCGGCCGCGCTGGGGTAGAAGGTCATGTTCTCGACCTTGGGCGGCACGACGGGGCAGCTGGGGCGGCAGTAGATCCGGGTGGTGAGAACCGCCGTGAAGAACCAGCCGTCGAAGCGTGCGTCCTTCGACCGCACGGCCCGCACGCAGCGCTCGGTGTCGGTATGCATGTCTCCAGCATGGGCCACTGGATGCTGCCGGGCTGGCGAGAATCCGACATCGACCTCGCACTGCCTGGGCTTCTCCGCGTCCCTTGTCCATGGGTTCCGGGAGCTGTCCATGGGTTCCGGGAGCTGGAGCCGGACCGTGGGAGTGCGGGAGCCGGGAATGCGGGAGCCCGGAGCGGGAGCCGTGGCGCGGGGAACCGGAGAGGGTCGCACGTCCCTCGCACGCGCCCTGCCCTCCCTCCCGCTCCGGTCTCTTCTGCCCCCGGTCTCTGCTCCCCACGTTGCTCCCCTCCCAAGCGCCGTCCCGCTCCCCGGCGCTCGGGGCCCCGGCGCTCGGGGTCAGTCGGGCGCGGGTCCGACGGGCCGCGCCGGATCGGCGGCGAGGCGCCTGGCGGACTCGCCGCGCCCGCGCCAGAGCGCCGGGGCCCCGGCCACGCTCACGAGCAGGGTGCCGACGCCCGCCAGGGCCAGCGCCCCGGCCCCGCCGAGCAGGGTCACCGCCGGACCGCCGAGCGCGGTTCCGGCGAGGTTGGCGCCGTTGAGCGCGGCCCCGGAGGACGCGAAGGCCCGGCCGCGCACCCGGGCCGGCACCCGGGCGTGGATCAGGTTGCGGATGGCCAGCCCCTGAAGGGAGTTGGCGACGCCGGTGAACACGAAGGCCGCCAGGGAGACCGCGAACACCGGAACGCCCGCGCTCACGGTGAGCGCCAGTCCCATGAGCGTCCCGGACCCCACGAGGACGCGCGGCTGCCATCTCAGAGGGATCCGGGGAGCGATCAGCGCGGCGGTGAGGAGCATGCCGGCGGTGTGCGCGGTGACGAGGACGCCGTACCCCGTGTCGGACGCCCCGAGCTCGTCACGGACGAAGAACACCCGTGCCACGCTCAGCACGGCGGTGAACAGGATGGCCGCGCAGAGCGCCGGGATCGCGGCGCGCAGCAGCCGGTCCGCACCCAGCACGCCGGCCCCCTCGCGCACCTGGGCCATCCAGTCGGCGCGGGCGCCGGCCAGGGGGCGACGCCGGACCCGCAGCGCGAGGAAGGCGGCTGCCATGACGGCGAACGTCGCCGCGTCGCACGCCAGGGCGACGCGGTCGTCGAAGGCCGCGACGAGAACGCCGGCGAGCGCGGGCCCCACCACGTTCCCGGCCGAGCGGAACGCCTCCAGCCGGGCATAGCCCCGGGCGGTGTGCTCCTCGCCGACGATCTCCGGGACCAGGAGCAGCAGCGCGGGAGAGACCACGGCCAGTCCCGCGCCGAGCAGCACCAGCAGCCCGAGGGTGGCGGCCACATCGGTGACGACTGCCAGCCCCAGGGCGGTCACGGCCTGGAGGGCCGTCACCACGACGATCAGACGGCCGCTCTCCACCCGGTCGACCAGGGGCGCGGCCAGCGGGCCGACCACCACGAGCGGCAGCACGCCCGCGACGACGAGGGCCGATATCGCGAGGCCCGACCGCCCCTGGTCGTGCAGCCGGAGCGTCAGCGCGACGAGCGCCAACTGGTCCCCCGTCGCCGACAGTCCGTACAACGCCCCCACGACGGAGAGGACGACACCACCACGGTTTCGAAGCACCCGCAGATCCTGTCAGCCCGGAGGCGGGACGGTACGCGGCGGCGTCGGAGCGCGTCGGGCCGGCGGGGAACCGGCCCGCGTCCGGCCCGGGCGGCGGCCGGAGCGCGTACCGCGTCGTCCCGCGCCGGGCGGGACCGTCCCGCCTCCGGCCCCGGACGTCCGGCCGCCGCCGCGTGGACTACCCGCTCACCACGAGGACTTGGTGACCCCGGGCAGCAGCCCGGCGTGCGCCTGCTCGCGGAGGCGTACGCGGGAGAGCCCGAACTTCCGCAGATGGCCGCGCGGACGTCCGTCCACCGCGTCGCGGTTGCGCACCCGGGTGGCGCTCGCGTCACGCGGCTGGCGCCGCAACTCGTCCGCCGCCGCGCGGCGTTCGGCGTCCGTGCTGGACGGCCGCCGGAGGATCTCCTTCAGTTCGGCCCGGCGGGCGGCGTGGCGCGCGACGACCGCCTTGCGCCTCTCGTTTTTCGCGATCTTGCTCTTCTTCGCCATCAGATCCTCTCTCCCCTGGCCCGGATGCGGGCGACGGCGGCCTCGATGCCGATGCCGTCGATGGTCCTGATCGCCTTGGCGCTGAGCGTCAGCCGGATGTGCCGGCCCTCGCTCGGCAGCCAGTACCGCTTGCGCTGGATGTTGGGGTCGAAGCGGCGCGAGGTGCGCCGGTGCGAGTGGGAGATGTGGTTGCCGAAGCCCGGCCGGGCGCCGGTCAGCTGGCAGTGGGCGGACACGGGGGCACCTGCTTTCCGCGGCGGAGCCGCTTGATGAACATGGGAATCATTGCCATATAGTAGCGGCATGGCACGCAACGAACTGCGCCCCGTCGTCAAGCTCCGGTCCACCGCGGGGACCGGCTACACCTACATCACCCGCAAGAACCGGCGGAACGACCCCGAACGCATGGTCCTGCGCAAGTACGACCCGGTCGCCCGCGCCCACGTCGACTTCCGCGAAGAGCGCTGACCACCCGATCCTCCGATCCCTCCGACTCCCCTCGACTCCCCCGCCTCGGAAAGGCATCTCATGAAGCCGGGAATCCATCCCCCGTACGGCCCCGTCGTCTTCCGCGACAAGGCGGCCGGCGCCGCCTTCCTCACCCGCTCCACCATGACCTCGGACCGGACGGTCGAATGGGAGGACGGCCGCACCTACCCCGTGGTCGACGTCGAGATCTCCTCCGCGAGCCACCCCTTCTACACCGGCACCGCCCGGGTGCTGGACACCGCCGGCCGCGTCGAGCGGTTCGAGCGCCGTTACGGCCGACGCGAGGCGAAGTGATGCCGAACCAGGCCCGGTTGCCCGTCGTGATCGTCGCCGGGCTGCACTCCGACGCCCGCAGGGAGGCGGTGGACGGGCTGCTGCGCGCCGTCCCCGGCAGCGTCGCCCTGCACCACGATCTGTCCGACGCCGCCGACGGCCGGGTGTGGCGCGTCCTCCGGGACGCGTCGGGCGAACTGTCCCGCACCGCCCTTCCGCTGGTCGACGGCTGCGCCTGCTGCGCGCTGCGGGCGGACCTGGTCCCCGAGCTGGAACGGCTGGCCTCCGGCGGGCTCGCCGGGACGGCGGTCGTCGAGCTGTGGGACTCCGTCGAGCCCCGGGCGATGGCCGAGGCCGTCGTCGCGCACGGCGGTCGGACGCTCGAACTCGCCCAGGTGGTCACCGCCGTGGACCCCGCGCTGGTGTCGGCGTATCTCGGGAACGGTGACGACCTGGCGGAAGCCGGGCTCGCCGCGGCCGCGAACGACCGGCGGACCGTCGGCGACACCTGGGCGCGCCAGCTGGAGTACGCGCCGGTGCTCGCCCTGGCCGGTGACGGAACCGCCGACGCGGCCGACCGGGCGCTCCTCTCCCAGCTCCACCCGACGGCGCGTCAGGGAACGGCGGGGTCGGTGGAACTCGCCCGTCTGGCCTTCGCCGGTTTCGACGCGGAGTCGGCCGCGGCCGCCCAGCATCCCGCCTGTGCGCTGCTGCCGCAGGACGCGGACGAGGCCGGCGTCGGCACACTCGTCTGGCGTCGCCGTCGTCCCTTCCACCCCGAGCGGCTGTACCGGGCGCTGGAGGATCTGTGCTGCGCGGCGATGCGCGGCCGGGGCCGGTTCTGGCTCGCCGACCGGCCCGACACCCTGCTGGCCTGGGACTCGGCCGGGGGTGCGCTCTGCGTGGAGACCGCCGGCCCCTGGCTGGCGTCGCTGCCGGACGCCGCCTGGGACCTGGTGCCCCCGGCCCGCAGGGCCGCGGCCGCGCTCGACTGGCACCCCGAGCACGGCGACCGCTGCCAGCACCTCGTCTTCACCTCGCCCGGCCTCGACCGGGACGGGATGACCGGGCTCCTCGACTCGTGCCTGCTGACCGACGCCGAGTACGCGGCGGGCCCGGAGGCGTGGAAGCGGCTCCCGGCCCCGTTCGACTCGTTCCTCGACCCGGTCCCCTGACCGCCGCCGGGCGCACGTCCCCGGGGCCGGGAGCGCGGACCGCGCACGGCCGGTCCCGGGGCCCGGCGCCCCGGTCAGCCGTGCGCGGACAGCACCTCTTCGAACCGCGCGTACGCGTGCGCGTCGAACAGCACGAACCGCACCTCCTCGACCGGCGCGACGGCCTCCGCCAGGACCGTGCGGACGGCGATGCGCGCCCCGTCGTCCATGGGCCAGCCGTAGACGCCCGTGGAGATCGCGGGGAACGCCACCGTCCGCGCCCCCAACTCCGCCGCCACACGCAGCGATTCGCGGTAGCAGGAGGCGAGGAGCGCGGACCGGTCCTCGGATCCGCTCCAGACCGGCCCCACCGTGTGCACCACCCACCGGGCGTCCAGCCTCCCCGCCGTGGTGGCCACGGCCCGGCCGGTGGGCAGGCCCTTCCCGTAGTGCGAGGCCCGCAACGCGCGGCAGGCGGCCAGGATGTCCGGGCCGCCTCGCCGGTGGATCGCTCCGTCGACCCCGCCCCCGCCCAGCAGCGAGGAGTTCGCCGCGTTGACGATGACGTCGACGGACTGCTGAGTGATGTCGCCGCGTACCAGCGTGACGGTGACGGCCCCGGGCCCAGGTGTGCTCATACGCCCATGATGCCGCGCCCGGGGCACGGCCCCCGGGCCGGGAGCGGACCGACGGCGCGTATTCACGCGCCCGGGTCCCGAGCGGCGTGGCAGTGTGGCCGGATGACGGAATTCAGCACCCTGGACGACAGCGCGGAATGGCAGCGGCACTTCGAGGAGCGCCTGCGGGCCTCGTACACGGCCGCCGGGCTCGGGGAGGCCGCGACGCGGCGCATGGTCGAGGACGCCCGCGCCGGCTTCGGCGGCTGGGCCGTCGCCGAGATCGCGGACGGCGGGAGCCGGATCGGGTACGTCGCCGTGGTCATGACCGACGACCACGGTACATCGGCGGGCCGCGTCGGCGACCTCCACGTCGACGCGCCCCACACCGGACGGGGGCACGAACGGGCCGCCCGGGACTGGGCCGAGAGGTGGTGCGCGGAGCGCGGCGCGCGCCGCGTCGACGTGCGGCTCACCGGGCCCGCCGCCGGAACCTTCGACGACTACACCGTGCAGGGCCAGGTCAGGGCGCGGCCGGTCGCCTCCCCGCCAAAACCGCTCGACGGCGTCACCGCGCGACCCATGACGCGGGACGAGTACCCGGAATGGCTCGCCTCGGAGAAGGACTCCTACGCACAGGGCATCGTCCGGGCCGGGGCGCTGGGCGCAGAGGAGGCCGCGCGCAAGTCCGACCACGACTTCGCGAAGCTGCTGCCCGAGGGCCTGACGACGCCCGAGAACACGTTCCTGGTGCTGGAGGCGGGCGGTGAGCCGATCGGCACCGGCTGGCTGAGGCACGGTCACCTCCCCGGGGTCACCTACGGCTATTCGCTGCACATCGAGGAGCGGCAGCGCGGCAAGGGGTACGGCCGGGCGGCGATGACGGCCGGCGAACGGGCCGCGCTCGCGGCCGGCGACGCGGCGTTGATGTTCACCGTGTGGGGCGGCAACGAGGTGGCGATGAACCTGTACACGAGCGCGGGCTACCGAGTCGTGGAGGAGAACCGCTTCCTCGCCCTGCCGCACTCCCCGGCCTGACGCGCGAACCGCCGGCCCGCCGCGAGGACCCGCGCCCGGGACCGACGGCCGGTCAGGACGCCGACCGCAGCCGCCGCCAGACCGCCTTCGCCGCGTGGTGGCCGGACATGCCGTGCACTCCCGGGCCGGGCGGGGTCGCCGAGGAGCACAGGAAGACGGCCGGATGCGCGGTGGCGTAGGGGACGCGGGCGAGTCTGGGCCGGATCACCGTCTGGAGTCCGGCGAACGCGCCGCAGGCGATGTCACCGCCGACGTAGTTGGCGTTGCGGGCCGCGAGCCGGGGCGGGCCGGCCACCGCCCGGGCCAGCACCAGATCGCGGAACCCCGGGGCGAAGCGCTCCAGTTGGCGCTCGATGACCTCCGTGGCGTCGCCCTCCCAGCCCGCCGGGACGTGCCCGTACGCCCAGAAGACGTGCTGCCCCTCGGGCGCGCGCGAGGGGTCGATCAGGCTGGGCTGCGCGGTGATCAGGAACGGCACACCGGGATCGCGGCCCTCGACGGCGGCGCTCAGCGCGGCGTCGATCTCGCCGGCCGTGGGGCCGAGGTGGACCGTGCCGGCCCGGCGGGCCTCCGGCGCGGTCCACGGCACCGGCCCGGACAGCGCGTAGTCGATCTTGAAGCAGGAGGCGCCGTAGCGGTAACCGCTGTAGGCGCGGCCCAGCCCGGCGATGCGGGCGAGGGCGGTGGGCGAGGTGTCGAAGACGTACGCCCGGGCGGGCGGGAGCTCGTCGAGGCGCCTGACCTCGATGCCGGTGCGGATCGTGCCGCCCTGTTCGGTGACGTACGAGGCCAGGGCGTCGGAGATGGCCTGTGATCCGCCGCGCGGCACCGGCCAGCCCTTCTCGTGCGCGGCGAGGGCGAAGAGCAGCGCGATTCCGCCGGTGGCGACCCCGCTGACGGGCGCGATGGCGTGGGCGGCGAGCCCGGCGATCAGCCCCCGCGCCTTCGCGCCCCGGAAGCGGCGGGCGAGCAGCGTCGCGGGCTGGAGCGCGTCGAGGCCGAAACGCACCCAGCGGTACGGGTCGCGCGGCAGCCCGTCCCACGGGGTGCGCAGGAAGTCCGCGGCGAGGGTGTCCCAGTGGCCGAGGTACGGGGCGACGAGCCTGCGGTACGCCCCGGCGTCCTGGGCGCCCAGCGACATGGCGCTCTCCCCCACCGACCGGGTGAGCAGCGCGGCCGTCCCGTCCGGGAACGGGTGGGCGAGCGCCAGCTCGGGCTGGAGCCACTCCAGGCCGTGCCGGGCGAGCGGCATGGCGGTGAACGCGGGCGAGCCGATGCCCAGCGGATGGACGGCGGAACAGGGATCGTGGCGAAAGCCCGGCAGGGTGAGCTCTTCCGTGCGGGCGCCGCCTCCGACGGTGCCGGCCGCCTCGAAGACCTCCACGGCGAGGCCTCTCCGGGCCAGTTCGGCCGCGGCGGTCAGTCCATTGGGCCCCGCCCCCACGACGACGGCATCGAGCATCGACGTCACCTTCGGACTCCTTTGTCAGCCGACGGCCAGGACACCAGGATATTCCGAGGCGCCGACGGCGCGGCCGTGGGTAGGGTCACGGCACCATGAACACACCGAACTCCCCCGCCCGGCGGGCTCCGACGGCGCGGACCGCCCCGGCCGTGCCCGCCCGGATCGCGGACCTGGCCTCCCGGCTCGTCTCGGTGCCCGGCATCCGGGCGGTCTCCCTGGGCGGCAGCCGGGCCCGCGGCACGCACCGCCCGGACTCGGACTGGGATCTGGGCCTCTACTACCGCGGCGTCCCCGACACGGCCGCGCTGACCGCGCTGGCCGCCGAGGTCCAGGGCGCGCCCGCGGAGGTCGCGGGGCCCGGCGGCTGGGGGCCCTGGGTGAACGGCGGGGCCTGGCTGCGGGTGGACGACGCGCCGGTGGACTGGATCCTGCGCGATCTGGACCGGGTGGAGGCGGTGTGGTCGGACTGCCGCGCCGGCCGGTACGAGGTGGGAGTGCAGGCGGGGCATCCGCTCGGTTTCTGGTCCCCCGCCTACCCGGGCGAGGTCGCGCTCTGTCACGTACTCGCCGATCCGCAAGGGGAGCTGACGGGGCTTCAGCGGGAGACCGCCGTCTATCCGGAGCCCTTGCGCACGGCGTTGGCGGAAGCCTCGTGGGAGGCCGAGTTCCTGGTGGCGAACGCCCGCAAGTCGGCGTCCGGCGGGGACGCGCTCCACGTCTCCCTGTGCCTGTCGCGCGCGTTCGGCGTCCTCGCCCAGTCGCTCCACGCCCACCACCGCGTGTGGTGCCTGAACGAGAAGGGCGCGCTGGCCGCGGCGGACGCCCTGCCGGACACGCCCGAGGGATTCGCCGCGCGGGCCGGCGAGGCGCTGAGACTCCTGGACGCGGCGGCGGTGGAGCGGGCCGCGGAGCTGGTGCGCGACGTCCGGTCGGTCCTCGCGGCGGGCGACGGCGGCGACGGGGCGTGACGTCCGCGGGGCCCGGGGACCTGACGGCCGCCGCCCGGCGGCCGGGGCCGCCCCCTCGCGGGTGCTGTCCGGCGACGGACCGCGGGCCCCGGGGCCACGGCCGCGCCGGGCGGGTGCGGCCGGTGGCGATCCCGGTCAGGCCCCGTTCCGCAGGGCCTCCAGGACCCGCTCGGCGGTCGCGGCGTCACGGGCCGCCGTGAACGGCAGGGCGTTGCCCCCGGCGACGCGGAACGGGGCGCCGGCGACGGTGGCCTGGGCGCCGCCCGCCTCGGTGACCAGCAGCAGACCGGCCGCGTGGTCCCAGGCGTACTCCCAGGTGAAGGCGACGGCGTCCAGTTCGCCGCGTGCGACGGCGAGGTATTCGAGGCCGGCCGAACCACAGGGCCGGGCGGCGAAGCCGTCGGTGCGCAGCCCCAGCAGCGTCCGCTTCTGCGCGTCGGTGGTGAAGTCGGGGTGCGACGTGGCCACGGTCAGGACGGCGCCGGTCGCGGGCGCGCCGGACCGTATCGGCTCCCCGTTCAGTGCCGCGCCCCCGCCGCGGACCGCGACGGCCATCTGGTCCAGGGCCGGGGCGTAGGTCCAGGAGGCGAGGAGCTCACCGTGGTGGGCCAGGGCGACCAGGGTGCAGAACCCCGGCTCGCCGTGCACGAACTGGCGGGTGCCGTCGACCGGGTCGACGATCCACACCGGCGCGTCGCCGCGCAGCGCGTCGTACACCGCGGGATCGGCGTGGACCGCCTCCTCCCCGACCACCACGGAGCCGGGCAGGATGCCGGTCAGGGAGGCGGTGAGGTGTTCCTCGGCCAGGCGGTCGGCGGTGGTGACGAGGTCGTGCGGGCCGTTCTTCTCGACGATCTCGTGGGCGGCGAGCTGCCGGTGGCGAGGCATGATCTCGGCGGCCGCCGCCGCCCGTATCGCCGCGTCCACGGCGGTGAGCCGTCCGGCGAGCCCGGCGCTGCCGATGTCCCCCGCGATTCCGGTGTCCCCGGCGATTCCGGAGGTTCCCGCGATTCCGGTGATACCGGTGAGAAGTTCATCCATCATGGCCCCAGCCAATCACGATCCGCCGCGGAACCGGCCAACCGGTCATGGCGAGAAGGTGGCCGCTCGGTGTACGCCGGCGCACGGCGGCGTGCGCACGCTTCCGCCGGCCCGCGCCGCGGCCGCCGTCGGACGGGCCGCTCAGAGCCAGTCGTCGTTCCTCGGCGGTTCGCAGAGTTCGAAGACCACCTCGCCGGTGTCCGGTCCGCCCCCGGACAGCGGGCGCACCCTGGCGCCCACCTGCACCCGCTCCGGGGCGGCCCCCACGACACGGCAGCGGAAGACGAATCCTTCGGGGAGCCTGACGAGGGACTCATTGCGCGCGTCGTCCGTGTAGCGGTGCACGACCGCGGACCGTACGACGACGCCGAGACCGGCGCTGTGTTCGGGTTCCAGATCACTCGACGCGCACACCGGGCACAGCAGCCTCCGGAAGGAGGCCGTGCCGCACCAGCGGCAGCGGTGGTAGTGCAGGCCGGCTTCCTCACGCTCCGTCTGCACGGTGTCATTCGACGACTGGGACACTTCGACCCCTTGCGCTCGGCTCGGATGCGCCATGCGTGCGCGTCGGCGCGTCCGCACCATAAGGCACTGAGTGCAGAACCGTAAAGGCACTCAGTGCCAGAAGAGTCTTCTCCGGCATGATCCCGCCCGGCGGGCGCCCGAGGCGCGGCCGGCGAGCGCCGTCACCCCGGCTCGCGGGCCGGCCCGGTCGGCCCCGGCCCGAGGCCGGTTCGGTCAGGCCTGGCCGATGGCCGATTCGATCTGCTGCACCACGCGCCACATCGGGGTGCTCCTCGCGGCGACCATCACCACCACGTCGTCGTCGGGCGGGGCGGTCGACGCGCCCGGGGCCGCCGCGCCCCCCCATACCCGTCGCACCAGGCCGAGGGCGTGGTCCACCGCCGTCTCCGCGTCCCCCTCGCCGCCCGAACGCAGCCAGGTCCGCAGCCCGTTGTTGTGCGCGGCGACCACGGACGCGGCGATCACCTCGGCGCGGAGCGCGCCGTCCTCCGCCTCGCCGTAACGGCCGCGGAGGTAGCCGGCCAGCGTCTGCTCGTACCGGCGCACCACGGACAGTTCATAGGTGCGCAGTCCGGGCACCTCCCGGGTGAGCCGGTAGCGCTGGACGGAAAACTCGGGGTTGGCCGCGTACATGCGCAGCACCAACCGGGCCGCGTCGCACACCGCGTCGACCGGATCCGCGTCCCCGACCGCCGCCAGGAACGCGGTCATGTCCGCGAGGCAGCGCTCGTGGTCCGGGAAGACCGCGTCCTCCTTCGAGGGGAAGTAGCGGAAGAACGACCGTCGCCCGACCCCGGCCCGGCTCACGATGTCGTCCACCGTGGTCCGCTCGAAGCCCCGCTCCAGGAACAGCTGGAAGGCGGCCTCGGCGAGCACCTCCCGCATCGGGGCCTTCTTCGCGGGTCTGCGTGCGTCAGTCATGCGGGGAACGTAGCACCAAAACCCCTCTTCTGGCACCGCGTTCCTTTACAGAGGGTACTGAGTGCCATATCGTCGGTTCTACGAACCGCACATCCAG